>JBIIVV010000303.1:0-3655 GCA_044339235.1 Ferruginibacter sp.
TGTAACTATCGCCTTACTGGTTCATTGTTTAATTTCAGGCATGCGTAAGCAATTGCGATGGATGAAATGAATACAAGTATTGCAAATGGTAAAGGATTGGAATTAAGTTTTAATAAAAAATAGTATAGAATCTTGATTTAATATTGTTAATTGGGAAGCTTTCCCCAAAGATTTCAATGCAAAAGTAGAATTCATTTTATCAGTATTGTTTTAGAATATCCATTCACCTTTATCAGATAAATTAATGTATCCATGGATTTTGTAGAGTTTCCGTGCGATGCATGTAAGGATAACCAGCACAAATTATTTTTGAAGAAAATGAAATGATTCATTATTCTTTCATAATAGGCAATTCAATATAACTTGCATATTGTTGGTTGCAGTAAATTGTTTCAGTTGCTTTAATGAAATCAGATTCCTTTGCTTCAAAAATATTGGCCACATATTTTTGCGGGTTGCGGTCAATAACCGGAAACCAGGAACTTTGAACCTGTATCATCATGCGGTGCCCTTTTTTAAAAGTATGATTGATATCGTGTAGGTCAACTACAAATTCTTCCGGCTTGTTAGGGATTAATGGACTCGGTGAAGAAAAACTTTTTCTAAACCTTCCTCTAAATACTTCCATTGCTACAGGAAGCTGGTAGCCACTCATGGATAAATTGGTATCATCAAAATCGGGATATACATCGATCAGCTTTACTATCCAATCAGCATCAGTGGCGCTGGTACTGGCAAAAAGATGGGCTATAATTTTTCCTGTTATTGTAAGGTTGTCCGTTAATGCATTCATCGAAAAACTGATAACATCGGGTCTTGAATAGACAAAACGCTGGTCTTCCACATGCCACTCTCTCCACTTGCTTTCTTGGCCATAAGTGGCTTCAATGGGTTGTTTACGGTAGGGAATAGGTTTTGCAGGATCACTAATATATGTTACAAAGCCTTTTGTATTAGTGGGTTTAATAAAAGAGGCGGTATTATCAGCATGGGCATATAGATTTTGATGCACGGCTTGTTTTGGTGGCCAAGATGAATAAGTTTTCCATTGGTTGTTACCAGTCTGAAAACAATAGGCTTCTTCAAATTTACCGTCTCCTATGCCTTTTAGCCAGAAGTCGAACCATTTTTTTTGCAATACTTGTAACCAATATGCGGTGTTGCTGCCAAAAGCAATTTTGCCTAAACTATCCGCTTTGTCGTTTGACCATTGGCCATGATTCCATGGTCCTAAAACGATGTGATTTTTATTATCATGATCGTTTTTCTCCATGTGCCGGTACATTATTTGCGGACCATTAATATCTTCTTGGTCGTAATACCCACCTACATGTAATTGAGGTATTTGTGCATTCGACACATATTGTAAAGGTGAATTAGTTTGCCAAAATGCATCATAGTTGGGATGTTGAACAAAATTATTCCAAGTAGGGATTTTATTATGAAAATATTTTTCATTTACATTTTTTAAAGAGCCCAATTTCAAATACCAGTCATATAAATCAAATTGGGGAAATGAGAAATCGCTGTCGGTAGTTTTATCAGATTCTACCTCATAAGTATATTCCATACCATAACTCAATCGGAATGCACCATTGTGATGAAAATCATCCCCTAAAAACAAATCTCCCATGCAAGCTTGTTCTGAGGAGGCTTTTAGTGCTGGATGGGGATCAACCGCACCCACGAGTGCCAACCAGCCTGGATATGAAATGCCAAAAATGCCCGCTTTGCCATTATTACCTTTTACATTTTTGATCAGCCAATCTACCGTATCCCATGTATCAGTACTTTCATCAATGGCGCCTTTTTGTGTGGCATGAATCAAGGGCTGGTGAATTTCCATTTTGCCCTCACTTTTATATTTTCCGCGAATATCCTGAAATACTATAAAATAGCCTTCTTTCAGCATACTGCTGTAATAGTTTCCAAATGCTTCTACATTGGTTGAATCATCTTCAGGGGCATTACTGCCGAAGGCACCATAAGGTGTGCGCTCCAAAAGTAATGGTAAAGCATTGCTAGCACCCATTGGACTTAATATTACCGTATACAACTTAATGCCATCCCGCATAGGTATCATGACACTAGTTTTTTTATAAAAACTGATACGGTCTGTTTGTGCAATACAAACATTCAGCAATAAGCAGGTTAAAAAGAAGATAGTAAATTTTTTTTTCATAATAGGGGAATGATTGAAATTTAAAGATAGTAAATAAATATTCTGGCCGGCATCGATATCCATCTCAAATTAAATTGCTGCTTTGACTTTTTTTATTTTCATCCACTTCATGGCAAAATAGATAAGGCATATTATAGCAATGAAAATAATGGTGGAAAGAATTTCCCATTTGTTCAAACTGGTTAACAGCCAGGTAATGGCTGCAATTCCAATAAAGGGTACCAGCAATCCACCGGGAGTCTGGAATGTTTTTTCTGCCGCAGTTTGATTATTCTTTCTTAATTTAATGGTGGCTAAAATAACAGCCAGGTAAATTAGCAGGATAGCGGCACTGGCTAATATTGCGAGCTGTTTAAATCCTCCGGAAATGGAAAAAATAAAAAGCAGCGCGCCGTAGGTGATGATTGCCCTATGTGGGGTAGCAAATGTAGGATGAACTTTGCCTAGAAATTTAGGGAACATTCCATCATTTGCACAGGCAAATAAGGAACGCGGCGTAGCCATCACATCAGCACTTACTCCTCCAATGCAAGATATAGCAGTTGTAAATAGCAGAATTGTTATTCCTATAGGCCCTACTATTTGTTCAGCCACTGCTGCAAGCGGGGCTTCTTTGTATGCAGTTATTTCTGCTCCCAATATACCCTGCGTTATAATTTGTAATAATATGTATACAATGAGCACAATGGCCCCTCCTAAGAAAATGCCGAGTGGAACTGTTCGTTTTGGATTTTTCAATTCGCCACTCACCCCAAGCGATGTTTCAAATCCGGCAAAGGCAAAAAATAAAATTAGAGAAGTATCAGTAAAAGTTTTCAGTGACGGTATATTTTGCCAATGCAGGTTTCCAGCTTTTACCCGGGCGAAGCCGAAGATAATAATACCGAGCAGCGGCAATAATTTTAGGATGGTAATTAGTTTCACAAAACCAATAGCTTGTTTTGTACCACGTATATTGATTAACACCATAAAACCGATCAATATAAAAAATAAGAGCCCACGTAGCAGCGCGTTTAAAAAAACAGGAAATAATATCGCTAAAGAGTCAGCAATGATATTCATTACTGCAGCACTACCCAAAATGCTCCATCCAAAAAAGTATAAGCAGTTAATAATAAAACCGGGAAAGTTTCCAAAGGCGGTCTCCACATAGGCATAGGATCCACCGCTACTCGTAACGCGGCTACCAATTTCTGCATAGCAAAGCATAATGGAAGCCAGCAGCAAACTGCAAAAAATATATCCGAATATTCCAAAAGCACCCAATGCAATACTTACGATTGCCGGTAGAGCAAATATGCCAGCACCAATTACTCCATTTACAATGGAAAGGGTAAGTCCCGAAACTCCCACTACCCGTTTTAAACCTTCATCAGCACTTGCAGTTGACATGGTTGTTTACGTATTGTTAATCATGATTTATTGATGGGCAAGTTCAGCAAAACAAAGCAACAACTCCACCACCCATATAAG
>JBIIVV010000325.1:0-3208 GCA_044339235.1 Ferruginibacter sp.
GTTCCCAACATATTAGCAAAAATTTTTAATGAGGGGGTTATTGGATAAGGTGATTTTATTTTGATAGCCCCCCCTCCCAATACCAATGGGATAAAATAACACCCATGTAAAAACCCATATACAATAAATGTCCAGTTGGGGCCATGCCAGAATCCAACCAAAATAAAATTAAGCAGAATGGCAATTATAACCCCCATTTTACCAAGTCTTCTAAAAGAAAATGAAAGAGGAGTAAAAACATATTCTGTCATCCAGGATGTTAATGAAATATGCCATCGTTGCCAAAAATCAGCAATATTTTGAGCAAAAAATGGGAAATTGAAATTTTTGGTAACTGTAAAGCCAATAAGCCTTGCAACCCCAATGGCCATGTCGGAATACCCAGAAAAATCAGCATATAGTTGAAA
The DNA here is from genome assembly GCA_044339235.1 of Ferruginibacter sp. Lineage (GTDB taxonomy): Bacteria > Bacteroidota > Bacteroidia > Chitinophagales > Chitinophagaceae > Ferruginibacter. Next base: position 408 of record JBIIVV010000325.1, read on the forward strand.
AGCATATAAAAATGAAGCCAACAATAATGAACTGGCTGGAAGGGATGCGTAATTATCAAAAAGGTGATTTGTAATGGATGCGCAATTATCGGCCACCACCAACTTTTTAAATAACCCCCATATAATCTGAAGGAATCCATCCAAAGCTTTATTAAAATCGAATGCCCTCTTTTTTTCTAATTGAGGAATGAAAGATTGAGCACTGTCAATTGGACCTGATAGTAAGGTCGGAAAAAATGATAAATAGGCTAAAAATACAACTGGGTCCTTGGTTGGTATAATTTTTTCATTATAAATATCTACCAGGTAGCCTATTGCTTTAAAAGTATAAAAGCTAATTCCAAGGGGAAGAATGATATTCAATGAATGGATATTTATAGTAATATTGAATAAATGAAGAGAATCTAACAGCGAATTAATAAAAAAATTATAATATTTAAAAAAAAGTAAAAGCCCAATTCCCTGAAATAAACCAAAAAATAGCAATGGCCTTTGCCATCTGGTATTCTCTGCTCGTAGAATATATATACCCAAAAAATAATAAATGAATGAACTTCCTACCAACAATAGCAGAAATCTAACATCCCACCAAGCATAGAAAAAATAACTAGCAGCAAGTATTAACGCATTTTGAATCTTCCAGCTTCTATTGAATACAAACCAATATAAAATCAAAAAAACAGCAAAAAATAATAAAAATGAAATAGAATTAAATACCATGAAAATATTTTTTTAATTCGTTTTTGAAGCAATTAATGAAATCAAATTCCCCATATTGGTTAGTTTGTTTAGCTCCCTTAATTTAAACCGAACTCCAAATCGATTTTCAATTTCAGTAATAATAACCATATGGGTAAGTGAATCCCACCCATCTACATTAGCAGCAGACAATTCATCATTAATAACTATATTCTCTAGTTTTAAAACGCTAATTAATATCGAATGTAATTTTTCAACTATTTCTACTCTTTGCATATCCCCTATTGAAATTTGTTAAATTAATATTCCCTTTAAAGATAATAAAATTTAATATATATTATAAGTTTATATAATATGTAGTAATATAACTTGAACAAATTATAGATGAATCGTACAATTTTAGGGAGAAAAGTAATTGAATGACCTGGCTTGAGATCAGTGTTTAGAAGGATAGGAAGAGAATGAAATAATTTTAACCTGAAAAGGAAAAAAATTGTAGGAAGATAAAAGGAATTGGATAAATAGGGGAATAAAAAAGTAAGCCTTAAATTTATTTTTTTTAAAGAGGATCAAATAATAAAATAAGATTAATTAATAGACTCGGTTAAATTAGCCTTAAATAATAATCCTAATTTCTTTCTGTCTGTTTTTCCATTCGAATTCAAGGGGAATTCTCTAGAAAATACAATCAATTTAGGAATCATATATATTGGCATTTTTGATTTCATATAATCGACTAGTGGAGAATGATCAAATTCATCCGATTCAATTACCAATCCAAGTTCTGTATTTCCAACCAAATCAGGAAATGCAATAGCAACAAGGTTCAATTTTCCTAAAAAAGTCTTTGCATGGAATTCAATTTCAGATAATTCTACTCTAAATCCCTGGATTTTAATTTGGAAATCAATTCTTCCTAAGTAAAGTATTTCCCCCTGTTCATCACATTTACATAAATCACCTGTTTTATAAAATCGTTGAAGCTTCCCATTGTACTGTAAGTAAAAAAATGCCTCTTTATTTTTATCTTCATTTTTCCAATATCCAGGCGTAAGCTGAGTTCCTCCGAGGCACAATTGACCGATCTCCCCTACAGGCAGTGGATTATTATCCTCATCAATTATTATTGTGATAGTACCTTCCATTGCCACTCCGATGGAAAGCACCCCATGATGGGTTTTATTTTCTCCATTTTTGTCATAAGCGTATTGAGTGCAAAAAATTGTATCTTCTGTAGGACCATACACATTATATATCGCAGCGTTGGGAAGGCAATGACTCCATTCTTTTGTAATATCTAATGGTAAAGCTTCGCCACAAAACATACTGTATTTCATTAGCGGCAAATTAATTTCATTAAAATAATTTCGAAGGTAGTGAAGCATCGAAGGCACCATTAATGATACAGTTAATTGTTGCTCCTCCATCAATTCAAAAATATAACTATACTTTATTTTATCCTTTGGAATGGTATACACACAAGCACCTTTAAGCAGTGGAATAAGGTAAGAAAATACCGAAAGGTCAAATGTGAGTTCAAACATCTGCAAACAACGGTCGGATTCATGCACATTAATGCCCATTGATTCAAAAGCAGTAACAAAGGCTGTTAAATTTGATCTTGTTATGGGAACACCTTTAGGCTGACCAGTAGTACCTGAAGTAAAGAGTAAATAAACTAAGGCTTCGTCTGATATTAAATTGGGTGTAAGATTAATAGCAGTTTCAGGTAATCGGGCAGTTTCAATCAAATGAATATCAGTAATAGATGGAATAGCGGAAGAATCAAGAATCGTATGGATACCCGCTTGTTGAATTATATTTTTATTTCTATCAATAGGATTATCGGGATTAATGGGAACATACGCCTTTCCTAAAAACCACAAAGCAAAAATGGATGCATAAGTTTCGAGGTCATCATTGGTAATAACTCCAATGATTTTGTCAGTTTCGGAAGTAGATTGCTCAATAGCTAATCTAATTGCAGTAATAGATTTTGCAAAATCAATATACTTATAAAAAACACCATTTATAAAAAATGCATTTCTGTCACTATACTGCTGGATGGAATGTTGAATATTTTTAAATAGTTGCATATTTTG
>JBIIVV010000083.1:0-12583 GCA_044339235.1 Ferruginibacter sp.
ACGGCTTACTTATATCGTAGTGTTTGTTTTTAGCATACAGATTGTTCCCTACTCTCGAATAGACAATCTGGTGCTGATCAAAAAAATTAGCAATTATTTCTGCGGTACCCTGCTCTTCTTTAGAAAAAGAGGGCGTTGCAATCAATTGTTTCAACAATAATACCGCAGAATCATACAGGGGATTTTTCATGCTATTTTATTAAAGTTCCAATGGTATGGGTGGTAACATTTTGTAAAAGGTCATTGGCATCCCCAATCAATACTTCAGTAACACCATTATCAATGGCATCAAAGGCGTTGTCAATTTTTGGAAGGATGCCATCAAACAATTTATTTTCGGCTATCAGCTGATGGTACTTTTGTTTTGTTATCAACGAAATCACAGAGTTGGGATCTTCCACATTTTCTAGTACCCCCTTTTTTTCAAAACAATAAATTAATCTTACTGCATATTTTTTTGATAACCCTACTGCCAATGTTGAAGCAATGGTATCTGCATTGGTATTCAACATTTGCCCTTTCCCATCATGGGTAAGTGGAGCAAATACCAAGGTGAAATTATTTGAAAGCAATATCTCCAAGCTTTGAAGCCCCAGAGAAGCTGAATCTACATCGCCTACAAAACCATAATCAATACCCGGCAAATCAATTCCCGCAGCAGCTTCACTGTTCGATGTTGGAAAAACTACTGGCCGCTGAGTAGCTGGTATGAGATTAGCATCTGCGCCAGTTAAGCCAATTGCATTGCACTGCAAGGATTGTAATGTTGCTATAATTTTTTTATTCACCAATCCTCCGTACACCATCGTTACAAGATCAATGGTTGCAGCATCCGTTACCCTTCTTCCATTGATATAATTGGATTGAATTCCCAATTGATCTCCAATCTTTGTGGCAATTTTTCCTCCTCCATGCACCAATATTTTTCTGGCTTTGATAGTTGAAAATTTTTCAAGAAAAGATTGTAATGCAGCTGCATTATCAATTACATTTCCGCCAATTTTTATTACCAATAGTTGTTCCATTATTTCTTATTTAAAAGCTCACTCAACACAGCCTGTGCGGCCCAAACTCTATTGCCTGCTTGCTGCGTTACAATACTGCTGCTGCTATCCAACACTTCGTCACTTAGCTCCACGTTTCTGCGTACCGGTAAACAATGCATCAGTTTTGCATGATGGGTTAACTTTAATTTTTCTTGTGTTAGCATCCAAGCCGGATCATTGCTATAAATTTTTCCATAATCAGTATAAGTACTCCAGTTTTTTACATATACAAAATCAGCGCCTTTCAATGCCTCGTCCTGATTATGAAGGATCGTTGCCCCTTGGGTATAAGCTGGTGACAACTCATAGTCCTCAGGATGTGTAATCACAAATTCAGCTTCTCCCCATGCATTAACCCATTGAGCAAAACTATTGGCAACGCATTGTGGCAAAGGTTTTACGTGTGGTGCCCAGGTTAATACCACTTTTGGTTTACGCTTTTCCGCCAACGGAAAATTATTTAAGTGTTCTTGAATGGTAAGAATATCGGTTAAAGACTGAAGAGGATGTAAAGTTGAACTCTCCAGACTTACAATCGGCACTCCTGCAAATTGCATAAAAGAATTCATCACCAACTCACTATAATCATCTTCCCTATTTTTTAAAGAAGGAAATGTACGTATACAAAGTATATCAAAGTATTGCCCCAATATGGGTGCAGCATCCTTTACATGCTCCACAGTAGTTCCACTCATAATAGCCCCCTCCTCAAATTCCAATGCCCAGCCTTCTTTGTCAACATTAAAGACAATGGCTTCCATTCCAAGATTGGCAGCAGCTATCTGAGTACTTAATCTAGTCCGTAAAGAAGGATTTAAAAACAAAAGGCCAACTCTTTTATCAATCCCTAAATGCCTATCTGCAAATGGATTGGCCTTATAATGCAGGGCCTTTGATACCAACCCATTGATATCTGCTACGTCCTTTACAGAAATAAAATTCAAACTGCTTTTCCCGGAAGAAGCGCTATGTAGCAAATTTTTTTGAGTAGATTGGCTCATGATCAGGAGATAAGTGGGTAATTAAATGATTTTATATTGTTTGAATTAGGTTAGCTAATACTATTTATACGTTGGCTAATTCTTTTTTCAAGGCTAGTAAAAAAATATCTGCTTCCAGTTTTGAAATATTCAGTGCGGGCAATAACCTGATTACATTTGGCTTTGCCTCACCGGTAAAAATTTTGTGATTGAAAAGCAGGTTTCTTTTTACCATTTTGAATTCCTCCAGAAGTTCGATGCCAATCATTAATCCTTTTCCTCTTACTTCTTTTATATTCGGCAATTGATTCAATTCCGTTATCAGATAATCACCCACTACTTCGGCATTTTTCATCAGGTCTTCTTCTTGCATTACTTCCAACACAGCCAGCGCTGCAGCACAGGCTAAATGATTACCCCCAAAAGTGGTACCCAACATGAAATGTTTAGGTTGGATTTTTGGAGCAATGGAAATAGCTCCTACTGGAAACCCATTTCCCATCCCCTTTGCCATGGTATAAATATCAGCATTGACACCGCTAAAATCGTGTGCGTAGAATTTGCCAGTTCTTCCATATCCACATTGCACCGAATCTGCAATAAAAACTGCATTGTATTGATCACACAGACTTCTAATTTTTTGCAAGAAGGCGCTCGTTGCCACATTGATTCCGCCAACACCCTGAATACCTTCCACAATAACCGATGAGATGTCATTTTGTGAAAATGCCAATTCCAACGCTTGCTCATCATTGAATGGAAGGAATAGCACATTGTCTGTTTGGTTTACAGGAGCAACAATATTGGGATTATCTGTTGCGGCAACAGCTAGAGAGGTTCTGCCATGAAATCCTTTTTTAAAAGCAATGATTTTTTTTCTGCCATTATAAAATGAAGCAAGTTTCAATGCATTTTCGTTGGCCTCAGCTCCTGAATTGCACAGGAACAACTGGTAATCAGCTTTACCTGATACCGCTCCCAGTTTTTCGGCCAATTCAACCTGTAACGGTATTTTTATTGAATTAGAATAAAATCCAACTTTATGCAATTGATCCTCCAAACGCTTTACATAATGTGGATGTGTGTGGCCGATTGAAATTACAGCATGGCCTCCATAAAGGTCGAGGTATTTTTGATTGGCATCATCCCAAACATAAGCACCTTTAGCTTTTACTATGGTGATGTCGTTAAGTGGATATACGTCGAATAATTTCATTGAATAATTGGTTATTTTTTTTGACGAGTTTTTAGTTATACAATTTAAAATTCGTCAGTTTAAAGTCAATCAGTTTGAAAAATCAGTTCCCTTAAAACCCAATCGCCTTCAATTTTAATCCGGTGGTTTCTTCAAGTCCAAACATTATGTTCATATTTTGAACAGCCTGTCCACTGGCACCTTTTAATAAATTATCGATGGCTGAATGAACAACTAAATTTTCTCCTACCTTTTCAAGATGAATGACACATTTATTGGTATTTACAATCTGCTTCAAACAGATAGGCTCTTTACTGACTGTTGTAAAAGGGTGTAGCGCAAAATAATCAGTAAACAAACTGTATAATTGATCCAAAGATTCATTGCACTTTAATTGTGAACTTATAAAGATGCCTCTTGCAAAATCTCCCCTCCAAGGAACAAAATTAATTTCGATCATTTTCGAAGGCTCAAGCTGATGAAGGGATTGCAGTATTTCAAAAAGGTGCTGGTGCTCAAGTGTTTTGTATGCCTGTATATTGTTTGCCCTCCAACTAAAATGCGAAGTCGAACTCAGTCCTTGTCCTGCTCCGGTAGAACCCGTGATACCAGTAGAATAAACGTCCTTCAGTAATCCTACTTTTGCCAAGGGCAATAAACCCAATTGTAAAGCAGTTGCAAAACATCCCGGATTGGCAATATTGCCAGCTAATTTTATCTGCTCTTTATTTAACTCCGGTAACCCATACACGAAATTCCTGTTGCCAATGGTTGAATGATTTGAAAGCCTAAAATCTTGGCTAAGATCTATCACTTTTATTTTTTCATCAATAACATTCACTGCCAAAAACATTTTTGAATCCCCATGACCCAGGCACAAAAAAAGCAGATCGATTTTTTGATCGATTTCAGCTGTGAAAAAAATATTGGTTTCTCCTAAAAGATCCTGATGAACAGCATATAAGGGTTTGCCCGCATTGCTATTGCTCTGAACAAAAACAATCGATACATTTGGATGATTCAATAAAATCCGAATCAATTCGCCACCAGTATATCCGGCACCGCCAACAATACCTACTTTGATTTTATTTTCCATTTGTACTTTGTTTTATTTGGTGATAGATCATAGTTTGATTTCCAAATATTTTTGTAAACCCTCTTACATCCTCACCTGTCCAACCATTGTTCATCTCTCCATATTTGCCAAATTTGCTACTCATCAAATCAAACTTCGATTCGATACCCGTAACCTGAAAACGATAGGGCATTAAATCCACAAAAACTTTTCCTGTCACGTTTTGCTGTGAGCTTTCAAGGAATGCCTCTATATCTCTCATTACAGGATCCAGTATTTGCCCTTCATGTAACCAGTTGCCATAAAACAAAGCCAACTGATCTTTCCAGTTCAACTGCCACTTGGTTAAAACATGCTTTTCCAACGCATGATGCGCTTTAATAATTACCATTGGTGCTGCGGCCTCAAACCCAACCCTTCCTTTAATCCCAATGATGGTATCGCCAATATGGATATCCCTTCCGATGCCATATGCGCCAGCAATATGTTGTATTTTTTGGATCGCCTGTATAGGGTGTTCAAATTTTTCACCATCCACAGAACTCAATTCACCCTTTACAAATTCAAGTTCCAAACTGCGGGTTTCGGATTCACTTACTTGAGTTGGCCAAGCTTCTTCTGGCAGCATCCCTTTACTGTTGAGTGTTTCCTTTCCACCCACACTGGTTCCCCATAATCCTTTATTGATAGAATACACCGATTTTTCGAAATTCATTGCTACCCCTTTAGATTTGAGATAGGCTATTTCTTCTTCCCGACTTAATTTCATATCCCGGATGGGCGTAATAATTTCAACCCCTGGAATCATAATATTAAATACCATATCAAATCTTACCTGGTCGTTACCAGCACCGGTGCTTCCGTGCACTACAGCGGATGCATTCATTTTTTTTACGTGCTCCGCAATAAACAAGGCCTGGCTCAATCTTTCTGCGCTTACACTTAAGGGATAGGTGTTATTTTTTAACACATTTCCGTAAATCAGAAATTTAATAATTTTATCATAATAGCTTTTTACAGCATCAATGGCAGTATGCGTTTTTACACCTAATCGGTAGGCATGGGCTTCAATTTGCTCCAATTCAGCATCAGTAAATCCCCCCGTGTTTACCACTACAGAATGGACCTCATACCCTTTTTCTATGGTCAGGTATTTTACACAAAAAGTGGTATCTAGCCCGCCACTGAATCCCACCACCACTGATCTTTTAGTTGACTGGTCTTCCGTTTTTTCGACAGTTACATTATCATCCATGTTCATATACTTATTTTCACTTATTCAATTAAAAAGGCAATACAGCCTACCGCTGTATTATTGGGCAAAAAACATTTTCAATAAGGATTTGGAAGCACCGCTACCCTCCTTTTTTCTAAATATACTTAACAACTTACTCTGTTTGATTTTCATGAACCGCTCATACAATTTTGAATTTTGCTTAAAATCCTCCTTGGTTTCTTCGGGTTCAAAATGATCGGCCGGGTCATACAACATGGCGGTACACATACAATTTTTCCTTTCCTTGCTCATCAAAATATCGTAGTTGACACAACTTTTGCACCCTGCCCAAAATTCTTCATCATCGGTTAACTCCGAATAGGTGACTGGTTCATAACCAAGGTCTGAATTAATTTTCATTACTGCCAAACCCGTTGTTAATCCAAAAATCTTAGCCGTAGGGTACTTTTCTTTGGAGAGATCAAAGATCTTTCGCTTAATCTGTTTGGCAACGCCGCTTTTACGAAAGGCGGGAGCTACAATCAATCCACTATTGGCCACAAATTGGTCATGACCCCATGCTTCAATATAGCAGAATCCTACCCAATCACCGTCGGGGGTAACCGCAATAACGGCTTTTCCCTCATTGATTTTTGTTTCGATATACTCGGGCGATCTTTTGGCAATACCCGTTCCTCGCGCCTTTGCAGAAGACTGCATTTCTTCGGTAATAATGGAAGCGTAATGGCTATCGCTCGGTAACGCTGCCCTGATGATAATGTTATTTGTTTCCAATTGTATGAAATTGAAATAAAAAGTTAGCAATAAAATTGTAAGAACCAGGTTTTGGAGATTTTTTCACTGACAGGGGCAGGTTTCAATTGCTCGTCCTATCAGCAACCAGGTCTACGTCGGGGAGAAGTATTCGGCACTACAATAAAAGTAACAACCCCAATGTTGGATTGGCTGAACACGTTTATAATATGATAATAGGTGCTTTTCACTTTAATGTATAAGTATTGTAAATAATTATGCAAAAATAAGTGATTTTCAACCCTTACCATCAAAAAATACAATAAATTTTAGCTGAAAGCACGTAGCGGGGTAAGCTGGCATCCATATTAGCTATTTTGAAGCCAGGGCTTTAAGCCATCTGCAATCCCCCTATCGTTACTCAGCCTTGGTACTTTGTTTTGTCCACCCAGCTTTCCAATACTCTTCATATAATCGATAAAGCCATTCTTTTGAACCAAGGAAATATGAAGTGGGTCTAAAATATTTCCCCTTATCAGGTCATCATAATATACATTCTTTGAGCGTAGCTGATCATCTACCCTTTTACTAAATGCGACTAAATCTGAAGGGGCTTTTTCAAATTCAATGAACCATTCATGAAAACTTTTACCTTCTTCTTTAGCGATTACAGGTGCCACGGTAAATTCTGTGACCTGAACATTGGATTCCAATGCCGCAGCCATCAATGCAGATTCCACTTCTTCACCAATTACATGCTCTCCAAAGGCTGAAATAAAATGCTTCGTTCTACCAGTAACGACTATTCGATAAGGAGCGGTTGAAACAAACTTAACAGTGTCCCCAATATTGTACCCCCACAAACCAGCATTATTGTTGACAATCATTGCGTAATTCTCCCCCAGCTTCACCTCTTGCAAGGGCAACCTTGTTGGATGGGCGCTAAATATTTCAGCAGCTGGCACGAATTCAAAAAATATTCCACTATCCGTATTCAACAGCAACCCCTCCGCATTTTGGGAATCTTGAAAGGCAAAAAAGCCCTCACTTGCCGGAAACAACTCAACACAATCCACCTTCCTTCCAATACTTTCAAATAATTTTGCCTTGTAAGGTTCAAAGTTTACCCCTCCCTGAACCATGACGCTAAAATCGGGAAACAGATCTCCAATTTTTTTTCCACTCTTTTGAGTAAGCCTATCAAAATACATTTGTACCCAAGGAGGAATTCCGCTAATCAATGTCATTCGCTGGTGAAGGGTTTCTTCAACGATTTTGTCCAATTTTAATTCCCATTCCTCGATACAATTCGTTTCGTAGGAGGGCATTTGATTGGAACGCAAATAATTTGGAATATGATGGTTGACGATTCCGCTTAACCTGCCGGTGGGTATCCCCCCCACTCTTTCAAGGGTAGGTGAGCCACTTAAAAAAATGAGCTTACCATCAGCAAATTTAGTGTTGCCTGTTTCTGCCATATAACACAATAATGCATTACGAGCTGTATTAATATGATTACTGATGGAATCTTTGCTAATAGGGATATATTTTATGCCGCTAGTAGTGCCGCTAGTTTTGGCAAAATATAATGGCTGCCCTTTCCAAAGTACATTGTGCTTGCCTTGTTTTATCTTTTCAATATAGGGTTTAAAGGCTTCATAATCCCGGATGGGAACCTGCCTAATAAAATCTTGGTACGATTGAATGTCTGAAAACCCATGTTCTTTACCAAATTCTGTCTTGGCCCCAGCTTTCATTAGGTATTCAAAAATAGATTGCTGATCTACCAATGCCGTTCCCATTCCCTTTATTATCTGCTTATGGACGTATCCCGCAAAAGGTTTCGCTAAAAAAGATTTTATCTTCATGACCTGTTTTAGAAAGGGATTTTGGAGCCGTTTATATTCATTCAGCCTAACCTGAAAATAATTTACTGGTAAAAATAAAGAGTTTTATTGAAATCAGTCAGAATTAAGCGCTTTTTAAGTATGCTTTAAAAAAATTCAATTCCAGTTAATTTTAGATGGCTGCTTATCTTTGCCGTAATGAGCAAAACCGTTGCGTTACATACCTTGGGCTGTAAATTGAATTTTTCAGAAACTTCCACCATTGGCCGACTTTTGGAGAATGATGGATTTGTCAAAAAAAAGTTTGATGAGGTGGCCGATGTGTACGTAATCAATACCTGCTCTGTTACTGACAATGCAGATAAAGAATGCAGGCTGCTAGTCAGACGCATCCAACGAAAAGCCCCAGAAGCGATGGTGGTCATTACAGGATGTTATGCCCAGCTAAAACCTGCGGAGATTGCCGCCATCCCAGGGGTAGATCTTGTGCTGGGCGCAGCTGAAAAATTTAATATTACCGAACACCTCAAAGCAATCACAAAAGGTGATCCTACCAAAATCTGCAGCTGCGATATTGAGGATGTAAATATTTTTTCAGCATCACAGTCTATCAACGACCGTACAAGAGTGTTTTTAAAAGTACAGGATGGATGTGATTACAACTGCTCTTTTTGTACTATTCCTATGGCAAGGGGTAAAAGCAGAAGTGATTCGATTGACAATATCCTTGCCAATGTAAAAACAATCGCAGAACAAGGGGTAAAAGAAGTGGTGCTTACTGGAATTAACTTGGGTGATTTTGGAAGCGCTACCCAAACCTCCGTTAAGCAAGAGGATTTCGAGGTGAAAAACACCCTTGAGAATTTTTACCAACTGATACAAGAACTTGATAAAGCAAATGGCCCTGAACGGTATCGAATCTCTTCTATTGAACCCAACCTGCTGTCCAATGAAATAATCGAATTTGTTAGCACCAGCAATAAATTCATGCCTCATTTTCATATCCCTTTACAAAGTGGTAGCAATAAAATACTGGGGCTGATGAGAAGGCGGTACAAACGTGAATTGTACAGCGAAAAAGTAGCCCTTATAAAAAGACTGATCCCTCACTGCTGTATTGGCGTAGATGTGATAGTGGGTTTTCCTGGAGAAACTGAAGCGCATTTCAAAGAGACCTTCGACTACTTGCAAGCCCTCGACATTGCTTATTTGCATGTTTTCACCTACTCAGAAAGAGCCAATACGCTGGCGAATGAAATGAAGCCCGTAGTTCCCATATCGATTAGAAATGAACGTAACAAATTGCTGCGAAATTTAAGTTATCAAAAAATGCAATATTTTACCAATCAGCACGTTGGTAATACAAGAAATGTATTATTTGAAATCCATAATAAAAATGGAATGATGGAAGGCTATACAGATAATTATATTAAAATAACCACCCCTTTCAAAGAGGAATGGGAAAACAATATTGTGCCATGGAAAATATAAATGACGAATCCTTCAGTAAATACCAGGTCACCATTCATTTCGAAATGGATGAGCAGTTCATGAGTTTAGTTCCTGCACATCGTGTATTGATTAATGAGCTAATTGATAAGGGGACCATTGATTATTATTCGGTAAGCATGGAAACCCAGCGTTGCTGGATGGTAATGAATGCTAGCGATAAAAAAGCGGTAGAAAATCACCTGCTCAAAACGCCCCTTTATAAATATTGGACCATTGAGATTGACGAACTTATTGTCTACGATGCACAATCCTACCGACTGCCTGCGCTTCAGCTAAACTAAGTTTTTGTAACCAACTTCCCTCAATAAACAGCTGCGATCATCCTGAATTTGTTAGCAGGGCTATATAAATTGCCCCAATGCAGATTTTTGAAATTAATTAGCATTTTTTATTCATTGCTGCAATACATTTCATAAATAGTACAAATAGAAGTACCTTCCTTTTTGAAAATCTTTAACGGATCTTCCAAGAATCCAACAATTCTTTTATTAACTTCTACTATTTTGTATGAAACGAAATTATTACGTCGTAGGCCTGATCATGCTGACTTTCTTTGTGATCTCCTTTTTAACCAATGTAATTGGTCCGCTAATGCCGGATATGATTAAAGGTTTCAATCTTAGCCTTACACTTGTTTCCCTTTTACCTTTTGCCTTTTTTATTGCATACGGTATCATGTCCATCCCCACCGGAATGCTGTTGGAACGGTATAAAGAAAAGAAAATTATGCTAGCTGCATTTGTGGTTGCCGCTGTTGGTTCGTTAATACTAGCCATTTTTCCAAATTACTTGTCTGCCGTACTATCCTTATTCTTTATTGGCTGTGGAATGGCAATGCTACAAGTGGTCATTAACCCACTTTTACGCACTGCAGGTGGTGAAGAAAATTATGCTTTTTATTCTGTGCTGGCACAGCTCATATTTGGCCTTGCTTCCTTTGTGAGTCCACTGGTGTATTCTGCACTTGTACAGCGGCTGCAACAAGCTGATCAGCCGAGCGGATGGATTGGCCTAATTGCCAAATTTGTTCCAACACAACTTCCTTGGATATCGCTTTATTTTTTGTTCGTAATTATCTGTGTAATTATGTTTATCATTATTCTCGCTTCACGGTTCCCTAAAGTGGAATTAAGTAACGACGAAAAAGCAGGTTTGCTGGAAACCCATATTCTATTATTCAAAAAGCGGACAGTCATTTTATTTTTTATAGCTATGATTTGTTATGTGGGCACTGAACAGGGTATTGCCAATTGGATTTCTCAATTCTTGTATACCTACCATGGACAGGATCCACAAAAAATTGGCGCAGAGACCGTTGCCTATTTTTGGGGGCTAATGACGGCTGGAGGCTTGTTGGGTTTATTGTTGTTGAAATTAATGGATAGCAGAGTGGTGCTAATCCTATTCACCTTTTTGGCAATGGTCTGCCTCGCTGCAGGTTTATTTGGATCTACCGCTACTGCACTCATTGCGTTTCCTTTGGTAGGTTTTTTTGCATCCGTAATTTACCCCATTATTTTTTCGTTGGCACTTAATTCGGTAGATGAACACCATGGTTCTTTTGCAGGAATTATAGTAACTGGAATTATTGGCGGTGCCATTCTGCCGTTAATAGTAGGCTGGTTAGGCGATCATTTTGGACTCCGTGCGGGAATGTGTATTTTATTTGCATCACTGGGTTATATTTTGAGTATTGGATTTTGGGCAAAACCAAACGTCACCAATAAAACCATTCCGCTTTTCAGAAAAAAAACAACCTCCCTGCAATAAAATTTTCCAATGAACAATAAAAAAATTATAGGCGTCGATTTTGGCGCTACTAATATCCGTGGTGGCCTTGTAGTTGATTCAAAACTTTCACCCATCCAATCAATCGCTATCAATAGATCCGGATCGATGGAAGAAGTACTGAAAGATTTATTTTTTATTACTGATCAATTGTTTGAAAAAGACATTACAGCTATCGGTATTGGCGTACCCAGCGTAGTAGATATTGATAATGGTATCGTGTATGATGTTCAATACATTCCCTCTTGGAAAGAAATTCACTTAAAAAAAATCATGGAGAACCGATACCAAGTTCCCGTGATGGTAAATAATGATGCGAACTGTTTTTCAACCGGTGAGTTTTATTTTGGAAAAGGCATTGGAAGTACCCATATGATTGGCCTTACGATTGGCACAGGCTTGGGTTCCGGAATCATTATCAACAAAAAATTATTTGCAGGTGCCAATTGCGGAGCCGGCGAAATTGGCATGGTAGATTATCTGGATCACTGTTATGAATATTATGCCAGTGGGCAGTTTTTTGAAAATGTTTACCATACCAATGGACAAGAAGTATTTGAACGGGCAAAAAATGGTGACCCTATTGCCCTAAAATGGTATGCTGAATTGGGTACACATCTTGGCAATGCAATCAAACTAATTCTCTATGCCTACGATATACCACTCATTATCTTTGGAGGATCAGTTAGACAGGCGTACCCATTTTTTAAAGACAATATGTGGGAAAGAATCCACACATTAGCCTATTCAAGGTCGGTTAAAAAATTGGTGATTGAAATTTCAACCCTCCAAAATGCTGCCATTCTTGGAGCTGCCGGACTTTATTTCGACCATCATCAATAAAATAATTATTCTATACGGTTGTAGTTTTTAGCAAGGAAGCCGATGCTTGATCGAGATACACCCGCAAACCTGGATGATTTCTTAATGCGGTACCTGGGATGGCTGCTGTGATTTCACCTTCCAGTACTTTTGCAACAATGGATGATTTATGCACTCCACTCACCAATAAAAAAATATACTTCGACTCTAGAATTGTTTTTATTCCCAGTGTAATTCCTTCGCTGAGTGGTTGCTCTTTTTGGAAATATTTTTGACCTGTTGAAATAGTAATTGGATCTAATGCGATTACCTGCGAACGCGATAAAACCGAAGCTCCAGGTTCATTCAT
>JBIIVV010000304.1:0-3623 GCA_044339235.1 Ferruginibacter sp.
ACATAGAATGTAGCTTTTATTCCGTACTCGTCCAACAATGCTGCGCCAGCATCCACCTGGCTAAGGCGGGCATCGTCAAAACTCAGACTCACTGCTACTTGTTTACCTTTTGGCCAAGAGATAGCAGACTTGGCCTGTTGAGCAACAATGATTTCATTTGACAGAAAACTAATAATAAGTAAAACTGAAATTTGAAAGAAATTGTTTGCGAGTCTGAAATTATCAGTCCGATTTGAAAGTGATTTTTGAATTGATTTCATAATAAAATTTTACAGGTAATTTTTTTAATACCCCCTTGAAGATAAAATGACAACTTTGGATTAGATGCTATACAGAAATGATTACTGGCTATTCATCCTTCGAAGTCTAAGTTCGCGAAAATCTAACAAAGCGCCTGTTTTAAATGGTTGATTAGATTTAAACACAACTTTTTGAGATCCTGCCTCCAGTTTGATAACCCCTACTTTTGCAATTTTATATTTTTCCCATGAACCACTAGGGGTTACTATTCCAGTCAGTTTTTTATCTTTTGCTTGAATCAGAAATTCCTTTCCTGCTTCTTCGTTTGAAACGGACCATTCAAGCAATGCTTCATATTCCCCCGACTTTTCAACATCCACTTCCCACTCTACACTGCTTGTAGCGGTAAACCATCCAAAAGCCCTCCACTCAGGCATGTATTTAACATCTGGCCCAATAGCTTTCCCAGTCTCTGCTGTAAATCTAAGCAACCCGTCAGTTTGCGGCCTAACTAGCGTAGGTTGGTTGATTGCTTTAGATGCAAAAGATCTAGTGCTTTTCATTTCACCTTCCAAATATGCAATAACAGATTCCTTTACATCTTTTTCTACAGCAGGTGTATATGGAGAAACCGTTTCGATTTCATACCCACCATGCGCCCACTCTTTCTCAGTAGGAAGATATCCAAGCCAGCCATTGGTATATCCGTAATAGAATGTATAAGGAAAGGGAGAACGGTCACGCACCTCATTGGAGATTTCACAAAATAATTCAACGGGTAAACTCCAAATGGCTATATCCTCATTGATCTTTAAAAACCGAGCAGGAAGCCTTACCATATTTATACCGGTATTACTAGTGCGCGTGTATTTGGCTAGATCGTCGGACCATCCAAGATTAGGCTTTCGGGGGGTTTCAATTATCATTGATCCAGTAAATAAGTGCACTGAATCTGTTGTCGAAATAATCTTTTTATTTGCATCCAATATTTTATCTCCTAGCAGCACACGAAATTGTCCAAGTTCCTTTTCTTTGGAACTGTAAGGACTCTTCGCAACACTGTAAATAGGCGCAAGGTTGCCTGCAGCACCATTAATAAAAAGAAGCGGTATGCCTGTTTTTTGTTCCACATAAGAAGAGACTATCCCAGGCGCGTCTCCACTAATTTCCAAGTTATCAGCTCCGTACACTGTGCCATGAATAGCATAATTTGCGATTAAGGCAAGTGGGCTTCCATCTGCTTTATCTAACCGCATCAAACCGATCATACGATCCACCGCTCCATCAGGATTCAATCCCAGCGAAGCTTTACCATCAACGTCTACTGCTCGGCGATTGATATTTGCCTGCGAAAAACCCCAGCCTACTCCAAGACGTGCCGGTGCTAGTTTACGTCGAGCCTCTATAATTCCTTCAATAAGTTTTTGTTCAACCATTGATGTATAGGCAGTATCTACTTCATGGTTATAGCGCTCCCCCATAAAAACAGCAGGCAATCCAGGAACGCCTAACTCTGGTGCAGAATGCGTATGGGTTAATGACCACCAAAAATTCAATGGATCAATTCCAAGTTTTTGCTGAAGTAAGGAAGCTACATGATCATATTCAGAAGGCGAGATAACGCATATATCGGATGACACTAGAAAAAACTGCTTAATACCATCATCCAGTAAAATAATACGATGATAAATACGATCATGAATACCCGTTGACTGACGGGCTGAATAGCCCAATAACATTTTGGGACTATTTGGAGTGATATCAATTGTTACCACAGCGGCGCGAAAATCAGCTCTAGACGTGTTGCCTAAAAACAACAAACATAAAGTGAATAGACAAAACAAAAAAATGGGACGCTTATTAATCAGGGGAAAAGAAGTGAAGTTGCGTATAGTATTAACTAAACTTCTTGCTATGGCTACATTCATAATTTTTTTATTTAAATTCGACGGTTTTATCAAAATCTATAAAAACAACTCCGACTAACTATCAATCAATTTGTTTACTTACTTTTCTTCGATTTTGAACTACCCTTTTTTGGAGTATCTTTAATTTGAGCGATATCTTCTCTGATAAGTTCGCTTTGAAGATAACTGACAATAGGTTCGGTAAAATCCTTTTCCACAGAAATAGTAAATGGAGACACGCCTTCAACTTCATAGCCCCCATGCTTCCATTCTTTTTCTGATGGGAGATATCCAAGCCATCCATTGGTGTATCCATAATAAAATGTAAAAGGGAATGGAGAACGCTCACGAATCCCATTGGAAATTTCGCAAAATAATTCAAGCGGTGCACTCCAGATGGCCACATCCTGGTTGATCTTTAAAAATCTAACCGGAACCCTCACTAAATTATCACCCGCTTTTGTTACCTTATTATATTTATCCAAGTAAGAAGGCCAATCCAAATTGGCCTTTCGAGGTGTTTCAATAGTGATTGCTCCCGTAAATAATTTTATCGAATCAACGCTAGAGGTTATCCTTTTATTAGCATCTAATATCTTATCTCCTATCAGTACACGAAATTGTCCCAAATGACCTGCTTTCGGATTAGGGTAAACACTATAGATAGGAGCAAGATTACCTGCAGCACCATTTATAAAAAGAAGCGGAACGCCCGTTTTCTGTTCAACATATTCAGAAACGATACCCTGTGCATCAGCGCTAATTTCCATATTAGTAGGTCCTAATACTGTTCCATGCATCGCGTAATTTGCAATTAAAGCAATCGGAGTTCCGTCTTCTTTATCCAAACGCATTAATCCAATCTTTCGATCAACTGGACCATCAGGATTCATTCCTCCTATCGCTTTACCATCAATATCCCAGGCACGTCGATTGATATTGGCTTTCGAAAACCCCCAACCAACACCTAGTTTAGCACGAACCAGTTTTTCACGTGCTTCGATAATTCCATTAATCAGCGACCTTTCTACCATTGATGTATAGGCGGTGTCTACTTCATGTTTATACCGGTCGCCCATAAAAATTTCCGGCAAACCAGGAACCCCTACCTCAGGAGCCGAATGTGTATGTGTTAAGGACCACCAGAAATCCAAAGGATCAATTCCAAGTTGATTTTTAAGTATCGAAGCAACATGATCATATTCTGAAGGCGACATTACACAGATGTCAGACGAAACCAAAAAAAATTGTTTAACTCCATCATCCAACGCAACAATCCGATGAAAAATATGATCATGAACTCCAGTTGATTTTCGGGCAGCATACCCCAGTAACATTTTGGGAACCTCTGGCGTGATGTCAATTTTAACTACAGAAGCACGAAATCCTCCTACTTTCATGACAATGTCACTTGCAGTTCGTTGTGCAATGGCCAGCTCTACAAACAGTATTAAAAATGCTGTTATAAAGAATTTA
>JBIIVV010000305.1:0-3617 GCA_044339235.1 Ferruginibacter sp.
ATTGCCAAATGGCAAAAGAAGAAACTCGTTCTTCAGCAAATCAAGTTTGAAGATGAGCAGAAAAGGTTAATCTATATTCACCAACTAGAAGTTGATCAGCATGAAAAAGAGATCGTCGAACTTCAAAATGAAAAACTAGTGAATGAGATGATTTATAAAAAAAGAGAGTTGGCAGATGCAAGTATGCATTTAGTAGAAAGAACCGATGCTTTACTTAAAGTAAAAAGTGAATTGCAACATTTATATACAAAAACGGGAGGTAATCACGATGTAAAAAAAGCAATTCAATTGGTAAATGACATAGAAAAAAATAATTCCAACTGGGAGCAGTTTGCCACTCATTTCGACGAGGTAAACAATGATTTTTTAAAAAAACTAAAGCAGCTATTTCCCAGTTTGACTAACACCGATTTAAAGGTATGCGCTTATGTTCAACTCAATCTTGCTTCCAAAGAAATTGCCCAGCTAATGAACATTGCAGTAAGGGGAGTGGAAATCAGTCGTTACCGACTTAGGAAAAAATTGCAACTAAAATCAGGAGAATCGTTAAACGACTTCCTTCACGAAATACACAATAGGTAACTGATTTGCTTATTCAATGAAAGCAGCCATCTGCTAGAACTACTCCAACAGATGGCTGCTTAAAGAATTTCAATCTTCTTTGTTATGCCAAATGTATAAAAGTTTTGAAAATAAAGGCCGCCAGCAATCCCCCTACAATGGGCGCTATTACAGGAACCCAGCTATAACTCCAATCACTGTTGCCCTTGTTTTTGATAGGAAGAATGGCATGCATAATCCTAGGGCCTAAATCTCTTGCAGGATTAATCGCATATCCGGTAGGTCCGCCTAATGACAAACCAATACCCAATACCAATAATGTTACAGGCAATACATCCAGACTGCCTAGTGAACTAGAAGATTTTGTAATAAACAAAATTCCAAATACTAAAACAAATGTACCAATCACTTCTGTTATAAAATTATTAACCAAATGTCTGATTGCTGGAGCAGTACTAAAAACTGCCAACTGCGAAGACGGGTCAATGGTTTCATCAAAATGCTGGCGATAAGCCAACCAAACCACCAAGGCCCCAATCATAGCTCCTGCAAATTGTCCTGCAATATATACAGGCACCTCATTCCAAGAAAAATCATTGAACGCTGCCATGGCTATTGTGATGGCTGGATTTAAATGTGCAGCACTGCCATGGGATGCCACATAGGCTCCTGTAAAAACTGCTATCGCCCATCCAAATGCGATTACAATCAATCCGCTGCCATTACCCTTTGTTTTTGGCAACACTACATTGGCAACCACACCTTGTCCTAAAATGATCATGATCATTGTACCTAGTAATTCGGAAAAAAATGGATTCATAAAATTGATTTTAGATTTATTAATTGAGGAAATAATTTTTTGCAAGCTTGTTAAATTTATCTACCTGTTCCCTTTCCCATTGAGCATCTTTACCAGTAACAGACGCCAATATTGTAGCTACCAGTGGCGCTGCTTCTATCGCAGCCCTAGCATCGAGAAAAAGCAATCTTGTTCTTCTAGCTAAAATGTCTTCGATCGTAATTGCCATTTCATGCGCAACAAACCAATGCAGTTCTGCCTTGGTATATGAATAAAGAGGATGAATTTTTTCCGAAAGCGATGGGTCTCCGGTTATCATTAATTGAATCGCCGCTTCATCCACTCCGTAAATACTCAATGATGTATTCGACTTGTTGGCCGACCATCCATGTATTTTCAAATGCTTTGTTTTACAGGTCGAGATGGCTAGCCCTGCCGACTGTATCGCTTTATCAATAGCATGTTCAGCCATACTTCGGTAAGTAGTCCACTTGCCTCCGGTAACATGTATCAAACCAGATGGCAATACTTTCACAACATGATCTCGAGGCATCACCGCCGTCTTCTTTTCGTTGCCCTGCTTTGCCAATGGTCGCAACCCGACAAAAACACTTTTTACATCTTCATTGGTTATTTTTGAAGCGGTATATCTATTAAAGTGGGTAATAATAAAATCGATTTCTTCTTGTAATGGAGTTGGCTCTGTTGAAATATTTTCTACCGGCGTATCGGTTGTACCTAGCAATAATTGATCATGCCAGGGAATCACAAACAATACCCTGCCATCATCCGTTTTTGGAATCATCATGGCGGTATTGCCTCTAAAAAAATGCTTCCCCACTACAAGGTGGATACCCTGCGAAGGAGCAATTGTTTTTTCAGAATGACCTTCTGCTAATTGCAATAATTCATCTGCAAATACGCCGGTAGCATTGATCACCACCTTTGCGCTGATTTCAAATGACTGGCCGCTTATTTCATCCATCGCCGTAACACCAGCAATCATATTATTTTTCTTGCTAAATCCGGTAACCCCACAATAATTGATAACGGTTGCTCCCTGCTCAATCGCTGTCTGGGCAAGGTTTACTGCCAGTCTGCTATCATCAAACTGACCATCGAAATATAAAACACCTCCAGTCAACTCATCGATAGACAAGTCTGGAAGATGGACCAATGCAGTTGGTTTTGACAATAATTTTGTTTTACCCAAACTTAATTTTCCTGAAAGAAATTCATACACCGATAATCCAATGCCGTAGTACCATTTTTGCCACCACCTATAAGAAGGCACTACAAAAGCAAGTGTGTGGCATACATGCGGGGCATTTTGCAAAAGCCTTCCCCTTTCCAGCAGCGCTTCCCTCACCAAACGGATATTTCCTTGGGCTAGGTACCTTACCCCACCGTGCACCAACTTGGTAGCCCGACTAGAAGTACCTTTCGCAAAATCATATTTTTCTAGCAGCAAGGTTTTATACCCCCTGCTAGCAGCATCAACAGCACAACCTAAGCCCGTAGCACCGCCACCAATAATGATAATGTCATACTTATTATCTACACTTATTCTTTCTAACTGCTCCTTTCTATTCATTGAAATATGGCTACTTTTTTATGCGATTGATAATGCTGCTGTAATTGCCTTCTTCCAACCATTGGTTAAATCTGTGCGCTCCGCCCCAGTGATTGTAGCAGTAAACACGGTTTCAATTTGCCATTGCTCTTGTAATTCGTCCATGCTTTTCCAAAACCCAACAGCTAGGCCTGCAAGATAAGCAGCACCCAGTGCAGTAGTTTCCGTAACGGTTGGGCGAATCACCTTTGTGTCGAGCACGTCACTCTGAAACTGCATTAGCAGGTTGTTTTTGGTTGCCCCTCCATCTACTCTTAATTCTTTTATACTGATACCACTGTCTGCCTCCATTGCTTTCAGCACATCCATGGTTTGATATGCAATGCTTTCAACAGCAGCTCTTGCAATATGTGCCGATGTACTTCCTCTAGTCAATCCAGTAATGGTACCCTTTGCATGCTGGTTCCAGTAAGGTGCTCCAAGTCCAGCAAAAGCAGGAACCACATATACGCCATCCGTGGTATCCACTTGTTTGGCAAGCGCTTCCACATCCGCAGAAGTTTTAATGATCCCCAATCCATCTCTTAGCCATTGTACTACTGCGCCTGCAATAAACACACTTCCTTCCAATGCATATTGTGTAACCCCATTTATTTTCCAGGCTACTGTCGTTAATAAATTATT
>JBIIVV010000084.1:0-12487 GCA_044339235.1 Ferruginibacter sp.
GTAACAGTGAATAACCGATTGGACCAGAACTCGACGCTGCCAACAGGGGGAAGCAAGGAAATCACCCTTTCGCCTACCATCGATTATTTTTTAAACAGCCGGATCAATATCAAACTCTTTTTTGACCAGCGCAGGGTAAACCCCTATATTTCTTCCAGTGCGCCCATGACCAATACTAGGGCGGGGGTACAGTTGAGGATATCGCTGGCGCAGTAAAATCCAAAGTTTGTTTAGTCGATGGCTAAAAAACTGTGAACATAATGGGGAGTTTGTATACAACTTATCCCAGCCAACCATCTTGATTTTCCTGTTTTCGTTTTTACTTTCGTGCAATTCCTTTTTGCTAAAAGCTTGGTCTTATTATAATTTTTTATAATAAAGAGGGTGCAATTAGTGCGAACTTCTGAAAATCGGACTGATTTTAAGTATCGTTTGTATTTTTTTATAAATAATGTTGGCTAATTTCAATTTTTATTTAAAAACTTTCCAAGTCTTATTATTCAATTCTAATATTAACCAAAATGAAATCCAAGTTGCTATTTTTGACTGCAATCATACTAATTGCAGTAGCTAGTTCTTATGCTCAAATCACTACCACAGGAATTGCAATTCAAGGTATTGCCCGAGACGCCAGTACCAATAATGCAATCACCAATAGCACCATTGGTTTAAAATTTACTGTTTATTACGGTGCAACACCCGTTAACGCTATACCATCTGTAACTCCAACCTTAACAACAGATGCTTTTGGGGTGTTTTCCTATACATTGGATGTATCGGCAATTGAAAATAAGATTATCTACGACAACCAATTATTTCTAAAAATTGAGCAAACTAGCCCATCAAGTGGGGTTATTTCTGATGAAAAATTAAATTTTGTACCCTATGCGGTTTCTGCCAGCAATGGCGTGCCAACGGGTTCGATCATGCCCTTTATCGGAACAGTGGCTCCAAGAGGTTGGATCTTATGCGATGGAAGAGCCTTACCTGGGACCGCCACGGAATTAATAGCGCTTTTAGGATCCAATAATGCACCTGATTTAAGAGGAATGTTTATGAGAGGAGCTGGAACCAATTCAAATAATTTATATTCAGCAAATGTTGGCCCAGCAGTAAAGGCAATTCAGACGGATACAATAAAAACCCATATAATTCCTCCTCATAGTCATGCTATTACCGACCCAGGACATACACATCCGTATAATGATGTTTATTGGTCTGAGCATGGTTCACCTGTGACAATACCCCCAGGCTATAACTCGGCTTACGGTTCAGGTGGGGATACAGATAACGACAATAGTGGAGTTGAATTCGGAAGAACTACCTCCAGTTCTTCTACAAGCATATCTATTAATAATTCGGCAGCCGGTGCAACTACTTATACCGGTGCAACTGAAACTAGACCAATAAACTATGGGGTAAACTATATTATTAAATTATAATAGGTATACCTGATTGCAGTCCTTAATGGCTTTTCCTGATTTACAAGGGGATTTCCCCCCTGCCGATTCATTCAATAAAAATAGCAGTATGCTTCATACTATGAAAAAAATAGTTTTTACCCTTTTTATAACCATACTCAGTTCGGGGCTTTTTGCCCAGATAAACAAGGGGGCTAAATTTGTTTTTGTTTCGCAGGCGGTTCAATCTGATACCATTGGCAGTAATAAATATACCATACAGGTTGGCCTGCCCTTGTTGGGCCAAAAAACATCTTTGAGTACACCTACCAATCGGACAGTTAGCCCTGCGGATGTACGATTTCCATGGGATATTTTATATTTATTTTCTACTTTTGAAGAAGGGTTTTTCGATGTATCGAAGGGGTATTTTGGGGACAAAGTACTCGTTAGTTGGGTTTTGAAAAATAATGCCAAAGCAATTAGTTCTATAGAAATTTATCGTAGAGAATACAGCCCGCTTTCTCCAAAAGATTGGGGTACACCATTGTCCACGGTAACCACTTCTTCCACTTCTTACGAAGATAAATATACAGAGGGTGGGGCAATGTATGAATACAAGGTACATGCAGTTGGTCTTAATGCTGCTGAAATTTTATATAAAAATTATATCACCGGCATAGGTTTTAGATCTCCTACGGCGATCGTAACGGGCAATATCAATTACAAGGGGGGCAATCCGGTAAAAGATGTAATCGTAAGGGCCAGTTCTAATGGCGGCTCCAGCGGAAAATTGACTGCGCTGATGATACCCGATACCAGCCAATTATTAATTAGCAATATCAGTAAATCGATTACTAGTACTACTACCTTACAAGCTTGGGTAAAACCAGCAAACCCCTTTACCAATGATGCCGGCGCAGCCATCCGTCTTTTTAAAATAGGAACAAATTCCAATCTAGCTGATACCATCAATGTGACCGTCAATTTAAAGGCAAGTTCCAAAATATTGGAGGTAAATATTGGCGGAAGTATCTATCAATTAAAAAATTATTACCCTTCCGGTACCACCAATTCAAGGGGAGATGATGAATTAACACCTGTAAACAGTTTTAATACCAATTTCGTCCACTTTTCGGTTATCTTGAATAACGGCAAAGTGCCTACATTATTTGTGAATGGCCGGCCCATCAGTGATACATTTAGATTGTACACTCATAATAAATTGGTAGCAGATACCCTAAACTATACTGCACCCTATTTTTTAGTGGAGGTGCCCACACAAGTTACTACCTTGGCATCCGCCAATTATGAAAATATAACCGTGGGTGGTAGACGAAAATCGTACATCGATGAAATCAGGGTATGGAATGCAGCAGTGGACACCTTGAAAATAAGAACCGATTTCAAAAGGTTCATCAGTGGAAACAATGTTAATTTGGTAAGTTATTTACCAGCAAATGAGGCAGTAGGGGAATATGCTTATGATTTGTCAAGAACAGGTTTTGTTTACAATAAAAATAACGCAAAATTAGGTGCAGGTACTGCTTGGATTACAGGAGCAGGTAATACGCCTACCATCAGTCAATTGGGTGTGTTGGGCGTTACGGATATCAATGGGAATTATGAAATTACTTCCATCCCCTATTCGGGCGTTGGAGAGTCATTTACTATTACCCCCATGTATGGTCAGCATAAGTTTGAGGCCACACAACAATTGGTTTATTTAGGACAGGGTTCCGAAGTGGCCAATAAAATTGATTTTATTGATAAATCCTCTTTCAGCTTTAAAGGGAGGCTGCTGTATGATAGCAGGGGAGTGTTCCCTTCTTTTGTTGACGTTAACAAAACTAAAACTCCGAATACCCCTTTTGCAACACTTACCAATGGGGATCAATATATCAGCGGCACCGATCGAATTTTTGATGAAGGGTATAATTATTATCAGAAGGGGGTGAATAAATATTCCAAAGGTGATTATTGGATGAAGAACAAGGGGACAGTTTCCCTTCCCGATTATTATTTGGAAAAATACGGCAGAATATATGTGGAAGGGGCTTATGTGTATGTAGATGGAAATATAGTATTAGATGCCAATAACCTTCCGGTAGTTTCTGACAAGGAAGGATTTTTTGATGTGAGTGTGCCCATCGGAAACCACGCCATCACAGTAAAAAAAGACGGCCATGGTTTTGTATATGGTGGAAGATATCCTGCAGCATCTGCGTCTTTCAAAGAATTTTTTGAGGATTCAAATGAGCCCGTCGTATTTGTTGACACCACCAGAGTGATTGTAGTGGGTAAGGTAGTGGGAGGTTCCGTGGAAGCAGGTAAAAAAATTGGCTTTGGAGAAAATGGCTTAAAAACGCAGTCTGTATCAACGAATGCCACTGGAGCCACTTCCACTATTGAAGTAAGTGCTAAAAATAATATGGGGGTGGCCCAATTTGTATTGGGATATAAAGCAGGGGGCAGTGGTGTTGATCCTACTACCCGTTGTAGCTTTGCAACCAATAAGCATTCGGGTGAATATCGAATGGCCTTATTGCCTTTGCAATATGAATTGTTATCAGGAGGTTTAACAATCCCAACACAAACTCCGGCTATATCAGTAATAAAAGCAGGCACTACCGAGACGCTGGATTTTACAAAACTAGACTCCTTAAAAACACCTTCTTTTAAATATTTAAATTTTGGGGCTACTGATTCTTCCATTGTATATGGTAAGCCCTATCATTACGAGAAAAATTTTATTCATCGTTCTACTCCTGTGTTGCGCGTAACTACTCAAAGTTCCGATCCAACGATTCTTGTGGGCGGCGTAGAGATGCCAACAACTGGTTTTGCAGATCCTGTTTACACACAATTTCATCCCTATCAAATTGAGTTAAAAAGGTTTGAGCGCTATACGAATTATGATTCGATGAATACACCCATTACAAGAGAAGTTCCTGTAACTGATGGACAATTGATGTTTACGAATAATTTGGCGTTAGCCAATAATAGCGAAACGGTAACTGAAGATGCAAAGGATAAAAGCATCATTACTTATCAATTCCAAGCAGGATTGCCCTCTATTGTTCCTCCTTTCACCAAAACGATATCGCTTCAATATATAATTAATGGTAACCCTTATCCTGTGGAAGGTTTAAAAACCACCGGCATTATTTTAGGCGGTGCATCCGATGGGTCTCAAACTTTTGTGACCTCAGCTCCGGATATCCCTGCCATCATTTTAAGAGATCCACCGGGTTCCAACAGTTTTGCCACCATTGAAAAGGGGGAATCCATTTCCTTTACTTCTGAGGCTTCCTTTGCGCATAAAGAAGGGTTTTTAGAGGAAGTGACTATTGGAGCCGGGGTGTCATTTTCATTACAAGGGGGACTCGTACCAACGCCAAAGGTGGAGATTGAGACAACCAACTCTGGCTCTGTCGGTATTGGACTTGCTAATACTTCAAAAGATGGCAAGAGTGTAAATAGTACCTATACATTTAATAAGGCAATATCAACTAGTGATGCAACGGATTATGTAGGCGCAGGGGGCGATTTGTATATTGGAAACTCAAAAAATATTTTTTATGGGTCATATGATAATATTCAAACTTCCAACACAATACCTAACACATATGTAAATGGGGTTGCTTCGCCGCTTCCAGATGGGAGCTATGTGAACCTAGGTACTGTTAGCACACCTATCTATATAAGTAAACAGAAGGCGCTAAGTTTTGTAGACAAGCCTACTGAAACCTTTTTTGTGTATTCGCAAAAACATATTTTGAGCACTTTAATTCCGGAATATGAATTGTTTATTGCAACTAATTTGAATGGACCTACTCCCAACTCAGTAGAAAATATAAAGAAGAGAGCAGAATATGCAGAAAAAATACGCTTATGGAAAAAGGTGATTTTGGATAATGAAAAAAGTAAATGGTTGGCAAGAAATAACCGGGTTAAATACAAGCAAAAGATCAGCAATGTGTTAACCAATTTTAATAATCGGGTTAATACTACTTATGACGGCATTAGTGACCCGGTGGCCAAATCGAAATTGACAAACCAGCTTTCCCAATCCAATGCGATCAATGGTTTACTGAATACTCATTTTGAAAAAAATATTTCATTTGATGCTGGCGTAGGAGATTACGCTCAAAGTACAGAAACAAGCGTTGTTGCTGCATCCACTACTTCATATGACTTAACAATTGATGAATCTGTAGGGTTAAAACTGGGCACTTCAGTCAATAAAGTTGGGATTGAATTTAATACCAGTGCATTCTTTCAACAAGATATTAATTCCTCCTTGTCTGAAGAATCAACCAATACTGCAAATATCAGTTATACTTTAAAAGACAATGATCCTGCAAATTTTTTAAGTGTAGATGTGGTAAATGCTTTTGATGGCAATGGTCCAGTATTTTCAACCCTAGGGGGCAGGTCATCTTGTCCTTATGAAGGAGAAGAAAAATCCCAGTTTTATCCAGACACCACTTTTAGAAATTATTTTAACAACCTATTTTCATTAGAAGATCAATTGGCAATAAAAGAAGCTGAATTGATTGCTAATCAAAAAGCGTACTATCTTATAAACCCCAATAATATAGTTGATCGTAATCAAAATAGAAATGCAATGGTATTGTTGACTTCCCAAAAGACGGCGATAGTAAATTCGATCCAATTGCTTAATACATCTTTAGAAAGCCGATTTGATTTGTATATCAATGCATCCAAGGCACCCCTTAATTATGCCACCCAAAAAGTAGAAGTTCCAATACTTGCCGTTACTAATAATTACATGACCAATGTATTGGAGGGTAAGAAAGCAGAATTTGAATTAAAATTAACCAACAACAGTGCTGCTGGTGTTGATGCGGTTTACAAATTAGTAATTGATAATACCACTAATCCAAACAATGCCTTAATCAATATTGAGCCAAACGGAACACTGGTAAATGTGCCTTATGGCAAAGAGGTGATTTATAAAATGACATTGGGGAAATCAATCTCTGATGTGTATACCTATGACAGTATTAAAGTAAGGTTGGAATCACTTTGTGATGGTGAAACAGTGAGTTCCTCGGTATATGTTTCTGCAATATTTGTGCCCTCTTGTTCTCAAGTAATAGTGAGCGTTCCATTGAGCAATTGGGTGTATAATAGGGAAACGGCTTATAATGCGGATCGAACTACGAAGCCTTTATTGATCAATCTGATAGGATATAGTACCAATTTTGCAAGTTTCAAAAAAATTGATTTGGAATACCGATTGTCTACTGCTCCCAACTGGACTCGTTTACATACGTATTACAAAACAACGGCATTCTTAAACGCCGGAACAGAAACCAGTGAGAAAGATACCATTGGTTCTCAAAGCAAGCTGTCTTATGCTTTCGACATGGCGAAACTATCCTTACCAGATGGTGTATATGAAATTAGGGCAAGGAGCTCCTGTACCAATAACACCGAGTTTATTTCGGATGTAAGTATGGGAAGGGTTGACCTTACAGCTCCAGTAAAATTTGGTACTCCTTTACCGATCGATGGAATCCTAAGTTCGGGTGAAGATTTAAAAGTGAGTTTCAACGAGCCTGTTACCTACAATACGGCGGTTAGCCTGATTGAAATTAAAGGACAAACCAATCAATTAAAAATTGACCACAATGTTTCCTTGCATTTTGAAGGTACCGGCAATACGGCGGTGATTACCGATCCAAAAATTGCAGCAGGCGATTTCGCGCTGGAGTGTTGGATAAAAAATAGTACTACAGCAGCTTCAGCTACTATCTTCAATCAACTAGGGGGAATAAAAATTGAATTGGTAAATGGGAAAATCCGAGCTGCCATCAGTGGTGTCACTGCAGAAGGCTCCTTAGCTACTGATGCATTGTTTCATCATTTCACATTTACCTATACAAACAGTACCAACGAACTAAGTATTTATGTAGATGACCAAGTGATTGTTAGTAAATCCGGCACTGCAAATCTTTCCGTTCCAAACAACGAAGCTTTGGTGATTGGTGGAAACACATTTATTGGAAATGTACACGATCTGCGTATTTGGAATAAAGCCATTAGCGTAACGGATGCCTATGCAAAAATGTATAATCGACTAACGGGCAACGAAGCCAATTTGGTTGGCTATTGGCCAATGGATGAAGGAAGAGGAACTATTGCCAATGATAAGGCAAGGTACAAGCATGCAGTGGTGAATACTAGCTGGGATATTAAACCTAGAGGAACTTCCTATGCATTTGCTAACAATCAGTCTTTGAAACTGGACAATGTTTCCTATGTTCAATTGACAAAAGAAATGGATGCTACCATCTCTTTCTGGATTAAAACAGCTGCCGGCCAAAATGCTACTATATTTTCAAATGGCAAGGGAGATGGTTCAGATATCAATCAACCCGGTGGCAATGATAATAAATGGGCCATTCATATCAATGCTGCTGGAAATTTAACATTCAACAGCGAAGGGAAATTGTATACCCTAACTACCCAGTCAATAGCTGATGACAGCTGGCACCATGTTAGTTTATTATTTAACCGACAAGGGACGTTAAAAACTTTGGTAGATGCAGCAGAAGTGTCTTTTAATCTAATGGATTCTATCGGTGGGTTTTCAGGAAATCGGATTTGGTTAGGGGCACGTGGTGCCCAAGACTTGGCGGGAAATGAAACGGTGGATCGGAAATTTACAGGAAAAATTGACGAGTTCCAGTTATGGAATACCCTTAGAAATGTAGAGCAAATCAGTCGGGATCGTTACTTTGAGGTTGACCAGGAAAAGAGCATTGGGTTATTGTTATATGCAAGAATGAATGAGCCAGATCCCACAACAGGAAACGGGCCTAGATATTTTCATGCCTATAGTAATAACTCAGTAATTTCTGATATTGCCGCTTTGAGTGCCGGTGTGGTCAATTATTCGGGTGATGCCCCTGCCATTAAACCAGAAAGGGAATTAATTAATTTTAATGTAAAACGGGTCATTAGTAATAATGATATGATTATTGAGCCGGATGTTACAAACATCGCTTCATTAGAAGGCCAGGTGGTTGACATTACCGTACACAGAATGTTTGATGCAGCCAATAATATGCAACAGTCGCCGATTACCTGGACAGCTTATTATAGGCGCAATGAGGTGACTTGGTATGCAGAAGGCTACAATGAAATTGTTGACATAGTGAAAGCAGCAGGTGCTGCCAAATCCTTTGAAATTACCTTATTAAACAAGGGAGGTAAAGCTCATCCATTTACCATTTCAAATATTCCAAAATGGTTAAGCTTAAGTAAAACCTCCGGATCAATCGCACCAGATAGTAGAATTATTATTACAGCAACTATTGAAAAAGAATACACTCCCGGGCAATATATTGAAAACCTGAATTTGCAAACAGATTTTGGCTTTGATGAAAAGTTGCAAATAAAATTAAGGGTGTTGGTTAAAGAGCCAAACTGGACAGTCAATACTGCTGCTTTTGATAAGAGCATGACTATTGTGGGAAGGATTAAAGTGGATGGTGTATTTTCTGATGATAGCTATGATCAAATTG
This sequence comes from Ferruginibacter sp., assembly GCA_044339235.1. Lineage (GTDB taxonomy): Bacteria > Bacteroidota > Bacteroidia > Chitinophagales > Chitinophagaceae > Ferruginibacter. The sequence goes on from JBIIVV010000084.1 coordinate 8,960, forward strand.
CTGCTTTCTGCAATGACACCGTAAGAGGAGTTGTGAAATTAAATTATAATGCAATATACAAGCAGTATTATGCATTCCTTACGGTTTATAGCAAACTGATTGCAGGTGAGCAAATCACGTTTAAAATTTGGGATGCCTCGCAAGGAAAAATTATTGAAGCTAAATTAGATTCAGTCCTAGCTATTAATTTTGAGGATAATGGAATAAGGGGATCTCTGAGTAAACCGGTCGTTTTTGCAAATACTACCCTGGTGGAACAAACGATTCCTCTAAATAAGGGTTGGACTTGGATGTCGATGAATGTGACAGATCCAAATTTTGGCAATCTAAATACGTTAACTAAAAACTTGCGATTAGAAACAGAGGATCTTATTTTAAACGGAAGTGATTTGGAAATATATTCTAAAAATATATCAGTACCAACTTGGTCAGGAGCAATCAGTAGTAAAGGGGGCTTGTCTACTACTAAAATGTATAAAGTATTATTGTCAAATGAGCAAGCCTTAACTATAAAGGGCAGTCCTGTAAATCTTGCTTCCTGGAGTTTTCCAATCAACACCAATTGGAATTGGTTTCCCTACCCAATTGCATTAAATCAACTAACTTCCGAATCGCTTGCTTACTTTGAAGCTAGTGATGGGGATGTGATTAAATCTCAAAACCTATTTGCTATTTACGATCCTAAAGCTGGATGGAATGGTACTTTACAGTATTTGGAAGCTGGAAAAGGATATATGCTGAGATCTGCAAAAGCACAAACATTTAGATATCCTATTTATCTGGCTAAACCAATGGGTATCGAAAAACCGAAAGGTATTGAAGCTGTCGGAGTGGGTGGCACACCTGCAGAAACTGCTGTCTTGAGCCAAGCTGCAATGAAAGAAGAATTCAAACAGTATGCTCAAAATATGAATGCCGTTGTGTTAATGCCTTCTGGTTATAATGAGTTATTCGTGTATGATGAGATGGGAGTTTTAAAGGGGATAGCTTCTCGTAAAAAGGATGAAGCACTCGCCTATATTACCATCTATGGCGAAATTCCAGAAGCATTGTATTTTCATGTAGGGGATGGTAGTAACCAGAAAAAATCATCCACCATTTTTAGTTTTAAAAACAATGAGGTGTTGGGTACAATTGCTAAACCGGTAGTGCTGGCATTTGATTCCAAAATGGAAGATAGGGCTGATCATATTCGAAGCTATCCAAATCCATTTGATACCGAATTAACCATCGAGTTGAGGGCCAATCAAAGTCAAAAGGCAACGATCAAACTTTATTCCATTGCTGGGCAGTTGGTTTTTTCTAAACAACTCACTGTAGAAAAGGGGTTGAATAAAGTGCGCATTTCTCCTGTTATTTCGAATGGAGTTTATTTGTTGCAAACCGAAATGAATGGGCAAACGGTTGTTACTTCAATTGTTAAAAAATCAGTATCACATCAATAAGTTGTTTGTATGGTCCTAAAAGCGTTTATAATTAAAATGGCCCGCAAGGTATTTTTTGCAATAGTGATGCTTCTGCTGTTTAATACATCTTTTGCACAGGCACCCAATTGGGTAGTAAATCAAAATGATTTTCAATATACGATGACCTTTGTGAGCTTCTTAAATATAGATGGAATAACACTTAGTAGTACCAATGATAAAGTGGCGGCTTTTGTTAATGGAGAGTGTAGGGGTGTTACCAATTTGATTTATGTAGAAAGTCAAAAAAACTATTATGCTTACTTAACTGTTTTTTCAAATGTGAATAGTGAAACCATCCATTTCAAAATTTATAATTCTGTAAAAAATACGATTAAGGATATTGTTTTAACCAAAACATTTTTGATTAATCAGCATATTGGCAACTTGTTTCAAGCACAGAGTTTTGCGGTTCCTGCTTTAAGTTCTAATGCGGAAATGTCTGATTTCAGTTTTAAAGATATAGTTCGTAAAAGCATTCTGTTTGATGGAGCAAAAGTGATTGTTACGCTTGATAAACTGCAGTCAGTAATCGCATTAAATGGTGTTTTCAAATTAAGCCCGGGAGCAACTGCTTTTATTGGACCAGACCAACAATTATCTGGTTCTAATTCAATCAATTTTACCAATCCTGTTGTGTTCAAAGTGTTGTCTGAAGACCAATCGGTATTGAAGGAGTGGACCGTGATGGCCCAGCCACCCCTTACTTATTACAGGAAAAATGCAGTTTGTTATGCCAATGGTGAAATCAAGGTTTTGTATCCTATCGATGGAGAAAAGATTGCTATTGAATTCAATGCACAGACGCTGGCGACTCAGGGAATTACCAATGGGCAAACCATTTTTACTAATTTAAGCCCCGGTATTTATAAAGTAAAAGCAGGAGGGGTTGTGAAGGAAATTACCATTCTTCAAAAATAAAGCCGGTTATTATTGATTGGATGATAGGGTTTAAATCACTTAATTTTTTTTAATAAAAATTATCTATGAAACTTAGTATACATTGTTTATGTTGGATACTTGTTATGACTTTTACAAGTTGTCAGAAAGAGTCTAGCTATCCGTTAGTGAATATGGAACAGATTGCATTTGTTTATGAAGATGGCAAACCTATTGAGGCGGGTGCTTGTATTAAACCTACTACCAATTATGCAATTGCTATCACAGTAAAATTAACTGGGAATCCAGATGGGAAAGCGGTAAGTGTAAAATACAGTTTGAATGGTGTAGCCGATGAGATTTCATTTGTTAGCGGAGGAACCAAAATTAAAAAAGTAACACTAATCAATGGACTCAATGTTGCCCAAACGATTGAAACTAAACAGGAGGCTCGCATAATCCTAGATATTCAGGAGTTTGAACTGGTTAATTAAAGCGTCGAATACTACTAAATTCCTCATTGAATCATTCCGAATAACATTCTTGATTTTACCCTAATTGGGTGGAAATTGCCCAGGCCATGGCATCCTATTAAATGGAGTAGGACTTGTGTTTGTAAAAAAAACACTACATTAGACAATCATTCTATTTGTACTGCAGAAAAAAATATTTTTTTCTGTAAGTTTTTAATCACTTCAAACGATGTCTATATGAAAAACAAAGATCTACTCTTCAGTTTACTCTTGGTGGCAATGACGCTAGGTACAGCATGGGCCATTCGCGGACAATTTGGTCATGAACATGGCGCTGCTTGGGCCGGTGCCTTAGGATCACTGAGTGTTTTATTGGTGTCAAAAAGAAAAGACTGGTTAGCAAAAGCTTTCTATGTCACTTTAGCCGGCGCCTTGGGTTGGGGGCTCGGAGGAATTATGAGTTATGGCCTAATAGTGGGTTATGGAAGGGCAGATGATTTTGGAAATGCATTGTATGGGTTAGAAATGTTGTTTGTAATTGGTGGACTGTATGGTTTTTTAGGAGGCGGGTTTTTTGGATTAGCAATTTCTGACACAAAGAAAAATCCTATTAAATGGGCTTCATTAATTGTAGAAATGACGGTTGGTGGAATTTTATTTTACTATTTTCTCGTCAATCAATATGGTTGGAAAGTGAATCCTCCTAGGACTGA
>JBIIVV010000307.1:0-3583 GCA_044339235.1 Ferruginibacter sp.
CGGTGCCATAAATTGCGCCATATTTTTGACCTGGGGCAACTTTCATCACAACACCTAAGTTTCCAAATACGTCACCTAACCATTGCTCTTTTACTCCTGGAGCTAGTTCCTCAATAATGTTATTATTTTTCGCAAAGTTCAAGTTGGAATTCCATGAAAAATTTTTAGTCTTTAAAATATTAGCACTAAGAATAATTTCCACTCCCCTGTTTCTTAATTTACCAGAATTAAATGAAACCAGCGTTGCACCAGAAGAAGCAGGCAATGCAGCTTGCAATATCTGGTTTTCAGAAAGTATATCATAATAGGTAAAATCAAGATTGACTTTATCGCCAAAGAAACCAAGATTGGTACCTACCTCTATAGATTCTGAAGTTTGGAAAGTTAAATTATAAGGAGGAATAGTGGATGGTAGAGAATTGGTAGATTGACCTCCAAAAGTACCCACATTGTAGGTATTATCTAGCTGATACGGCTCAGCGCCATTTGCACTTTTTCCATAGGCTGTACGAAGTTTACCATAAGAAAGTACATTACTAGATTTACCTAGATTGAATGCCTCTGAAAATACAAAAGCCGCACTAGCAGAAGGGTAAAATGTAGAATTATTGCTTGTTGGTAGCGTAGAAGTAACATCATTTCTTCCCGTCAAATCAAGGAACAAATAATCCTTATAGCTAAGATTAAGTAAACCTAATACTGATTGAGATTGAACATCATAACGAGTTTCCCTCATGGAAGTGTTATTGATATTAACCCAATTTGATAAAGAATATACCCCAGGTACAGCAAACGTACTGCTATTTGATCCATATACACCTTCTGAATTATTGTTGTACGAGTTATACATACCGGAAGCGCTTGCATTCAAACCCTTTAACAATACGTCCTCTTTATGGGCAGTTACCATTATATCGGTATTGAAAACCTTATCCTTAGACACGGATTTTTCAAAACGTCCACCACTTACTCTATCGGGGTTGGTAGTAGTCCTTTTAGTTTCAAACTGGCTGCTCACCAAATCAACGGAAGTTCTAACAAAAGCATTCAACCAAGGTGAAATTTCTGCATTCAATTTTACAGTACTTAAAAACTCATCCCGATTCAAATTCTGATTGTTCTCATAAATATTCCAGAACATATCACGGCTATATTCATTGTGTGCATAAGCTCCAGGAAATTCATTCTTAGAGCCATCCGCATTTTTATACATATCCTTCTCTATTGGCTGATACTCTCTTGACATACCATAGATCATAAATTTAGACCAAGAATTATTGGTACCAATTTCTGGAGAGTTCAACCTTTTATTTTGATTGTAAGAAGCAGAAATTTCAGCAGTTAACATTTTTGAAATTTTCACATTTGACCCTAAATTGAAATTGGTATTTTTATTGCTCACATTTGGAACTGGCTGATCGGCGTCAGCAAAAGATCCTGACAATCGAATACTACCAAAATCACTAGCAGATGAAAAAGACAGGTTATGTTGTTGTGAGTTACCTGTTTGGAACATGTAAGCCCTATTATCTGGCTGTGGAGAATAAGGTCTTAACTTACCATCCCACCAACGAGCCATTGTTCCATCTAATTTAGGTCCCCAAGATGAACCTGCGCCATACCAACTAAATTGATCCCAAGTATTTCTACCACCAGGTATTGAATTATGAGAGGACTCTACGCCTGTTCCTCCTACTGCCAATGCATTACCACCATTGGATTGCCAACCTGCAGGGTATAATGTGGGTACATAATTTTCCCCGGAAGCTGTTTTTGGAAGTTTAGGATCTGCTGTCCATAAAGCTGCAGAAAAACCACCTCCATATTCATTTTGAACATCAAGGTACCTAAACGCATTGGTACTGGTATAGGACATATTGTATTCCAATCCAACCCCCTTTTTAGCTACTCCCTTTTTGGAGGTAATTAAAACTACTCCATTAGCACCTCTAGCACCATATAAAGCAGCCGCATTGGGGCCTTTCAATATAGAAACATTGTCCACATTATCCATATTCATATAACTCAGGTAATTTCCCCAATCGGTGTAACCACCAAGGCTATTTTCTGTGTTGGATTGTGGCAAAGATTTATTGTCCAATACAGCACCATCCACCACTATTAATGGTTGGTTATTACCAAATAGACTATTGTTACCCCTAATAACGATACGGGAAGAAGCATTGGCCAATCCATTACTAGTGGATATATTCAAGCCGGCCACTTTACCCTGAAGACCTTGGGCAATATCAACAGGTGCAGCAATACTAATGGCATCAATTTTTACCTGTTGCACAGCAAACCCAATTGACTTTTTATCACGCTTAACACCTAAGGCTGTTACAACCACTTCATTCATATCTGAAGCAGAAGAAATGAGCGAAACATCCAATTTGGTAAGATTTTTAGAATTCAATTCCTTTGTATTGAATCCAACAGAACTAATCACCAATAAAGCATTTGTTTTCTCTAAAGTGATTGAAAAATTCCCATTTTCGTCTGTAGTTGTAGACTGGCTACTTCCTTTTACATTAACGGTTGCCGAAGCTACTGGCAATCCTTTATTGTCTTTGACAGTACCGGTGACCGTACGGTTCACCTGGGCGAGTAGCACCATGTTATTCATAACTAGTAAGAATAACAACATTAGTAATCGATTTTTTGTCTTCTTCATCGCAGTTGTTTTTAATGTTAATAATAAAAAATAAAAATATATATATATGATTTTAAAAAAACTATTTTAATAGTTTCAATTTTTGACTTCCTACAATAGTTTTATCAACTTGTAAATATTCGAAATTTTCCATCACCAATGCCGCAGCCCCAATTTGCTCTGCACTTATACCAAGTGTAGATATTACAATTCGGGTATTTTTGAAAAGCCTTTCAATACAATGTTCATTGAGCGCTTGTTGAATGGGTGCATTCCAAACCTGCCCTGCTGTAGATCCCCTACCACTAAGGATAATTAGCTTTGGGTTTAACAAATGAATTAACACCGAAACCCCTTTTCCAATATTATATCCAGCCTGTGAAAAAATTTCTGTTGCAAACTGATCCCCTGACTTAGCAGCCTTGATAATGGCATCACTGGCCAATTCCGGATCATCGAAAGAAAGCGAACCTAATTTGGAAAGCCTTCCCTTGCTTATTCCTTCTTTTACTTTGTCAATGATTAATAACAAGGAGGTTTCTGTTTCAAGACAACCCGTTTTTCCACACCAACATAATTTGCCATTTAAAAAAAGAGGAATATGACTAAATTCTCCTGCGAAACCTTCATGACCGTGATAGAGCTCACCACCAATGATTAACCCTAGACCAACTCCCCAACCAATATTAATGACCATGGCATTTTGCTCCCCTTTTGCAGCACCAAATCGAGACTCTGCCAATGCAATCAAACTCGAATCATTGTCTATAAAAACTGGAATTCCCAATTTGTCAGCAATAAATTTGGTAATACTTTTATCATTAGGTAATTGTAAAAATGAATAATTCACCCCTTTTTTAACATCCACAAAACCAGGCATACCAATACCAATACCTACAAATTTATCCTTGGGAATGCCCGATGCAACCA
>JBIIVV010000306.1:0-3583 GCA_044339235.1 Ferruginibacter sp.
CATTACTTATACCAATGCTTTAAGTTGTTCTCAAAATGCAGTCATTACTGTGAAAGCGCTTCCTGTAATTGATAATATTACCACCAACACTTGTACAGGCAGTCCATTTAGTTACACGCCCCCCAATGGGTTCAACGGAGATATCGTGCCAATTGGAACTGACTATAGCTGGGGTATTCCTATAGTAACTGGAGCCATTACAGGAGGAGTAGCCGCTACTAACCTGTCTGCTATTGAAGGCAACTTAGTCAGTCCTAGCAATCTTTTGCAAGCTGCCACTTATACTGTTACCCCTTCTGCAGCTGGCTGTGTTGGTAATAACTTTAACCTTACCGTTGCGGTACACCCAATTCCTGCAACACCCGTCATTACTGCTTCGGGTCTTACCACATTTTGCATTGGAGGAACTGTAAGTTTATCCAGCAATGCCGCAACTGGTAACCAGTGGTTTAAAAATGGTGTAGCTATTAATTTAGCAACCGGCACCCTATTAGATGTGGCTGATGCAGGAAGTTATACTATTGTTGTAAGTTTAAATGGCTGTAGCAGTGCTGCTAGTATCCCCACAATGGTTACTATTAATCTTTTACCTGTTATTTCAGTTAACTCCGTTCCGGCTAATGCATCCGTATGTGCTGGATCTGCAGCCAGCCTAACCGCATCCGGTGCTGTTTCTTATAGTTGGAGTGGGGGTATCGTTAATGGGGTGTCATTTATTCCAACACAAACCAATGTGTATACCGTAACAGGAACAGATGTGAACGGTTGTACCAATACCAAAACGGCAACCATTATTGTAAACCCATTGCCTCCCATTCCGGTGGTTAACAATATTAGTTATTGCCAAAATGATTTGTCTGTTTCATTGTTAGCAACACCAATCAATCCAAATATTATCCGCTGGTATCGGGTAGCAACAGGGGGGTTAGCTATTGCAACCCCAAAGCCAACTACTTTAGTGCCTAGTATAGACAGTTTTTATGTTACGCAAACCAATGCGCTGGGATGTGAAAGCCCTCGCGCAACTTTAGTGGTAAACATTCACGCCTTGCCCATTGACTCCATCTTAACTCCGATACAAAACTTTATTTGCAACGGCAGTTCGATCAGCCTACTTGCTTCCAATAACTATTCCTATCGATGGTTCAATAATGGTGTGGCCATTACTGGTGCAACATCCAATAGCTACTTAGCTTATTTAGGAGGGACTTACTCTTTTCAGATGACCAGCCAGTTTGGTTGTACTAGTAATTCAAGTAATTCCAAGAGCATTCAATTAATAAAAAAGCCGTCGGTAAATTTTACTTATGATAGCAGATGTCTAAATGCGCTTGTCAAATTTGTCAATACCAGCAATTTCGCAAACTCGGGAAATATATTATGGAAATGGGATTTTGGAAACGGCAGCATCGCTTCATTAAAAGAGGGATTTTATGCTTATCCAGCTATCGGAAATTATACCGTTACCCTCACTGCCACTCCGTCGGATTGTCCGCTGCTGGCAGATTCTATCAAACAAATTTTTATGATCGAAGCTCCGGTAACAGGTGTTAATTACGGCGCTGTAAATGCCAAGGCGAAAGTCCCTTATCTATTGAAAGCAAGAGAGATTGGCAAAACCTATTTATGGGACCCTTTTACAGGTTTAAGCAATCCATCCAGTCAAAATCCAACTGCATCATTAACCGCTGAGCAACGCTATACCGTGCGCATTACCAATAATGCCGGCTGTGTTACACAGGATTCTATTCTGGTAAGGATATTCAATGACTATACTGTTTTTGTTCCCTCTGGATTTTCGCCCGATGGAGATGGGATCAATGATAAATTGACTCCATTATTAGTAGGGGTAAGAGAAATGAAAAGTTTTAGAATATACAATCGATGGGGGCAGTTACTCTATCAAACCACTGATAAAAATGCAGGTTGGAATGGGACTTTTTATGGGAAGCAACAAGTTTCCGAAACCTATGTGTGGGTGGTAGAGGCAATAGATGAAGATGGTAAAACGATTCAAAAAACAGGAAAGACCACTTTGATCCGCTAATTTATTTTATGAAAAGGATTGCATTGTTTTTAATTTTTTGCGGGGGGTTACAAATTCAGGTTAGCTTTGGCCAGCAATACCTGTATTCTCAATATTTTGCAAATCCATTGGCTATTAATCCGGCACTGACAGGTCATTTTGGTGGAAGTGTACGTTTTGCTTCCATCAGCAGAAGTCAATGGGCAGAGGATGGTAATCCATATAAATCTTTGGCGGCCTCGGTTGAAAAGAGCCTATTGGAAAGTTCCTCCAGTGGAAAATTGGGGATTGGATTGCTAGTTAGTTCCGACAATTCAAATCAGGATGCTTTTTCAGTAAAAAAAGCCGCATTTTCAGCTGCCTACAATATGGAATTGGATGATGAGGGCAATATTGAATTGGGTGCTGGCTTTCAGGGACAGTATAACCAAAGAAGAATCAATCCCTACAATTTGACCTTTGAAAGTCAATTTGGATCGGGCGGATTCAATACCGGGATAACTACCCCTGAGATGGGAAAAGCTGCTACGATGAGTTATACATCCCTCAATGCGGGCATTCTGCTGAATATAAAATCGCTGGAGGGCAAGCAATTGTATTTGGGATTGGCAGCTTATAATACCAATCAAGCCAAAACAAATTTTTTGGATGCCGCTTTTATTGAACCGATTCGATGGAATGTTCAATCCGGCGGAACCATTCCGTTGAATCCAAGAACCAATCTTCACTTGAGCAGTATCGTTACTTTACAGCAGGGAGCCAGTGAAATATTGGCAGGAACTGTAGGCAGTTTTGATTTAGCTGAAATAGGGGGTGGCAAAAAATTATTAATAGGCAGTTGGATTAGATTCAAGGACGCCTTGATACCCTATATAGGTTTGCAATGGAATGGTGTTCAAGCTGCGTTAAGTTATGATATCAATACCTCTTCCATTAAAACAGGAGCCTACAACAAAAACAGCATGGAATTTTCTTTAGGCTATCAACCCTGGGGAAGCCTGCTCAAAAAGGATGTGATACCTTGCCCCTTCTTTTAGGGAGATGACATCTTTTTTAGGGAGATGACATCTCCCCAAAAAAGATGTCATCTCGTCAAATAATTAGCATTCAATGGGTTAGAACCCATACTTTGCTTTATTAATATTAAAATTATCTGCAATTTCAGAAGCCGAAAGTGCGCGGGTGTATATTTCTGTGATTCCAATATTGCCTGTAAATTGATCCGGAGTTCCGGCTGGATCCCGATATCCAATACTAAAATTAGGATGGGTATAGGTGATCGTGCTAGCCCCCAATGATACTGCACTGAAAGTTGTAACCAACTGGCTGTTTTTATATAAATCAATCGTCTGCCCTCCATTGGTAACTACAGCTGTCAAGTAATTCCAAGAATTTGTTGTAAGTGTATTAGAACTTGTGGAGGTATATCTACTGTCGGAGCCGATTGAAAGGAAAAAAGAATTGGAAGTGCCCCCAGGGTCTGCACAAAAAAGCCAGCCATTTAATCCACTGTAATTATAGCTATTTGCCACCAGGGCTCTTCGGGTTGAGCCTAAT
>JBIIVV010000308.1:0-3574 GCA_044339235.1 Ferruginibacter sp.
GCAACTCTATGCAATACTTCCGGCGAAATACCAAATTTAGCAGCAGCCGTGATATACGTTTCACTCATTGAAGCTAGCGCAATGCTCATTCCTCCAGAAGCAGACCCTGTAATACCTGATAAAGTGCTAATGGTCACGGCTTCATTTATAAGAGGATCCGGAATAGCAGAAGCCAATCCTGCATTGATTGCTTTAAATCCTGGAAGAGCTGATATGACAGCCCCAAATCCATATTCAGATGCAGTATTTAAAGTAGCTAACATTGCACCTCCAATAGAAATATTGATACCCGTATTGAAATTTATTGTTACAGTTTTAAAGGCTAATATTAAAACTGTAACAATGCCTACAAGCAGGGCGCCTTCAACAGCCCATATAGCAGCAACTTTCTGTATTTCAATGGGTGAAAATCCGCTGATGCCGATAGATGAAAAGTCGAAACTTTTACCCCAATTACTGATAATTAATTTAGTGAATATTTTATTAAAAATACCTACTAGCAACAATGGCAATACAGCCAAAAAAGCATTCGGGAGGTTATTAAAAGTAATTTCTGCCGGTTCATTGATATGCCCAATTCCATACCCTTCTCCTGCTTCTTTCGCCTTTCGCCTTCTCCATTCCAAGTAAACCATACCTACAAACAAAATAAATGACCCTCCGATTAAGCCCAACCAGGGTGCAGCCCAAGTATTGGTATTAAAGAAGGTAGTGGGTATGATATTCTGAATTTGCAAAGCACCCGGCAAGGCATCCATTGTAAATGTAAAGGCGCCTAATGCAATAGTACCAGGAATAAGTCGCTTAGGAATATTTGTTCTTTTAAAAAGCTCCGACGCAAATGGATAAAGGGCAAAAACTACCACGAAAAGCGATACACCACCATAGGTAAGCAATGCACCCACTAAAACAGTTACAAGCATTGATTTGCTTTCCCCTATAAATTTTATTATTACAAATGCGATAGACTTTGCAAAACCCGACAATTCAATCAGTTTTCCAAAAATAGCTCCTAAAAGAAATACAGGGAAATAAAGCTTAATAAATCCTGCCAATTTTTCCATAAATATTCCGGATAAAAATACAGGTACCCATCCTGGATTTATCAACAGAACTGCAAGTAAGGCTGTTAAGGGAGCAAATAAGATAACGCTGAACCCTTTATACGCTATATACATTAATAAAAATAATGGCAAAACGATATAGACAATCTGCATAAAAAAATATTAAAAAGTGGCAAATGATTAAATGTTATTGAGCCGACCAGCCTCCATCAATTGGCAATGCAATTCCAGTGATAGTAGCAGCATTATCTGATGCTAGCATTAGCGACATTTGGGCAATTAACTCAATAGGTATAAAATCCTTCACTGCCTGTTTTTTCAAAAGAACCTGATGAATCACCTCCTCTTCAGAAAGCTTATGAAATTTAGCCTGGTCAGATATTTGTGTTTCAACTAAAGGCGTTTTTACATAACCCGGACAAATTGCATTACAAGTTATATTGAATGAGGCACCTTCCAAAGCCATGGTTTTGGTAAAACCAATAACCCCATGTTTGGCTGCTACATAAGCACTTTTAAATTCAGAAGCATATAATCCGTGAACCGATGCAATATTGATAATTCGTCCAAATCGATTGCTCTTCATATAAGGCCATGCGGCTTTTGTAAGATGAAAAACAGCGTTGAGATTTATATTTATAATTTCGTTCCACTTATCTTCTGGAAAACTTTCAATAGGTGAAACATGTTGTATGCCCGCATTATTGATAAGCACATCAATACTTCCGAAATTTACTACGCAGTTTTGAACCAGTTCCCTTAATGCTACTGGGTCGAGCATATTAGTTCCAAAAAACAAATGGTCGATCTGATATTTTTCAGCAATTTCACGAGCAATTTCAGCTCCGTTTTTTTCTAAACCATTAAAAATAATATTGTACCCTTTTTCAGCAAATACTTCTGCAATGCCTAATCCTATTCCGCTTGTGCTTCCTGTAATTAGTACTGTACGTTTTTTCATAAAATAAATTAATAATATTGACAGATAAAAAAAGAGGATAGAGAGACAGTTGTTTCAAAAAAATAATATCAATAAAAATCCATTGCAATGAATTGCAAAATCTTAATAAAAATATTAAAAAAACAACTGATTTACGCAATTGCTATCAAAATGAATGCTGGTTGTTATTTCATTGAAAAACAATTAATTATGTAATTCATACGTTTGAAATTGACTTTACTGTTGGTGGAAATTATTAAATTAAGAACTCAATATATCTACTCCAATAGATTAAAATAAGCTTACCCCTTTAGTGAATTTTTTTACCGCATCAAGATCGAGTTCCAGCCCTAGTCCCGGTGCAGTAGGAATCTTCAACATACCCTCCTCATCCATTTTCCAACCTCCTACTGTGATTTCGTCAATAAACGGTGACCCTGTAAGATACTCGACGAGATCAGTACTTGGAAAGGCAGATGCGAGATGCAAATCTGCAGCGAGCCCAATTGCGGTATTCCAACCATGTGGAATAAAACGGATACCGAATTCATTTGCCATGGCGGCGATTCGGCGCTCTTCGCTAATTCCCCCTACCTTAGTTACATCTGGCTGCACAATATCGAATGCCTGAGCTGTAAGCCAAGGGAGAAATGACTGTCGCCGTGTAAGGACCTCGCCACCAGAAATTGGTATTGGAGAATTTTTTCGCAGATTCACATAGTCGTCAAAAGCGTCTGGATTTAGCGCTTCCTCAAACCAGTGAATATCATAATCATTGAGCATATTCGCTGTATTAATTGCCCACTTATAACCATTCGGCCAAAACGCATCGCTTCCGCCAGCATCCACCATTAACCGAGAATCTGGACCTACTGCATCACGTGCTGCTTTTACAATAGCTTCATCAGTGGCTGCACTTTTTCTTCCGAATGGGCCCCAACCAATTTTAAATGCTCGAAATCCCTGCGACTTTACTTCGAGTAAATGATCGTGAAGCTTAGCTGGCTCATCCATGAGAATGGAAGCATAAGGTTGAACTCGCTCACGATACCGTCCGCCAAGTAAACGGCCGACTGGTTGACCAGTTGCCTTACCTAACAAATCCCAAAGTGCTATATCGATACCGCTAATGGTATGCGTAATAGCACCTCCGCGGCCAAGCCAAAATGAATTTTGATGCAACTTTTCACTGACGCGTTCTGGCTCTAGCGCATTCTCTCCGATATACAACGGCTCAAGTAAAGCAAGTGAGGCACGAACAAGTGCATCATTAGTGAATACACTGCCCAGACCAATTGCTCCTTCATCGGTATGGACAGCAATAAGTGTATGGACACAATCATCAGGACGAAGCTCATTACTCCAACCACCTTCTGGTGTGGCTCCATACAAACCTGCGCATCGGATTTCTCGAATTTTCATATTAATTGCTATTTTTTATTAAAAAATTTTGCTTTAGGAATAAACTCCACATTCGCATCTAATGGAAAAATTGGACGGGGACAACGGCTGTGACCAAGGTACTTTAAATTAGCACTTGACGATCCGGGAGCATCTACATCCACCATTC
>JBIIVV010000309.1:0-3563 GCA_044339235.1 Ferruginibacter sp.
GTATTTCACTATTATCAGTAGAACCATCCGTAATAAAAACAAGGGTCAATTTATCAGTAGGATAATCCAACAGCTGACAATTAGCAATTTTATTTAAGATGCTATCTGCTTCATTAAAACAGGGAACAACCAAAGTAACCGGAGGCTCAAAAACCGAATTTTTAAACTGAATGGAAGGTGAAAAAATTCGTTTAAAAATAACTAAGAGATATAAAATGATGCCGTAACCTAAGAAAGTATACAATACAATAGAAAAACATACCCAAAACCAAATTGCTACTGAAGCCATATAATAATTTTAAAATAATAAAAGAATTTAAACCTTTATATTAATATTTTTTATTATATTTAAAAATGATTTATCATTATTTTTTTTATGACAAAAACATCCGCATTCATTGAAACGATATAAAATTCATGACCATCAAAATTCCTCCCTTACAAAATTGGAATAACTAAAAATGTGAAAAATAAAACGCTGAAAAGGATAGTTAAAAAGAAAATAGATAAGGATTACTACAACATTATAATTAATCACTTAAAAAAAAATCATGCGAGTACCTGAATGGATCAAAGGAAATAATTTTTCCTTTTCAAATTATGAGGAAATTCCTGCAACCATTTTTGATTCAATCAATGAAAAACTAGCTCATATTCAGAGCCCCCATCCAACGGTGTCGATTATTATTGCGGCTTATAACGAAGAAGTGAATATTGTACGCTGTTTGTCCTCACTGGCTAATATGCAAACTAGCATCCCTTTAGAAATAATCGTAGTAAATAATAATTCTACCGACAAAACACAACAAACAATTGACCGACTGCAAGTGAAAAAGCTTTTTCAAAGTATCCAGGGTTGCGGACCTGCAAGGCAATTGGGTCAAGAAAATGCAAAGGGTAAATATATATGCTTAGCAGATGCGGATTGCATGTATCCTCAAGGTTGGATTAATGAAATGATAAGGGTACTTCAAAAGCCTGGTACGGCTTGTGTATATGGACGATATTCTTTCATTCCAGAACAGGGCTATCCAAGATGGAAACTATATCTTCTTGAAAAAATGAAAGATGCCATTGCTGGATATAGGCAAATCAATCGTCCCTATCTCAATGCATACGGCATTAGCATGGGATATGTCAAAGAATTTGGATTAAAAGCCGGATATATAGTAGAAAATATAAGAGGAGATGACGGACGCTTGGCATTCGACATGATGAAATACGGATCCATACAACCAGTGAAATCAAATATAGCACGTCCCTGGACAAGTTCGAGAACGCTCAATAGGGATGGAAGTTTCAAAAAAGCACTAACCAACCGAGTAGTACGGGAAATTAAGCGATCAATAACAATGCTTACAAAGGAAAAACCGCATGACACCCGGACCTCTCTGAATAATTATTAATTACAACCATTAAATCGTACATAAACATTCGATCAATGGGTCATTAAGAAAAATTTATTTAAAAAATGATTATCGCTAAAATAACCAGTGGATTAGGAAATCAATTATTTCAATATGCTTTTGCAAGGCATCTTTCAATAATCAACCGCACAGATCTATATTTTGATCTTAGATTTTACCATTCAACCTATTCCAAACAAAGTCAAAGAAATTTTAAACTGGACCATTTCAATATTCAGTACAAAAAAATGAATATACCAATGGAATATTTATCTAAGGCAACCAAACTTTTTCCAAAAAGAAGCTGTAAACCATTTTTCAATTTATCCAAAGAAGAGCAGTATCATTTTGATAGCAATATATTACAATCAAAAGCTTATACTATCACTACAGAAGGCTATTGGCATTCCGAAAAATATTTCAGCGCTATTGACCCCATTATACGCAAAGAGTTGACATTTACTAATACCCCTTCTCCCTCTTTTAAATTGTACAAACAGCAAATTGCCAATGCGATTAACCCAATATCCATACATATTAGAAGAGGCGATTATGTTACCCATCCAGTGTTTAGTGAAACTTTTGGATTCTTAGGTCTAAGTTATTACGAAAAAGCAATTGAGCTAATTGAAGAAAAAATCACTGCGTTTACCTTTTTTATTTTTACAGATGATGTAAAATGGGTAAAACAAAACCTCGTACAACCGCACCAATATATACATGTAAAGACAACAGGAGAAAACGCTGATATTGAAGAATTACATTTAATGAGCTTATGCAATCACCATATCATAGCCAATAGCTCTTTTAGTTGGTGGGGAGCCTGGCTAAACAATAAAGCTGATAAAATAGTTATCGGGCCAAAAAAATGGTTTAACAATCAGCCTACCTGGGATACAAAAGATCTATTACCCGAAAGCTGGATAACCACATAACCGGGGTGGAAACAAAGTGCTATGTAGCAATACAGTACCACTGATTGCATATCCTAATTACTTAAATAATATGCGCAACCCATTCAATTTTCTTTTTTTAAAATCTGATAGTACGCTAGCTGGTAAAATATATTTAAACAAAAATTCGGGATAAAATTGTATGGCATAGCGAAAGGCATTCAAAATGTTCACCTTGAGCAGCCTGCGTAGTATTACCTGAGCCATAATAAAACCAATGCTATTGGCAACCAATGTAGAATAAGCGGCTCCAACAACCCCATAGCGGGTAATCATAACATAATTCAACCCCATATTAATACTGGCAGTAATTACCACAATGACAAAAGAAAGCTTTGGCTTTCCAATAGAATCAATGATAGTACCAAATTGGCGGCCAAATGGAATTAACAAACAATATAAAATGGTCACTTTCAAAATAGGAAGCACTTCCTGGTACTTTGCACCTGCAATCAAGTCAATCACAAATCCAGAAAAAATAAAAAGAAGCACCAGACTAGGTATTAATAGAGCCAAAATAATACCAACTGATTTTTCATACAAATATTTTATAGCCGATATCCCTTCAGTTTTCATCCGAAGGGCACTTTGAGGAAAAACAATGGAAGCAACAGAACTAGTAGGTATATCTACCAAATTCGTTATTCTAACAGCAATATTATATGCTCCTGCAGATGCAGCCGATAACATCCCACCCAACATAAAGGTATCTAGGCTATTAGCAAGGGCAACGCTAATGGAAGTGCCGAATGTATATTTCCCATAATTGAAAAGATTTTTTACCCATTTAAAATGATCAACAAATGAAAAAGAAAGATACTTTTTTACAGAAAAATAGGAAATAAAAGTACTCACTAACACAGTAAAAATCTGAATATATACCAGTATGATTAACTGAACATTAAAATGTATCAGAAAACAAATGAAAAGGAATAAAAAAAATATGGACTGCCGCAATACTGCAATAATGAAAAGCCCTTTAAATTGAAGGTTCGCCTGTTCAACACATTGAAATTGGGTTAGAACCCCAGACAAAAGGATATATACATTGGATAGATAAAACAAGGGGATAATATCGGGTGTACTCCATAATCGACTTAAGTAATGAGAGAAAAATAAATTTAATGCAATACAAACCAAACTAAGCAAACCATTAATAGAAAAGGAAGCAGCAATTATTTTGGAATGGTCTTCTTTGGGTGAA
>JBIIVV010000085.1:0-12370 GCA_044339235.1 Ferruginibacter sp.
GAAATGGTCAATGGTCAATGGTCAATGGTCAATGGTCAATGGTCAATGGTCAATGGTCAATGGTCAATGGTCAATGGTCAATGGTCAATGGTCAATGGTCAATGGTCAATGGTCAATGGTCAATTGTCAATGGTCAATTGTCAATGGTCAATGGTGAAATGTGAATGTTGAAAATTCTTTCCATTAACTCTTTCTGAGCAGCGTATCCATTACAAACCTTTCCATTTTAACATTCCCAAGGGCCTTTGCGTAGCAATGGCTAATCGTTCGTATTGGCAGAATAGTTTTTTTTAAAGTGGAGAATTTACTGCAGGAGATTTATAGTATTTAGATGTTCACTTTGTAATACTGCAGAAATCTATTAAACGCTTTATTGCGTAAAAGTGTTTTTTCAAATATAGCAATGCCTGTTATTGCACAAATAATTCCTGCTAGTACATCCACTACATAATGGTGGCTGGTATAAATTGCTGCAGACCAAATTCCAATGGCAACGAATGCAAATACTAGGTTCATCCAGCCTGATTTATTTTTCAATCCAAAATACAGTACAATTACTGGATAGGATGAATGCAAGGAAGGCATTGCCGCAAATACATTCGAACCCTTTTCGTACAGATTGCCAAATAACCGAAGGTTAAAATAAGCATCGAACTTATGAAGACCGGCAGTATTGCCTAAAGTGGTAGGAATAAAATTTGCACCATTTAATTGATAATACCAAGGAGGGGCAGCCGGATAAATATAATAAATAATAAATCCAAGTATGTTTACCAATACAAATGTGAATGAAAAATGTAGAAATAAATCTTTGTCTTTAAAAAAAAGATAGGCGGCAAAAGCGAGTGGAACGGGAATCCAACATAAATAAAAAACACCTGCAAGCACGTCTAGAAGTGCATTTCCATTTAGCAGCCAGTATTCATTAGGGGTAATTGATTTTCCAAGATAATTAAATCCGAAAATTGATTTATCTATATCGTATAGGTCACGGATGTGAACACTGGTAAATGAATAATTGGGAAAGGCTTTCATTGAGTCAAATATTATCCAGTAGATAATAAAGATGGAAAAACCTGTAATGAATTTACGGGATGCAATTGATGCAAAATAACAAGTATTGAAAATGGCAATCAATACCAATTGGTCTGTTTTAAAACCAATTAAAAACTGGGAGAGTAGGAGATAAATAATGGAAGCAGTGAATGCAATGGCAATACTATTGCGCGAAAATAAAAGGGTGCTTACCTGATTCATTTATTTTTATCGCTTTCGCGAGTAAAGTTGGATTGTAAAATAATATCCCATAAAGAGGAACTTACCCCATATCCTTTGCTTGAATCCTCATAGTGATGTAACATATGGTGCTGTTTAATTTTCTTTAGCAGCGGATTTTTAAAATTGTGGTGGTGCATCGCATAGTGCATCATATCGTATATCAAGTATCCTAATAAAAATCCTGGAAAAAATGCAAACAATTGTGCTTGAGTCAGCAACAAGGAAAACAAAAAATAAAATAGGCTAGCCAGTGGAATGCTTGCGGAGGGCGGCATTACCAATCTTTTTTTGTCTCTTGGGTAATCATGGTGCACACCATGGAATATAAAATGTATTTGTTTGCCAATATTAGAGCTAGGATAGTAATGAAAAACAAATCGGTGCAAAAAATATTCGGTGATGGTCCATACCAACAGGCCCGCAAGAAAATACCCGCCAAAAATAAGGATGCTTAGGTTGTAGCTAAATGCCCGGTAGCAAAAAAATAAAATCGCAGGAATGAAGATATAAAGGGGTACTGTATAATGCACCTTGGATAGACTGTCGAAAACATTGTTCTTAAACAACTTAATCGAGTCCTCTGCATTGGAGACGTAATTTTTTTTCATTTTTATAAAGTATAATTCGGGTTCTTTAAATTTTCATTCGTTCCTTCATCACAGATCGGTTAGTTGGGTCAATGCCATAAATATCTACATATTCAATATTGGGAGTCCAGAATGCGCCTCCGTTAATTTTTAAATAGATACTGGTAAGTTCAGCTGTCAGTTGATTGATAGTGGTATAGAGGTGAAATTTTTTGTCAGCTCCCATTCGTAGAAACATCTTGTATTTTTTATAAGATACAAAAGATATTTCATACTGATTTTCTGCAATTTTTTTCGTTTTGAGTCCATAGGCAAATTTCCTTTGGATATAGTTTAGGTCTTCCTTTTGTCCATCCTCTTGGTACCGGATCCAAAATCCATGAACGGGTTCCTCTGAATCAATTTCCCCGTTTTTGTAATTGAGTTCGTATACAATGGTGTTTTTATTAGGGGTACGTTGCAGGTAAAATAATTGCTTGCTATTTCCTGCGGGAATGGGGAATCCCTTTTCTTGGGCAATGATTGGCAAAGAAATGCTCCAAAGGAAAGCTATAATAAAAACCATTCTTTTCGACTTCATATATTAAATATTGTCTTTTTTGTCTAACGCTTTTTTTGCTGCTGCCAGCCTTTTAATGGCAGTGATATTGGTGAGCACTGCCATAATAGTGATTGGTAAAGTAAAAATAGTCATTGTTTCAAAAAATTCAATGGAACTGCCCGGAAATGTGTATTTAAAATTACCGCCGATGAAATGACTACTTGTTCCACATAATAACGCCGAAAGTCCTGTTAATATTACTCGCTCCGGTCGCTGCATAAGCCCCCCCTTATTTTGAATACCCAATCCTTCACTTCTAGCTCTTGTATAGCTAACCATCATGGATCCTATTAGTGCTATAAAAGCAAATAGGGAACTTAGAAAATAATGATGTGAAACTAGATAGTAACAGATACCCATGAACATAATTAACTCGCTGTACCTATCAAGCACAGAGTCGAATAATGCACCAAAGGTAGAACTCATATTTCCCAGTCGGGCCACTTGGCCATCTAGCATATCAAATAGCCCCGCAAATAGTATTAAAGCGCCTGCCCAGCCTAAGTATGACAAATCACCTCGGTTTCCTTCTTCGGCTCCCAGGATGAATATATAGGCGACACCAATATTGAGCAACAATCCAATAATGGTAATTCCATTGGGGGTAAAGCCAATTTTGATTAATCCTTTCACAACAGGGTTAATAATGGTATAAATTATTTTTTGAACCCGGTCTCTAAGTAATTCAGCTGCCATTGCTTATTTTTCATTGTTAAAAATCAAATGCTACCCTTGTCCTGATTCCCCAGATGGATATACCAGGATTATCAAGATAAGATAAACGTTTTACAAGGTCAACCCTCACTAATTTAAATATATTGGCTACCCCCACACTTACCTCCATATAGGGAGCTTTGCCGAGGGAGAAAGTGGTTGGGTGCCCCAAATTGATATCTGTAGGAAACTTCAGCAGACTATTAGTTTTTGTGGGATTGTTTTCATCCCTTACACTTCCGTATAATACCTTGGCACTTAACACTTCCCTTAACTTTAGTTTTTTAATCAGGGGTAGCTTATTAAGGAAAAATCCATTAAAATTAATATTTACACTTCCTGCCGCATATTGATCACTCACAAATTCCATGAAATTCATCAGGTTGTATGAATCTAGTTGTAATGAATAGGTTTGGTTGGCTCTATGAATGGTAAGCAAAGGGAAGGGAAGTTGGCCAAAAATATGCCCCCCTTCCAAAGTGGCATCTACATAGCCTAGTTGCGAAAGATAAAATCTTTTTTCCATGCGCAGACTAAGGTTTTGGTAGTTGTATTCACCTTTCGCCAGGCCTTTAATGCCCACAATATAGCGAAGGTTAAAAATTGGATATTTATTGATAATGGGAATTCGGAAATTTTTACCTTGGTAAAATTGTTCGTTTGGGGCCCACCTGATTTCGCCAGACAATTCGGTGGTAGTAATATTTTTTACCATCGATAGATCTGCCGTCTTTTGAAAAAAGATATCTCCAGCGGGGGTTTGATTCCAATTTTTAAAACCTAGCGTATAACTGATGTTTTTCCCAAATTCATGGATGTATTCGCCTTTCAGATAGTTGTTGAATAACCATTTTTTATTATTGCCTCTCTTAAAGGAAAGCAACACATTATCTTCTTGTACAAATTGCAGTTCCTGTCCGGGTATATTGGTATCATATTGATAACTCACTTTTAAGTAGTTAAGAGGAAATGCATAAATAGATTTATGGTTGAATGAATAAGTAACGCCACTCATAAATTTAAATTTTTCATCTTTGAAACCGTAAGCAACGGCATTGTCGAAATAAATAAAATTGCTGAATTTGGGGGTAGTTCTTCCTCCCAATTTTAGCTTTAATCCTTCTATCGGATTAAAGTTGTAGAATGTATTGGTATTGCCTAACTCCCAGTTTCCAAAAGAATAGTATCCCGAAAACAGGAGGGAAACGATTTCTCCAAAATTCTTAAATGACCGCATGTTTTTTAGGCTGTCGATATTATAGTATGCTTTGGCTTCTACCTGTGTCAGGGGATTATGCCTTTGTCCTACCCAGAAACTATCTGCAGTCGAACTGGCATTGGCTCTATTAACAATATTTTTTCCGAGATAGATACTGTCGGGAGCAGAGATATCCGTTAAGAATTTTTTGAAGGAAACACTCCTTTCCCCCATCACACCACCAGACGCATTTTGTGTAAGTGCAAACTCGGCTAACATATTGCTTTTAATTACGTGGAATCTTCCATCTGAAGCCTTTTCAAAATCCTGATTAATTCTTAGTTCCCTAGCCCAATTTAGGTTGGCATTTTTACTGATGGTCATGCTAATCTTTTGTACGCTATAATTCCCATCCAATGTAATGAACATCGTGCCCCTAAATAGCAGGTCATTTGGATTGCGCGGGGTGAAATATAGTTTTACCAACTTAATACCTTCCAACTCTACGGTGTCGCGGATATAATACCGGTAAAAAGAGGGGCTCATATCGGCGATGGGACTTAGAAACTGGGTTTTTAAAATGTTGATATTGTTATCATAAATATTAATGTCGCCATACAACATTTTAAGGTATTGGCTAATGCCATTGTCATCAAGGAAATCTCCATAATTTACTTTTTTCTCTCCCCTAATGATTGTTTTGTCTGATTCCGGGTTTTTGCGTAGAAAACGGTCCGATAGCTTCTCTTCTAAATAAATTGGAAGCAGGGCTTTTCCCTCAATGCTAGTACTATCGATATTTTCAAGGATAAATTTATAGTTTTTGAAAAGCCTGTTTTTAATAAGCTTCTCCGGCTTGTTGGTTAGGGACAGAGAGAGCTTTTCATATTGCTGGTATTGTACAAAATCATAGGCTTTTATCCGATTCTTTTTTTTGTTTTCTATCACCAGATCAATTAACTCAACCGCTGGGTTATCCCTATTTTTATATTTACCTCTCTTTCTAGTCTTTACGGTTACCCCCTGCAGGGCATCAGTTAATTCAAGTTCGATATTAATTATCTGCTCTTTTCCGGCCTCAATTTTTTTGGTAATTTTTTTATATCCCGTGAAGGAGAAATTCAATGTATTGAGTGAGTTTTTTTTGGAAATGATCGAGTAACTTCCGTCTTCTCCCGAAGTAACGCCCTTGCCACCTTCAAAATAAATACTTACAAATTGAAGCGGACGCATTGTGGCAGCATCCTTCACAAATCCCTTTACAAGGGTTTGGCCATTTGATAGTAAACTGCTTAGTAAAAAAATATTAAAAAAGAGGCTTTTTAATATTGTATTAATCCATTTCATTGTTGTCTACTTTTTTAAAAACATACTTTTTTTGAATAGGGTAATTATAGCCTACCGCAACAATTGTAGCAGTGGCTATTTTAGCAAATAAATAATGTACCCCCATCATTTTTATCAACACATAAACTCCAACCGAATTTAAAACTAAATTTCCAAACCAAGTTAAAAGGTATTTTTTTCCTTGGTGAAAGAAAGGTGTTTGGATGGACCTGAAAACCCAAATCCGGACAATCAAAAAATTAATAATGCCACCTACGATTGTTCCGAGAATGCTGGCCAAAACTGCATCTATCCGACAAGTTTGTTTAAAAAAAAAGGTGATGCTAAAATCACAAAAACTTGCTACGATGGCGGCGATGTTTGCTTTCAAAAAAGTGTTCATATTAGGCAAATTTGTTAGCAATTGCAATCCAACTATGAACGAATAACAATGCATAAAAACCTGCCAGCACATCATCTGCCATCACTCCCCAGCCCTTTGGCAATATTTCTAATTTTCTCACTCCTAAGGGCTTTACAATATCAAAGAATCTAAATGCGATCAAACTGATTAGAACATAGCTGAAATCTCTAGGTACCATTAATAGGGCGATCGCCATACCTGCCATTTCATCAATAACCACCTTGCTACTATCTTTCCCCCAAAGGCTATCCACTTCATTGGAGCTCCAAATTCCCAGGCCTGTAATTATAAAAACAGTGACAAATTGGTAGTTGGTTTTTCCAAATGTTGCTGGAAGCAAATACCAAATAACACAATAAAGTATTGCTGCAATAGTGCCGCCACCTTTTAAGCGACCAATGCCTAATACTGATGCAAAGAGCTTGTGAAATTGTATCATTGTTACCTTAGAAATTGAATATAATTAACCTGAAAAAGATATTTACAAAAGTGATTTGGTTGCTTCTCTATTGCTTAAAAGCATCTTGAATAAGTCCTTCAACTTTTCTAAAACCTTGCGTTACTAATATGCCAAATCAATAAAGTTGACCTTATAGCCAGTTGTTTTTTTTATACCAAGCAATCGAATCTTCTAACCCAGATTGCAAATTAAATTTTGGAGAAAAATGCAATTCATTGTTCGCCTTGCTGATATCACAATTCCAGTTAATGGCAGCTAGTTCATGCAATTTCTCGCGGTTAATTACCGAAGGCTTATTTAGCCATCCATTGGCCTTCTCCAAAAAGAATGCCAGCGTTTTAACCAAGGGCATCGGGATATGAAACCTAACCGCTTTGCGCTGCAAGATAATTTTAGTAAGGTCAGAGAACTCGTATCGGTTGTAGCTGTTGCCATCCGTAATGTTATAAATCCCTACTGCATTGCTTATAAAAAGGGATTGTACAGCTGCCGAAGCAACGTCTTTTGCATGTACAAAGCTTAACTGCTGTAGTAATTTTCCAATATAAGGATCTAGCCCATTACTGATGGTTTTAAGCATGATAAAAATATCTTTGTCTCTGGGACCATAAATGGCAGTTGGCCGCAAAATGGCAGTTGGGAGGGAAATAGATGCTAATCCATTTTCTGCCTGTAATTTGCTTCGTCCATATGCGGTAACAGGATTGGGAACTGTTTGTTCAGTTATTTTTTGTTGGCCGTCTGTAAGCGGACCTACCGCGGCGAGACTACTGATGAAAACCATTTTTTTACAATTTCCACCTGCTTTTTCAGCGGCTTTTGCAAGGTTGATGGTATAGGTAGCATTCACCTGGTCGTACACTTCCTGCCGGATAGCTTTGGTAACACCTGCAGAATGAATGATGTAATCAATTTTATGTTTGGCTAATTGCCTACTCATATCTTCGGGATCTTCGTAATTTAGAAAAAGATAGTGCAATGGCCATTCACTCAGGTGCTCTACGTTACTGTTTTTCCTTACTGCCGCAAACACCTCCAAACCAGCCTCAATGGCCGTTTGAATGAGGTGATATCCAAGGAAGCCACTAGCACCCGTTATTAAGACCTTTTCTTTCATATTTCTTTTTCAAAAATCCGATATCTTTTGTATGCAGTTGCTTTCAAATTTCTCAAACCTTTATTCATCATTTCATTGTTTTCTAAAATCCAAGAAGCTTCGCCTCCAGTGATCTTTTTGTCAATGGCTTTTTGAATTATTTCTGCATAGAAATAGGCTTCCACACCCACTTTTCTGTATTCTTCGTTTACGCCCAATGCGATTACCCTTACGTAATTGATCTTCTTAAGTCCTAGCAATAATTTAAAAATACCGAAAGGCAATAAGCGTCCTCTTTTAATTTTTATTTGTACCTGGTTAATATCGGGTATTGCCAATGCAAAGCCAATCACTTTTCCTTCTTTTTCTGCTAGCATGCAAAAATCCTTATCAAGAATCATCTTCAAATCCTTGGCTAAATATTTAAATTCATCATCGGTCATGGGTACAAAACCAGTGTTGGCCTGCCATGCAGAATTATACACACTTAGTATTTTTTGCACTTCATTGGCAAAGTCTTTCAGGTTGATATTACGAACTACAATATTTCTGTCCTCAAATCTTTTACGCAATGCTTCCCTTAATTGAATGGTTCTTTTGTCAACCGTTTGTGTAGGAAGGTCGTAAGCTAACAGATCGAATTTTTTTATAAAACCATTTGCAGTCAACAGATCAAGATAGTAAGGTTTGTTGTAGGTCATCATTGCCACTGGAGGCGAATCAAAGCCTTCCACCAACAGACCGGATGGGTCATTGGTAGTGGGGTTGACAGGTCCAATCATAGTATTGAGTCCCTTGCCAATCAACCAGTTTTTTGCCTCCGTGATTAATTTTTCTGCAACTGCAGCATCATTGTACAAATCGAGGAAGCCAAAAAAACCATCTTTTTTGTTGCCAAAATTATTGTGGTTATTATTTAGAATGGCCGCTATTCGGCCCCTAATTTTTCCGTCTTGATACGCTAGAAAACATTGAATGGTAGAATGGTTATGAAAGGGGTGTTTGCCCGGAGTTAAAACATCCCTTTGAGCAATATGCAATTCAGGAACATAGTTTTTATCTCCTTCAAATAAGGTATGAGGGAAATCAATAAAAGCTGCTAATTCCGCCTTTGTTGCAACTTGTTTTATCGTAATCATGCTCTTTCTTGGGTTAACAAAGGAACTTTGAGTTTGAAAGCAACTTTTTTTATTTTATCAACTGCATAATCAATTTGTTTTAAAGAATGCGTTGACATCAATGAAAAGCGAATCATGGATGCATCGCTATGAACAGCAGGTGATACTACTGGGTTAACAAAAATACCCTCATCCATGAGCATTTTAGCCATTAAGAAAGTCTTTTCATTGTCTCTCACAAAAATGGGGATAATGGGAGACTCAGTTTTCCCAATGTCAAATCCGGCTTTGGCAAAAAGACTCAGTGCATAGTTGGTATTGGTCCAAAGTTTTTCAATCCTTTGAGGCTCTTCTTTGAGTACGTTGAGAGAAGCTAGTGCACTAGCCGCAGCTGCCGGGGAAATACTGGCACTGAATATAAGTGAGCGTGCATGGTGTTTTAGGTATTCCACCACTACTTTGTCTGCTGCAATAAATCCACCGATAGAAGCGAGCGACTTACTAAAAGTGCCCATAATCAAATCTACCTTGTGGGTAATATTGAAATGTGCTGCGGTTCCCTGACCCTGTGGTCCTAGAACCCCTAGTGAATGTGCGTCATCTACAAAAACAGTAGCATTGTATTTTTTTGCCAGCTCCGTGATTTCATTAAGTTTAGTGATATCGCCTTCCATACTAAAAATACCATCGGTAGCAATTATTTTGAAGGACTCAATGGGAACACTGGCCAATAGTTTTTCCAAATGCGCCATGTCCCCATGTCCATACTTGTATAGTTTTGAAAACGATAAGCGGGCGCCATCAATAATGCAGGCGTGATTGAGTTCATCCGAAAACAAAAAATCATTTCTTCCACCCAATGCTGAAATGACTCCCACATTCACCTGGTATCCAGTACTGAAAACCAGCGCGGATTCTTTCCCTACAAATTGGGCCAAGGCTTCCTCTAATTCCAAATGCAAATCGAGGGTTCCGTTCAAAAAACGTGAGCCTGCACAGCCACTTCCGTATTTATCAAT
Organism: Ferruginibacter sp.; assembly: GCA_044339235.1. GTDB lineage: Bacteria > Bacteroidota > Bacteroidia > Chitinophagales > Chitinophagaceae > Ferruginibacter. The sequence goes on from JBIIVV010000085.1 coordinate 9,822, forward strand.
GGCCTTTTTTGCCGCTTCTTTTACACTGGGGTGGTTGGTAAGTCCTAGATAGCTGTTTGAACCAAACATTAACACTCGTTTGCCATCAATGATAACCTCTGTATCTTGGTCAGACTGTAGTGGACGAAAAAACGGATAAATATCTGCGTCTTTTAGTTTTTCTGCAGTTTTAAAGGCCGATACTTTGTTTATAAGTGTTTTGTTGCTCATCGCTTTGTTTTAAAGTGTTTGCTAAAGCTGAATACTTATTGAAAATAAATAAATTCTTGATTATAATAGCTTTTTATTATAAAAGAATCAACCTTTAGCCTTTATTGCTTGAATATTATATCATTGCAAAGTTAAGTTTATTTTTTTGTTACCATTATTTCTTAGCAGTATAACTATTATATGATATTTTTATTAAATACAATTAAATTCCTTACTAATGAGTTTAAATTAGTTGCCATAATCATTTACCTATGCTCTTTGCGCTTGTATACTGCCGTAAGTTCGTCTTGTTCCTCTAAAAAGGGATTGCCGGCTTTTTTGTTTGACTGACTCCAATTCAGTTAAATTGCATTGAATTTAAGTATACAATGAAATATTATATTATAGCTGGGGAAGCCAGTGGCGATTTGCATGGCAGTAACCTTATCAAGGAACTCAGGCTGCTAGATACTGCTGCTGATATCCGTTGTTGGGGTGGTGATAAAATGCAAGCGGCAGGAGCCACCTTGGTAAAGCATTACTCAGCGTTGGCTTTCATGGGATTTGTAGAAGTGCTAAAAAATTTGCGGACTATTTTTAAAAACCTAGCAGATTGTAAAGCTGATATTACCCAATATCAACCCGATGCATTGGTGTTAATCGATTATCCTGGTTTTAATTTAAGAATAGCAGCCTGGGCCAAACGAAAGGGGCTTCGCGTGATTTATTACATTTCTCCTCAGGTATGGGCCTGGAAGGAAAGTAGAGTGAGGGGTATCAAAAAAAATGTAGATAAAATGCTTGTCATTTTACCATTTGAAAAAGAGTTTTATAAAAAATGGGGCTTTGAAGTCGAATATGTGGGGCATCCTTTGGTAAAAGTGGTGGATGAGTTCATAGCCAATCATCCATTTTCGGAATACACTGTACATTCATTTATTAACAGTTCCGGTGTAACAATCAATACTCCAATTATTGCCATTTTACCCGGAAGTCGCCAACAAGAAATACTGACCAAATTACCCATCATGTTATCGGTGGCAAAACATTTTCCAGATTATCATTTTGTAGTGGCAAAGGCACCGGGTATTGAAGATGATTTTTATGATGCATTATTGGCGCCTTACCAAAATGTTTCTGCGGTAATCAATCAAACCTATGCCTTGCTTCGGGAGGCAAAAGCAGCGATTGTTACCAGCGGAACCGCCACCCTTGAAACCGCTTTATTTGGCGTACCCGAAGTGGTGTGTTACAAAGGCAGTGCGATTTCTTTTCTTATCGCCAAGTGGCTCATCACCATTCAATACATTTGTTTGGTGAACCTGATTATGAATAGGGAAGTGGTAAAGGAATTGATTCAGGAGCAACTGACGGAACAAAATATTACTAGCGAATTGAAAAAGATTTTATACGATACGGGGAAGCAGTCGCAACTAAAGGAAGATTATGCTGCCTTAAAACATTTATTGAGCCAGGGGGGAAATGCATCGGCCAATGCAGCCAGTAGCATCTATCGTTTTTTAAAAACATAACAGCCCCCATTCTTTAGCATTGAGCACTTGAAATGCATGATTATTTTCTAAATAATTTGATGGCAAGGATTACCATCGCCGCCAGAAAAAGCAGGATGGAGATCCGGTTGATACCATGCATATATTTTACAAACTGCGAATTAGGTACTGCGGGATCTTTTTTCTTTAGGTACAGATATTGTGCCACTTGATTCCATATGCCCATGATGCGTTGGTTTTTAGCTTTATGTATAATTAAAGTTACAAAGTAAAAATTTTGTGGGTAATAAAAAAATGAGCGTTGAAGATTTTGATCTGATGATATCGGTATCATATATTAAAAATATATTATTTGTAATACTTTCAAATTCAAGTGAAGTTTTTAAATATGATATTATTTTTTACTGTAAGATTTTTATTGCTTTTGTTTACATATCAAAATATAATATTAAGCTATTGCATATTTTGAATTAACTTCGAATTCCATTTAAAATCTCCTGAGCGTTTCTATGAAATTAAAAAAACTAGCCCCTATTATTTATCCAATACTTGTTTTATCGGTATTTGTGTTGGCTTTTGTTGGGTACTCACTCTATTTCGGTAAAAATTTTCATTTTTGGGGTGTTTTATATTCAGTAATTAACTTTTTTTTACTAAACGATTCTGCGGATGCGCAATTGTGGGCCGATGGTCCTACCAACCCCTTTGCACTTGGTTTGATTTTAGCTGCAAAATTCATCGCGGCACTATTAGTTGGGCTAAGCCTATTTTCAATTTTCTTTGAACATGCCAGGGAGTTTTTGGTGGTATATAAAATCAAGTTTTTTTACAGGAGGCATATTATAGTTT
>JBIIVV010000086.1:0-12352 GCA_044339235.1 Ferruginibacter sp.
CGCGATATTTGCAAATACAATAACAACCAGTAAAATAGTTAATACCGGAGCTTTGTGCGCCAACCCGCCCAATTGTGAGATTTTTCTTGTCCCTAGTTGTTTTTCAATTAATTCAATTACTATCCACAAACCGATGATATTAATACCATGGCTAAACATTTGTATCATTACTCCTTCTAATGCGATGGATTGTACAGAAAAAATAGCCGCACACATTAAACCAATATGCGCAATGGAAGAATAGGCAACCAATCTTTTCAGGTCGTCCTGTTTGATTGCAATCAAGCTGGCATAGATCATTCCTATTACTGATAACCCAATCACTACGTTGTCGAATTTCGCAACAGCTAATGGGAAAATTGGCAAGAGCCAGCGTATCACTCCAAATACCCCCATCTTTACCATCACCCCACTTAAAACCATGGTTACCGAAGTGGGCGCCTGTTCGTAGGTATCTGGCTGCCATGTATGAAAAGGAAAGATGGGCATCTTAACTGCAAATGCAATAAAGAACAACCAAAATAAAAAGTTTTGCTGAGCCGAACTTAAAACTACAGCACGAAAAGCTTGCAAAGAAAAACTATGGTCCGAAAAGGGAGTGCCTCCGGTTTGCAAGTAAACATATATGATCCCCACCAGTAGAAACAGAGATCCTGTAAAAGTATAAATGAAAAATTTAAAGGTAGCCGCAATTCTTTTTTCACCACCCCAATAACTACATAAAAAATAAACTGGAATTAATGCCAGCTCCCAAAAGAAATAAAACAGTAATGCATCGGATGAAAGAAATACGCCCATCAAACCAGCTTGTCCAAGCAATAGCAAACCATAAAAAACTTTTGCATTTTTATAGACCTGCCTGTAAGATGCAATAAAAATGACCGGGAATGAAAATGCAGTTAAAAAAGTCAGCAGCCTACCCATTCCATCAAGGCTCAATGAAATACTAGCACCCATGAATTTCAGCCATTGGTAATTGAAATTCAATCCACTCAATGCTCGGTCATTTCGATAATAGAGACTGGCAATGGAAATGATCAATGTTAGGATGACAGACAATAAACTCCAGGCCTTCACTGAAGATTCTTTTTTTATAAAAAAAGTAATTAATCCCGCAACCAAGGGAAAGAAAATCAATAAATGAGGGATTGTTATGTCGTTTCCAAACATCAGGAATATATTTTATAAAAACAATTGAATAATAAATAAAACCAACATACCTATAACCATTAATAAAATATAGGTGCCTACTTGACCACTTTGTAGTAAGCGTATCTGCCTACTTCCATACTGAACCGCCTTTCCAACTCCATTGACCAAGCCATCAATGATATTTTTTTCGATCACTCGATTTAAAAAAGTTGCCAATGACTGCAATGGCTGAACGATCATTGTATCATACAACTCATCAACATACCATTTATTAGCTACTATTTTACCAATACCGGTTTCCGATGATGCTGATTGCTCATATTTGCTAAACTTTTTCCAAGCAACTATCAAAGCAATCAAAGCTCCGCCTACCGATATAGCCATAAGCGAATATTCTGTAGCGTGCGATAATTCATGCTTGACTGCTATCAAATTACTTTGTGCAAAAACAGGTTCTAGAAAAGCTTCTAGGCGATGGCCTCCATGCATGAATACTTCCGGTATTCCAATCCAACCACCTACCACCGCCAATATCGCTAGTACCACCAAGGGGATGGTAATAGCCGCCGGACTTTCGTGCAAATGATGCTCCTGCTCATGGGTTCCCCTAAATTTACCTAGGAATGTCATTGCATACAAACGAAACATATAAAAAGCAGTCAGCAAGGCCCCCACAACAGCTCCTACCCATAATAAAGGATTATGAGCAAATGCAGCAGCTAGTATTTCATCCTTAGAAAAGAAACCCGAAAAAGGTGGCATTCCTGCGATAGCCAGACAACCCAATAAAAAACTAACATGGGTAATACGCATGTATTTTTTTAATCCTCCCATATTGCGCATATCCTGCTCACCACCCATTGCATGAATAACACTTCCCGCACCTAGAAATAGTAACGCCTTGAAAAATGCATGGGTCATTACATGAAATACCGCTCCTGTATAAGCCCCTACTCCCAATCCTACAAACATATACCCCAACTGGCTAACGGTAGAGTAGGCCAATACTTTTTTAATGTCATTTTGTTTTACAGCAATGGTAGCGGCAATAAGCGCTGTTGACAGACCTACGATCGAAACAATTGCTTGTGTGGTAGGTGCCATCGTAAATAAGATATTGCTCCGAGCAATCATATAGATACCTGCCGTTACCATTGTAGCGGCATGAATCAAGGCACTTACTGGTGTAGGGCCTGCCATGGCATCTGGCAACCAGGTATACAAAGGTATTTGAGCACTTTTACCCGTAGCCCCTACAAATAACAGCAACGTGATTCCCGTAATATCAATAGCAGACAATTTGGATACATTGGCAAATACCTCGTGGTAATCGGCTGTTCCGAGCTTTGACAATAACCAAAATACTGCCAACAGAAAACCTAAATCCCCAATACGGTTCATAATGAAAGCCTTTTTGGCTGCATTATTGAAATCATTATTTTTAAACCAGAAGCCGATTAATAGGTACGAACATAATCCGACTCCCTCCCATCCGATAAACATAATAATGTAATTGCCCCCCATCACCAGCAATAACATGGAAAAGACGAAAAGATTCAGATAAGAAAAATATTTCGCAAAATCCTTTGACGGTTCTTCGTGCATATACGAAGTAGAATACACATGAATCAAAAAACCCACGCCGGTAATAATCAATAAAAAAAGAGAGGAAAGCTGATCAATCTGAAAATCGAAGCCCACTTTCAAGGAACTGGTACGAATGAAATCAAAATAATGTGCCACATGAGTATTGCCACTCTTTACACTAAAAAAAACATACACGCTGATCAAAAAAGAAGCCAGTATCACCCCAGTTCCGATTAACCCGGAAAGCGTTTTGGATAAATGATTCCTACCCAACCCATTGATAAAAAAACCAATCAATGGTAAAATGGGTATCAGCCAAACTATTTGTAATATATTATTCATAAGCCCCAAATCCCAAAGGGAAATTTTACCTACTGCTTTTAAAAGAGTAGTTGTATTAATTAATAAAAAGTTCTTTCAAATAATAGCTTCTCTTTCACAAATTCACTTCATCGAAAAACTGACTTAGTTCTTCAACCTATTTAAAAAATTCACATCCACCGAATGGGTGTTTCTGTACATCATTACTATGATAGCCAATCCCACACTGACTTCAGCCGCAGCCACCACCATAATAAAAAACACAAATACTTGCGCATCACTTGCTGCAGTAGGATTGGTGCTGGCCATTACCTGGTGATGCATTTTTGAAAAGGCTACCAACAATAAATTGGCAGCGTTCAACATCAACTCCACACACATGAAAATAATAATTGCATTGCGACGTATCAATACCCCAATTACTCCGATACTGAATAAGGCAACCGCTAAAAATATGTAATAATATATCGGCATATAATTTATAAGTTTTAAATATTTAGGCTTCTTTTTTTGAGATAACTACCGCGCCAATCATTGCACTTAAAAACAACACACTGCTTATTTCAAAAGGAAACACATAATCCGTAAATAATTTCATTCCTAAATTTTTAATCAAGCCCACTTCCCCGTTATTGAGCTGAACCAATTGAGTGGTTGCTACCGTTTGTTTTAAAGCAGCTACAATTACCAATAAAAGACTGCCCCCTGCAATACCTCCAATGTACAATAGCCACTTATTTTTTTGATGGGGCTCTGAGTCTGCATTTAAATTCATCAACATTACAACAAATAAAAACAATACCATGATTGCACCAGCATATACGATGATATTGACAATCGCTAAAAACTGTGCATTGAGTAAAATATAATGGCCGGAAATTGCGAAAAATGTTAGAATCAAAAATAAGATACTATACACCGGACTCTTACTGGTCACTACCATTACAGCTCCACCCAAGGCAAGCAGACTCAAAAACCAAAACATTATTTCAATTACACTCATATATCTTCGTATTCTTTCCTTTTACAGGAAGGTGTTTTAAAAATAACTATTTTATCGTTACTCTACCCCCCTTTGCTTTTGCATGGGCTTCGGGTTCAGTAATAGGATGTGGAATCAATAGATCCTCCTTTCCATAAATAAACCCCTTTCGCTGAAAATTAGCTGGGGCAAAGGTTTCGCTCAAATAAATCGCATCTTTTGGACAAGCTTCTTCGCACAATCCACAAAAAATACAGCGCAACATATTGATCTCATATTTGGCTGCATATTTTTCCTCCCGGTACAATTTTTCTTCCCCTTCTATTCTTTCTGCAGCTTCCATGGTTATGGCTTCTGCTGGGCAAGCTACGGCACATAAACCGCAGGCAGTACAATTTTCTCTTCCCTCTTCATCCCTATTCAAAATATGCAATCCCCTGAAAACAGGACTGAATGGTCGGGTTACTTCAGGGTAATTGATTGTAGGTCTTTTTTTAAACATGTGACCAAATGTAATGGCCATCCCTCTAAAGATAGCCGGCAAATAGGCTCGCTCCAATAATGACATTGGCTTGCGCTCTACTTGTTGGGCCTTGTTGGTTAATGCTTGCATATGTTTTTAAATTCAGGCAACACTGTGTTTGCGCAAATATATTTTTAATGTTTAGAAATGCCAGTTGTTTTGTTGCAATAAAATAAATGCACCGGTTGCCAGCATATTGAATAGCGCCAGCGGTATCAATATTTTCCAGCCAAGGTTCATTAATTGGTCATAGCGAAAACGGGGAATGGTCCAACGGACCCACATGAACAAAAATAAAAAGAAGGCTGCCTTAAAAAGAAATACCCCTGCATGGATTAATGCCACCCAATTGGTGCCGATTTTTTCTGCCAGCGATGCATCGTTGATAAACGGAATGTCGTATCCACCAAAAAACAAGCTCACCATTACAGCACTACTCAAAAACATATTGATATATTCTGCAAAAAGGAAAAAGCCCAGTTTCATGGAAGAATACTCCGTGTGGTATCCCCCAATCAGCTCGTTTTCCGCCTCCGGCAAATCAAACGGGGTACGGTTACATTCTGCAAAAGCACAAATCAAAAAAATCAAAAACCCCAACGGCTGCTTCACTATATTCCAACTATACCAATGCTCCTGCTGCTGCTCCACAATTTCTTTCAAGCTAAGCGTACCCGTTGTCATCAGTAAGGCAATCAACGCAATGCCCATGGCCAATTCATAACTGATGATCTGTGAGGCGGCGCGCAAGCCACCCATGAGGGAAAATTTATTGTTACTTGCCCAACTGCCAATCATGATACCGTATACACCCAAACTCACTACACCAAAAACATACAAGATGCCAATATTAACATCTGCAATCTGCAGTGAAATGTCTCTGCCAAAAAAATGAACCTTATCGCCCCAGGGTATTACCGCACCCGTCATCATGGCCGTCAACATCGCCAGGCAAGGACCCAGTATAAATAAAAACTTAGAAGACAAGTTAGGAATAATCTCCTCCTTAAAAAATAATTTCAGTCCATCAGCCAGCGGTTGCAACAACCCAAAAGGCCCTGCCCTGTTGGGTCCTCTTCTGTCCTGCATGATGGCAGCCACCTTTCTTTCCGCAAAGGTTGCATACATGGCGATTACCAGAGAGGACATCACCACTACCACAATCAACACAAATTTTTCAATAATTAAAGACAACCCAATTGATAGTAACATAATCCGATATATAAATATTTTTTAAAAAACCAAAACGAACCAATTCACATTTTTTGCTTTTTTACAATCCCTATTGCACACTATTCCAGCCAGCCATAAACCCCTTAACTAAAACAGGAAGTTGAAAAATGAGCGATACCAAAACACAAATAATAATTATCCATTTTATTTGTCCAAGTGTGAAATGCTTTTTCATAAATTTCTGGTTATTTTTTATCCCTTCCTGATTTCAAACACCTAATTGGCAAAGTTATCCGAATGGGCCGGCCCCTTGATTTCACTAAGGTGAATTTTTGGATCATTCACTTCACTTTCATCATGAATGTTCATCAGTAATTTGGGATCACGCCCACCCATTACTTCCTGTATGGTTTCCTTTGGAATCACCAACCCTTCGTATTTACCCTGAGAAATTACAGAGTGGCGATTTAGTTTGGTTACCCCTTCTATTACCCAATCATCCGTTTTCTTTTTATCAAATCGACAGGTGTTACAGATCCATCCTGGCTTGCCATCATAACTCTTCACCTCGCCCCACTCATCCTTTCGTGCCGTTACTCGGTACACTTCATCACCACGCAGCCATAAGGTGGTGTTACCACAGCAACCGGGTGTTTCGCATTGGCGATGGGCATCTACCGGCTTGGTAAACCAAACCCTGTTTTTAAAACGAAATGTTTTATCAGTGAGCGCTCCCACAGGACAAACATCAATCATATTTCCGCTGAATTCATTGTCCACCGCTTTGGAGATATAAGTGGAAATTTCAGCATGCTCACCTCTGTCTAAAATCCCATGCACTCTTTTATCGGTCAATTGATCCGCCACATAAGTGCAACGATAACAAAGTATACACCTTGTCATGTGCAATTGAATATAGGGGCCAATATCTTCTTTCTCAAATGTTCTTCTTGGAAACTCATAACGGGTTCCCGCTTTTCCATGTTCATAGCCCAGGTCCTGCAAATGACATTCACCCGCTTGATCGCAAATAGGGCAATCCAAAGGATGGTTCAACAATAAAAATTCTACCACTCCAGCCCTTGCATCCTTCACTTTTTCGCTAGTAATATTTTTTACAATCATACCATCCATCACCGTGGTGCGGCAAGAGGCTACCAATTTGGGCATCGGTCTTGGATCGGCAGTAGAGCCTGCTGCTACCTCTACCAGACAGGTGCGGCATTTTCCACCACTACCCTGTAACTTGCTGTAGTAGCACATTGCAGGTGGAGCTACATCGCCTCCGATTTGACGGGCTGCATTCAATACAGTAGTGCCTACCGGTACATCAATGGTGATGTTGTCGATGGTTACTTTAAAGGTTTTTATTTCGTCTGCCATAAATATTGTTTGCGCCAAAATTGTAAGGCGTTCTTTTTTAAACTATTGATTATCCTTCCCTATGCCGTTACCGGTATATGAATCGGGTCTGCATAATGTCGCAGTCCGAAATTTTCAGTCAAACATTTTTCGGGGTTAAGTACATGCCATTCAAACTCATCTCTGAAATGGCGTATGGCTGCTGCCACCGGCCAAGCCGCTGCATCGCCCAGCGGACAAATGGTATTGCCTTCAATTTTCCTTTGTATATCCCACAATAAATCGATGTCTTTCATTTCTCCCTTTCCGCTTTCTATTTTTTTTAATATCCTTTCCATCCAACCGGTTCCCTCACGGCAAGGGCTACACTGTCCACAACTCTCGTGATGATAAAACCTTGCTAGCGTCATGGTGTTTCTAACTACACACTGGTCCTCATCCAACACAATAAAACCACCACTACCCATCATACTTCCTGTAGCAAATCCGCCATCACTCAGGCTCTCATAATTCATTAGGCGCTTTTCACCTTTGGCGGTGGTCAATAATAAATTGGCCGGCAATATCGGAACAGAAGACCCACCTGGAATACAAGCCTTCAATCTTTTTCCGTTGGGTATTCCACCACAGTATTCATCGCTATAGATAAAATCTTCCACCGAAATGGTCATGTCTATTTCGTAGATACCCGGTTTATTGATATTGCCACAGGCAGAGATCAATTTGGTACCGGTACTTTTCCCCACACCAATTTTTGAATAGGCTTCACCTCCCTCATTGATAATCGGCACCACAGCTGCCAGCGTTTCAACATTGTTTACCACCGTTGGACAATCCCATAAACCCTTTACGGCAGGAAATGGTGGTTTAATTCTAGGGTTACCTCTTTTGCCTTCTAGGCTTTCTATTAAAGCGGTTTCTTCTCCACAAATATAGGCTCCTGCCCCACGTTGTACGTACATTTCACAATCAAAGCCGGTTCCTAAAATATTTTTACCGAGCCAACCATTTTGTTTGGCTTCTGCAATCGCATTTTCCAAAATATCGGTTATCCAAGCATATTCTCCACGGATATAGATATAACTCACATTGCTTCCCAAAGCAAAGGAGGCTACAATCATTCCTTCAATCAGCAAGTGCGGAATAAATTCCATCAAATACCGGTCTTTAAAAGTACCTGGCTCGCTTTCATCTGCATTGCAAACCAGATAACGGGCAACCCCTTCGGGCTTGGCCAAAAAACTCCATTTCATACCCGTAGGAAATCCTGCTCCACCTCTACCCCTCAAGCCACTCAGTTTTACTTCTTCTACAATTTCTGTAGGAGTAAGTTTGAGCGCCTTTTCCACACTGCGGTATCCCCCTTCCCTGCGATATACCTCGTAGCTGCGGATTCCGGGAACATGTGCTTTGTCTAATAATAATTTCTTTGCCATACTTTATAACGATCCGTTAGCTAATGTTTTTTTTATCGCCAAATAATGCTGGCTTAACCCTGTATACAAAACAATTTATTATAGTTGCCATTACCAGTGATAACAAAAGTATTCCAGCTATATTTTTGAGTTCCTCTATTAAAATAAAAAAATAAAAAAAAGAAAGTGCCAAACTACTTATCAGTAGTATCAATAATACCCTACGGAAATTAATATTGCTTGACACTTTTATAGAAATTTATTTTTTCAAATTAGCCATCAACATCCGCATTGGATGCAAGGTTCTGGTAAATGGATTTAACACCAATCCCAAAGACTCCAGCGTTGTTGCACCCAAAAGTGGTTCATCTCCTTCTTCTCCATAAATCACTGGGGCCGGACCACCTTCCCCTTCAAATTCAAAATATGCACTGCATACTTTACGCTGTAACGTGGTGCCATCTGCCAGTGAAAAACTCATTTCCTTGTAGGGCTCAATATCCAGTTGGTCCAATATTTTTCCCGGCACCAAACTATACACTGCGCCACTATCTACTAAAAAAATTACTTCCGCCACCTTTTCAGATTTACGGTGCTCCTTCACTTTTAATATGGCATTGGTTATTCCCATTATTTTAATTTGCCTTTGACCTGCATTCTTCCACTATGGCATCCACTTTTTCTTTGGTAAGATGCTCCCGATACGTTTTTCCCAACTGCATCATCGGCGCATAACCACAGGCACCTAGGCATTCCACCGTTTTTAAAGTAAACAACCCATCAGCAGTGGTTTCACCTACACCAATATTCAATTTTGTTTTGATGTACCCAATAATATCATCGCATCCATTAATCATGCAAGGGCCTGTTTGACAAACTTCGAATAAGTATTTGCCAACCGGTTTTAAATTATACATGCTATAAAAACTGGCTACTTCATACACTTCAATGGGTTCAATGGTAAGCAAGGAGGCTACATAATCCATCACGGGAGTATCCAGCCATCCGCCAAATTCATCCTGTGCAAGATGAAGAATGGGAAGCAAGGCGCTTTTTTGTTTACCGGCAGGATAGCGCTGGATTATCTCGCTCACCCTAGCTAATTTTTCCTCAGAAAATTGTATCATAATTACTTTCACTCAAAAAGAGTCTGTGAATTTTATTGATTGAATAATAATATAAAAATTCAAGTACGCCAACCAATGGATTACGCATCCAATTCTCCTGCAATCAAATTCAAACTACTCATGGTAATTACCGCATCACTTAACATTCCGCCCTGCACTAATTCTGGGAATGCCTGATAATAAATAAAACAAGGCCTGCGAAAATGCAGTCGATAAGGGGTTCTACCTCCATCGCTGATTAGATAAAAACCCAACTCGCCATTACCCCCTTCCACCGAACTATACACTTCACCGGCTGGAATATCTGTTTCGCCCATAATTATTTTAAAGTGATAGATCAATGCCTCCATTTTGGTGTACACCTCTTTTTTCTCCGGTAAATAATAGGCTGGCGTATCTGCATGAAATATTTCTGCATCGGCTCCTTTAAATTCCTGCACTTTTTTGTATGCCTGTTCGATCATGCTCAGACTTTGCCACATTTCCTGATTGCGCACCAAAAAGCGATCATAGCAGTCGCCGGTTTTACCCACCGGGATTGTGAATTCAAGGTCTTGGTAGGAACTGTAAGGCGTATGCACCCGTACATCATAATCCACTCCAGCAGCCCTTAAATTAGGACCTGTAAAACCATAGTTTAATGCCCTTTCAGCTGAAATAGCCCCAACGCCAATGGTACGCTCCATAAAAATACGGTTGCGGGAAAACAAGGTCTCAAATTCTTTTAACTGCTTAGGATAAGTAGCCAAAAACTGTTCGAGTTTTACGAATGCAGTATTGGTGAAATTTCTTTCAAATCCTCCTATTCGGCCAATATTGGTAGTGAGACGTGATCCACAGACTTCTTCGTATATTTCATAAATTAATTCCCTGAACTGCATTAGATACAGAAAGCCGGAATAGGCGCCACTATCTACCCCTACAATAGAATTACAAATTAGGTGATCAGAAATTCTGGATAATTCCATAATGATGATCCGCAGATAATCGACCCGCTTGGGTAATTCAATACCCAGTAATTTTTCGCAGGTAATATGCCAGCCCATATTATTGATGGGCGAAGAACAGTAATTCAGCCGGTCAGTAATGGGTGTAATTTGATATAGCGGCCGTCTTTCAGCCAGCTTCTCAAAAGCTCGGTGAATATATCCCACCGTAGAAGTTGCCTTCATAATGCGTTCTCCATCGAGCTCAAGAATATTTTGAAAAACCCCATGGGTAGCAGGATGGGTAGGCCCGAGATTAAGCGTAGTAGTTTGTTTTTCTATACTGCCTTCCGGTAAAAGAATATGCTCACTCATTATTTGCCTTTACTTTTTTTTATCTCGCTTAATAATAATTATAATTTAACCGCACGCCCCAACGATCAATGATATCGCATTTTTATGCAAGCTGCTACCGCCCAAACATTTCATCATCCTTATCCACCCTTGTCTGGTCCTCCAATGGAAATTCCTTTCGCATGGGGAAATAATCCATTTCATCCACATTCAATATTCTGATTAGGTTGGGATGACCTGTAAAATTGACTCCAAAAAAATCATAGGTTTCCCTTTCCATAAAATTGGCAGATTGGTACAATGCGGTTGCACTGAATACATCTGGCTGGGTGATATCGGTAAATACTTTAAAGCGAATACGGATATTGTCCACCAAATTATGCAAGTGGTATACCACTGCCAACTCTTGCCCCTTATTAGCGGGGTAATGCACTGCTTGCAAATCCGTTAAAAAACGAAAACCCATTTCAGGTTCATCAAATAAAAACTGCAATACTTTCAAGTTCATTTCTTTTGGGCCTGTAAAAGTCAGCATCCCATAAGGTGCTTGCCAGTCAGTAAGTTGGTCGCCAAATTTCGCGGTAAGTATTTGCTGTATTTTTTCGTTATTTAGGGGCATCTTTTATTACTTAATTCGCTTCAAATATTTATTGTATTCCGTAACTGGCTAATAATTCCTTGTATTTGTCACCATTTCTTCTGCGCAAACTTTCTTGGCCTACCAATTCCTGGATTTTTAAAAATCCATCCAATATAGCTTCTGGTCTTGGCGGACAACCGGGTACATATACATCTACCGGAATGACTTGATCAATTCCTTGCAAAACTGAATAGGTGTCAAAAATACCCCCACTGCAGGCGCAAGCACCTACTGACAATACCCATCTGGGTTCAGCCATTTGCAAGTACACTTGCCGAAGTACGGGGCCCATTTTTTTGGAAATGGTTCCCATTACCATCAAAAGATCACATTGGCGGGGAGAAAACCCCACTCTTTCTGATCCGAACCTAGCTAGGTCATAATGACTTGCCATTGTTGCCATGAATTCAATTCCACAACAAGAAGTAGCGAAAGGTAAAGGCCAGATAGAATTTTTACGAGCAAGCCCTACCACCTTCTCAAAAGAAGTTGCCATAAAGCCATCCCCCATCATTGCTTCTGGGGCCTCTACCATTTTCAATTTGGTATTATATTGTACCGGACGTGACATAATTATTTAATTTGAAAATTACAGAATTTGCAAGCCTCTCTTCCCCTTTTAAACAAAAACATGCTACCATTGTTTACATTTTCACATTGTAGCGCTACAATTGCTTAATCTTCCCAACTCAAAGCTCCCTTTTTGATAATATAAATGAAACCTGCTATAAAAAGACCTACAAACATCAACACCGCCACAAATCCATGCCATCCCAATTCCCTAAAATTA
>JBIIVV010000369.1:0-3550 GCA_044339235.1 Ferruginibacter sp.
GCTGTAAACGCCGATGCGCTTGCCCTTCAGGTCGGCAGGTTTATTGATGTTGGCTGACTTCAAAGAGACAACGTTGAACACGTTTTGCGGGTAGATATCGTAGATGGCCCGCAGCTTTTCACCCTTTTCCAGCGCTGCAAAAAAAGAGCCCGGATCGGTGAAAGCCACATCGGCTTGCCCGCTGAGCAGATTGCGCAGCGCATCGCCACCGCCTGCGCCAGGTACATAGCCCAGGGCGATGCCGCGGGCCTTGAAAAAGCTCTTGTCTTCCTCAACCAGCAAATTGGTGATCTCTGTGATGGGCTTGCTCCAGCCGGCCACCACCATCTTGTCCGGGCTGGCCTTGGACTGGGCCAGACACGCGGTAGACGCGCCAAAGACTGCGCCTATCAAAACCAGTCCGGCAAGCCTGTTCGCAAGTTTATTCATTGTTTGCTTTGTGTTCATCGTCAACCTTTTCATTTAAAAATCTTGTTGTGACCGGAGTAATCGCTGCTCCAACATGTTGGCCAGCTTGTAAGACGCCAGACCCAAAAGTGTGATCAAGGTCAGCACAGCAAACATCAGCGGCGTGTCCATGGAGCCCTGCGCGGCAATGATCAGTGCACCCAGCCCTTGGCTTGCGCCAATGAATTCAGCCACCACAGCCCCCACCCAGGCCAGTACCACCGCCACACGAAACCCGGCCAGGATGCTGGGCAAGCTGGTCCTGACTTTCAGGTGCCATAGCGTTTGCCAGGGGCTTGCGCGCAGCATGCGAAAGAGCTCCAGCCGCTGGTGATCAACTTGCTGCATGGCTGTTGCAGTGTTTTCCAGTAAAGGGAAAAAACAAATCAAGGCTGTCATGACGACCGTCGGCAAGGTACCGAAACCAAACCAGACAATAAAGAGCGGTGCCAGCGCCAGTTTGGGAACCACTTGGCTGATCACCACGTACGGCATGAACATGGCGCGCAAGCGCGAAGACTCACCCAGCACCAATCCGCCGGCAAAGCCCAGGCCAGCGCCAAGGAGCAGACCCAGGAAGACTTCCTGAATCGTGCGCCAGGCGTGGGTCAGCAGGTAACCGCTGGCCAGGCCTTGCCAAAGGGATTGGGCCACAACACTGGGTGCCGGCAGCACCAGGGCGGAGGTCTGCCACAGGCGAACGCCGGCTTCCCAGGCCGCCATCAGCGCCAGACCTATGAATGCACTGAGCCAGCGGTCGCGGCGCATCAACGCCCAGCCTCCATGGCTTGTCGTAGCTCTGCGCGGTGTGCGTTGAATGCGGGCGTGTCGCGCAAGGCGGCCTGGCGCTGCCGTGGCAAATTGACGTTCATTTGGTGGACGATCCGGCCATGCTCCAGCACCTGAACCTGGTCCGCCAGGTAAACAGCTTCATCAATGTCATGGGTGACAAAGAGTACCGACGTGCTTTGGCTTTGACACTGAATCAGCAGGTCTCGTTGCAGTTCAGCCCGCGTGATGGCATCCAGGGCAGCAAAGGGTTCGTCCATCAGCAAGAGGCCGGGGTTGGTGACCAGAGCCCGGGCAATGGCCACGCGGCTTTGCTGTCCGCCCGAAAGCGCTGTTGGGCTTCGTTCTTCCAAGCCGTACAGCCCCATCTGGCTTAACAGCCTGCGTGCATGGTCCCGGTCGTTCGTTGTAACTTCGCCATGCAGGCAAAGTGGCAGCAGCACGTTGTCCAGCACATGGAGCCAGGGCAGCAGCGTGGGCGACTGAAAGACAAAACCCATTTCGGGCCGGGGCTGAGCAACAGCTGTTCCCTGAAACAAAACATGCCCACGCTGAGGCTTCAAAAGCCCCGCAGCAAGTTTGAGCAAAGTGGTTTTTCCGCAGCCGCTGCGGCCGATCAGGCAGCGGATCTCACCTTCGGCCAGCTGCAAGCTGACCGCATGCAGCGCAGCGCCCCGGTTCTCGTAAGAAAATTCCACGCTGTCGAGTTCGAGGCAGTTCCGCATGTCAGGACTCATAGCGCGTGAAAGAGTCAGCTGAGAGTTCTGCCGATTGATCGACATCCACCATGCGCACCAGATCCAGCAGGCTGAAGCGCCCGTCATGGTGCCAACCCGCCTCAGGCGTTGTCATCGCCCCCACTGCGCAGATGCGGGTGACGCCGGCCAGTGCCAATAGCTCGCTCCATGGCAAAAGCTCCTCAGGCGAAGCGGCCAGCCCGACGGTCTGCAGGTAAACGCGCTGCGGCTCCAGCAGCCCAAGCACGGCCTCCAGGGAATCTACACCGACCACCAGAACGCAGCGGTTCAGCGGGCCGGGCGCCAGGGACAGCAGGGTATCTGTATAGACTACGCCGCAGGCCTGACCTGCGTCTCCCAAGACTTGATGGGAGGGGGTTTTGAGCGATAAAAACTCGTGAGATTCACGCCAGGCAGCCACGCCTGCTGCTTCTTCCAGTGACAAAACGCGGCGCCCCATTTTGGGCGCGAGGGCGGCCAATTCTCGGGCAAGGTATTGAGCAAACTCCGCGGGCTGCACCGGCGCGCCGCGCTGCACGTAAATGACATGCGGCGAGTAGCAGCCCTGCTGGTCATAGCGCGCCACATCCAGCGCCGCCTGACGCGCCACAGATTGGCCTCGGCGCAGCGACAGTGCGCTGGCAGACACGATGGCCAGGCTGAGTTTGTGGCCGTGCGGCAGGAAGCGTGTGGTGACGGGCAATCGATCCTGGATGGACCGCAATGTGGTGTTGCTGCCGTAAGCCAGCACCGTGTCAGCTGTGCCGAAGATGCAGCGCTCGATGGCATCGTCCCCGCCCGGCCACCAAACCACCGCAAAACAGTCCGACCAGCGCGGTTCAATCTCGGCCAGAAGACGCGCAAAAATGCTGGCAAACACAGGCTCTGCGCTCGCAATTTTCCCGATGTTGCCGGCCTTGACGAGCAAGCCCGACACAAAGCTCCACAAAGGCAGTCCAGGCACGTTACCGGCCCAGACATGTACCAGCAATTCCGGCCCCAGGGCTTTGGACCAACCGCCTTTGGTGCGTGGCTGAAACTCGTCAAGGACCTTGGGGTTTGAAAAATCTTCAGCCACGAAACGGTGAAGCTGCAAAGCACGGAAGGTTTTGAGATAGTTGCCAAGCCCCAGTCGCACCATTTCTGCGTCAAAGCCGCTGGTGCGGGGAAGCAGCGTTTCAAGTGCCTGACGGTACGGATCATGCTGGTTTAGCAAACGCGCGATGGCCGCGTCCAGCACCCGCACGATGTCGGAAACGGGCACTGATTTCAAATGCAAACGGCTGGCAAGTTTGACCCGCTCGGCCAGCGCACCCATCTGCGCCGGACGGAGTTCCGGAACCTCTACTACGCATGTCTGGCCGGGGGCGCCCAGGGTCAGCGGTCGCCACTGAACATCGTCTGGCGACAGGCCCGGAAGGTAACCGGCTTTGAAGATGACTTCGTTCATGCCCGGGCAGCCTGGAGAAAGTCTTCAACAGCCAGCGAGCAGCCTTTGGCTTGCGCGCCAGCGGCCCGGCCGAGCAGTACAAAGCCGCCATGGCAGGCCATGCCAACGTCTTGCGTAAGCAGGGTGG
>JBIIVV010000087.1:0-12312 GCA_044339235.1 Ferruginibacter sp.
GGTAGCTACTACCGGATTCACCACTGCTTCCACTGCTCCATTGCCCAAGGCGAATAAAAAAGTACCTGCAAAAAGCATCCAATAGCCAGTGGCAAAAATGGTAATTGCCACCGAAAGAATATGGCAGGCAAATGCAAAAACCATTGATTTTTTGTAACCAATCTTATCAATTATTAGGCTAAAAAAAACAATACTAATTCCAAAAGGCCAAAATCCAACTCCAAATATTTCTCCTTGCTGGGTTTTACTCAAACCAAACTGGACGCCCCATTGGGCCATAATGAAAGCACGGAAAACAAAACCAAATGCAGTAGCAGTCAATGCTATAAAACATCCCCAGAAAAGCAGCTTTTTGCCATGCTCATCGGCGGATGCAGTGTCGGTATTCAATTGTGTTGAATTCATAGAATTGTTTTTTAAATTAAATTGAATTGTTTAATAGTAAGCAATGAATTGGATTCTTATAAAAAAATTATAGGCCCTTTGCCTTAATAGATTGTTGCTGAATAAATGCTAGGCCATTGGTTGCCATATCCCATGGCTTTGAATATTCGCGCCATACATTAATTGCATTGGCAAAATCAGGATCATTCCTTGAGAACGCTTCAATGGTAAGCCAGCCATCATATTTTATTTCGGCCAAGGAAGAAAAAACTTCTTCCCACTGCACATGTCCATCGCCGGGAGTTCCTCGGTCATTTTCGCTGATATGAAAATGCGCCAAGTGCGGGGCAATGCTGATAATGGCATCGCGATTTTTTTTCTCTTCAATGTTGGCATGGTGTGTATCAAACATCGCTCTTACATTGGGGTGTGCCGCTGTATTGACCAATTTGGCCAACTGCTCCACCGTATTGCACAAATAACATTCAAAACGATTCAATGCTTCCAGTGCTAGCGTGATGCCTGCCTTGGCAGCATATTCCCCGGCTGCATGTAATACTTCTCCGCACCAGTTGTATTCCTCTTCTAAAGGAGGATGCTGCGCAAAAACGCCGTGTGCAGAATGAAAGGGTCCGCAAAGAACAGTTGCCTTCATATCATATGCCCTATCAATACCCCACTTAATTCTATCCAGCCCCTTCGCCCGGATGGCGGCATCTGGACTAACTGGATTTTCATCCTTACCTACTACAAAAACTGCAGTAGTCTCCAGCCCGATATTATGGGCATGATTGCCAAAACGCTGGTACGCTTTTTCATCTGGAGCACCTATAAAACACTCCACTCCGTCATAACCAATTTGTTTCAATCGATCAATAATGGGCAGCAAGTCATCCGACATTACCGCCGACCAAACCAGTGTATTAAATCCTATTTTATTCATGGTTGTAATTTTGAAAATCAATCACGATACGGCACATTTATTTCCATTTTACCGGCCCATTTTTTGGGAATCGGTTTGCCCGCTACCCAATGAAAAGCATTGATAACAAGGCGCTGAAAAGGCTCTTGATCAAAGTCTTCTGGATGCCCTAAGGTGGTAAAGAAAAACTTAGCCCCATAACTGTTTTTACCTGTCCAAGCTACCGGATTATCATACGCAGCACGATTCTCAGAATTAACTGAATGACCCATCAATAAAGCGGTTGAACCATTGGATGGAAAATTAGGCAACACTTGGTATAGCCAAGATCTAGCATGAAAATTATTTGCCACTCCAGTGAGCAATACATTTTTTGCTTCTGCAGCAATGATGCTTACATCAGTAGAAGATTTATGCCCATAATGGGTATGGTTGGCCTTGCCACCCCATCCTGGAGGGGTATTAAATGCCATCTCTCCAAATGCATTCCATTTTTCCAATGGATGACCAGCAGGATAATTAAAAGAATGTGTAGTAGTGCGAAAGCCAATCAGCGGCTTGCCGGTTTTTAAATAATCCTCTATGAGTTGCACTTGATCTGCAGGAAGCCTTCTCCAGCGAAGAAAAAACACAGCAATATCTGCCTCTTTCAATGCTTCTAACCCTGGAATATTTTCTTCTGCATTGTGATCGGGAAAGGCTTTTAATACCTTGGTGCGAAATCCGTAATTTTTTTCCAGCTCGGCTGCGACTATAGGGAGCGTTGACTCACCACTGTATTCGTGATCGCCGGTTACAAAAACAATGAGTGGCTTTTTGGCTGCTGACTGATTCGCTTTTTGGGCAAATGCAAGTATGCCTGATTGAAGTGAAAGCAACAGTAATAAAAAGTATTGGATGTTGATTGGTTTTTTCATAACTAAAAATAAATTTGATAAACAAATAAACCGTTTAAAAAAATTGTACTTATTTACTTAGTGGATATTGTTTGAGTAAGTCTTCTGGTGTATAAAAACCTACTTTCCCTTTAATGGATGCACGCACTGCTTTCACCTTCGCTGCAGTTACAGCAGCAGCTTTGTTACCAAAAGAATTTCGCACATAGGTAATAACAGCTGCCACTTCCTCGTCTTTCAACATGCCTTCAAAAGGTGTCATGGGTACTTGACCAGGATATTTTTTTCCATTCACTTCAATAGGTCCATACATTCCTTTGAGAACTATTTTGATGATTCGCTCATCGCTTCCTAGCACCCAATTAGAGGCAGTAAGTGGAGGGAATCCTGCTGCTTCCAGCCCCTTTCCATCAGGCTGGTGACAGGTGATACAAAAACCATCTCTTGAATAAATTGCCTTTCCCGCCATCATAATTTTATTGTCAATTGCCCCGGGGAGGGTTGCAGCAAGAACCGGTTTTTTCTCTGTCATTCCATGTCCATTCAAATGTGCCACCGATATTTCATACGCTTTGGACATCCAAGGATCGAGGTGCTTTTTACCTGCCTCCAATACGATGGGCAAGCCTTTATCTTTCTCCAGCCAAGAGGCTGCCACTATTGATTCTAATCTTACACGGCCGCTATCATCTTTTGCAGCATTCATTAATAAATTTGCTTGGTCGGCTACCTGGTGTCCAGTAAAGCGGAGCACTTCCACAGCGGCAGCTCTTACTCTGAAATCTTTGGCACGTAGCAACTGACGAAGCAATGATTGGTCTACCTTATCAAGTCCCCAACTCACCCACAACGCCTCCAGCAATTCATGCTCATATTCAGGAGATTGCTTATCAAGATTAGCAATCCATTTTGTAAGAATGGGAAGTACTTCAGCAGCTTTATGAGCTCTGATTTCTCTGCGAGTACGGTAGCGCGTTCTGTACTCAGGAAGTTTTAAATTGTTCAGCAATTCATCAATGCTTGCGCCAGCTACCTTAGCCGGAACAACCAATGGCCTTGACGGATAGGTAACTCTGTAAATCCTTCCATGCGAATGATCTCTAAGTGGATCCCTCGCATTGTGTTGCATATGACCAATTAGCACATTGTGCCAGTCAGCAATATAGAGTGAACCATCAGGTGCAAATTCCAAATCAACCGGACGGAAATTCATATCGGATGATTTCACCAAATCCTGACGAAATCTACTTTTATAACCGGTTCCATCATCTGTAAGAGTGTGTTGCTTGGTTCCTAAAAAACCAATGGTATTGTTGAGTATAAAATCTCCTTGCACATCATCTGGAAAATGACGGCTCGAAACAAATTCGAGTCCTGAAGTAGGCCTTACCCGCTGCTTCTCTTCAATCAAGCTTTCAGCCTTGGGTGTGTATTCGCCGTACCTAGGTTTAACAGTTCCAGGAATCATCCACGTTACATCTGGTCCAGAAGTTTCTTCATAAAAAACCTGTCCCCACTTATCAAAGGCAATGCCCCATGGATTGGGAATAGAGAGCTGTGCAATACGATCTAACTTACGACGATTAATATCATACCTAAAAAATCCGCCATTGGTTCCTCGAACTGGTCCGTAGGATGTTTCAATATCATTTACAAGAAATACCCCCTGTCCCATATAAATGGCCCCCGATGGATCGGTGGTATAGGCATGGTGTGCATGGTGCGTATCGTGATCATCGAAACCACTTAAAAGAATTTCTTGGGTATCTGCCTTGTCATCTCCATTGGTATCTTTTAAAAGAACAAAGTTGGTACCCTGTGAAAGATAAACACCTTCGGGAGCAAACTCAAATCCAAGGGGAAGTTGCAATCCATCTGCAAAAGTAGTTTGCTTGTCTGCCTTACCATCATGATCCGTATCTTCCAAAATAATTAATTTATCGTTGGGCTTTGCATCACCTGGCTTCCAATGGGGATAGGTTGGCATAACGGCTACCCATAGACGTCCTTTATTATCAAAGGAAACCTGCACCGGGTTGGCTAGGTCAGTAAACTCAGATTCAGAAGCGAACAGATCAATTTTATAGCCTGGGGGCAGGGTAAATTTATCCAACGCCTCCTGGCCGTAAAGGTATCTGAGTGTACCATTACCATTACTGGTTTCGTAATTTGTTTTTACGGCTGGCAATGGGGAAGTGTTTTTATCGGCCGCATCCAGATCCATTTTTTCACCTTTCGCTGCTTTCCAAATTGCTTGATCCCTGATCAAGGTCATTTCACGAATTTTAACCAGTTCTGCAGGATAATTATCCGGTCCGAAAGGGTCGTATCGGCGACCAAAAACATGCACACCATTGGGAATTTTAAAATCATTGTGCCACATCCAATTTTTTTCCAATACAGCGGCAAGAACCAATTCACGATTGGCTTCCGCCTTGGCTACCTGCTTTCCAAAAATCGCATCGGCTAGCAAGGGAGCAAACTTGGCATAGCCTGCCTCGGTCAACTGAGAACCATCGATCGTTAAAGAGGGAGTAGCATTTTTAAACCACCCACTGGTAGGTGTATACACATCAATAAAATGAACTTTATTTTTGGCTGCAATTGCTTTCATTGCAGCAGTGTAAAGTGCTAGGTTCATATTTTCCACTTTACCATTGGGTAGATCAAATTTGCTTGAAAGATCTTCGAATGCGATTGGTGAAACAATTGCCAGCTGGGGAACTGAAACCCCATTATACTTTTGCTTGAGCGTATGTTTGATAAAAGCATCCAGCTCTGCTTTGTAGTTTTCTAGGCCGGCCGGTCCCTGAAAAGATTCACCAAATCCAAAGAAAGCGATAATGATATCCGCTTTATGTTTGGTGATCCACTGATCGGGATAGTCTAAGAACCCTTCCGTACCTGGGCTTCTAGCCAATTCTGTCTGGAATTTTTCAGCTCCTGGAAATGCCCAGGGTGTAGGTCTGCCAGAATGGGGCCTAAACCCCGGCGTATTACCACCGTCACACATATTTCGGATGTACAATAAACTGTCGGGATAACGAAGCTGTAACTCGGTCTCAAAAAAACCAAAATTCATCATCCTAGAACCGAGGTTGTTACCCACTAAAATAATGTGCGCTCCTTTGGTTATAGTAAGACCAGTAGAGGCGGAATTTTGCATCATAAAAGCAGACAACACTGCTAATGCAATCGCAAAAAAAGAAATTTTGAGGTATTTTATTTTCTTGGAATAGAGGTGCATTGGGTTTGTTTTTTAAATGAATTGTCAGAGTAAGGTAATACTAAAATCCCGTTTTAAGTTGAATTTTAGGGAGCTTGATCGATATCCTTTTATACTTTCATATCCGGATTACCAGGGCCAAAATGCTTTAGCATAACAATTGGATCGGTAGCGGACGCATTGGAAATGGTTACCCCTTCCTTTGCTGCTTTTTCGCTTATGAAAAATTCGTCATTGGTTAACTGACCGTAACGAATAAGCGCAGGAGTTTCAATATCCCATACGCCCATTTTTCCATGTCCTTGCATCACAATGATACCATACGCTGCGCTATCAGTAATGGTAACCGTCTGGCCCGGAAGAACAGTCAATTCTTTGGCGCCGAAGGCCTCTGATTTATAACAGATCCAGTTTTCTACATATCCCTGCGCTTTCATTTCAGCGATTGCTTTTACCGGCTTAGGTGCCATGAATCGGTTGGCCATAGTATTAGGATCTACATTCAAGTCCCAATCCAATACATCTATCAAAGCATCATAGTCACCCTTGCTTTCTGCAGGTGTTCCATTCCACAACAATTCGTCGGGAATGATAGCTTCATTCACCAGCGACTGATACATAGCAAATACATCCGATGCCTTTTGAGGCTCGTAGGTACACAAACTACCTGGTGCATGAAGTAATCCTGGCGGTACATCCCAGCCAGTTCCTGGCTCAAGGCGATACGCCTGTGAATAGTTGGTTATTTTATTGTCTCCTTTTGAAAAATTAACTAGGCATTCCTTAATTTGTTCTTTGGTTGTACCAGGTGCAATTCCAATAAAAGTATAAGGAAAATCGCCTCCATGGTTATTGAGTTGTGGTGGAAAATAATAGGCTTCTGGTTTTCCTTGCTGACCAATCAATGCAGCTTTTTCATCATTGTGATGAACGTGATGCGGGAGTGGTCCCATGTTGTCAAAAAATTTGGAGTACATCGGCCAGCTTCCGTATTGATTCCAAAGACGATCCCCTATCAATGCCCCTTTTAGTTCATCAATGGCGTCTTTCAATAAAAACTGTTGCTCTTTGCCACCATCCGTAAATACCACCGCACTGAGTCCTTCATTTTCACCCGTTAATGGTCCGTTCTTAGCAGGAGTGGTGGATGATAGCCAGCGTTCGTCTATGCCTCCACGTTCGCCACCTAGTACATAATAATCATCGGGATGCAATTTAATTCTGCGACCAGGTACACAGAAAGACCTGGGTACCCATGTAGGTGCTAGCCGTAATATACCTTTTCCTTGATCGAGCGCTTTTTGTGCTATACTTTTTGTATCCATAAAAAATTAATTGGGGTTGTTAAATCAGAAAATATTATAAATTATTCTTAAAAGATTGAATGCTATTTTCATCGGTTAGAACATTGATTTCTAAATCGTACCGCCTGCTTTCTCCAGGTTCCAACAAGATTAGGGAACCTTCTTTTCTAGCCCTTGCTTGTCCAATGGGAGGATGGGTGCCAGGTTCAATCCCTGTAACATACTCACCTTTGGCAAAATGTTGCCAGCTAGTTAACCAGGGTAATTGTTTTTTTGGGAATTGCAATGTTACCGCAAGGCCAAGTTTTTTATTTTCAATTCCGCAAAAACAATTGCCTTCTTGGTTTGCAGCTATATCAATAAAATCTACGGCTTCTCCGTTGCCATTGTGCGCTTCCAGCGTAGCGGGGCATTTTATAAAACGATCATCGGAAACCGACTCGCCTTTATTTTCAATATTTTCCCGTACCTGTTTTTGGTCCCTATAAAGTAGCAGCGCACCTTCGTCTGCCAATGGCCAACCAAAATTACAATGGTAAATCAACATATGTGGAGCCACTATATTACCACGGTTGATGACCTCATCATGGATTTGAATGGATGGTTTACCTAGGGTTGCCGAAATGGTTCTTCTTAATTCAAGACTTGGTCCAAAAATTTGTGTTTGCTTTATAACACCCGTAATGCTCATGGTAAAAATTCCCCTAGCAGGATCGGGTTGGATAATCGATTCAATTTCGGCAGGAAT
Source organism: Ferruginibacter sp. (assembly GCA_044339235.1). Lineage (GTDB taxonomy): Bacteria > Bacteroidota > Bacteroidia > Chitinophagales > Chitinophagaceae > Ferruginibacter. The sequence goes on from JBIIVV010000087.1 coordinate 7,481, forward strand.
ATTACTGATCATTCCATGCAAGCCCCGTTCACCTGTTTCATCTGTATCAGGCCCGCCAACATGCGAAAGTCCGCAGGTAGTAACCAGTCCACCGCCAAATGTTCGCAACCAGTCTAATCCCCTATGAGAAAAAGGTTGTGGAGCGCTAATGCCTGAATGATTGAGCCAGACAAGACTGTGTTGATTATAAAATGCATCGGCAATATCCATTGCACGATCAATTACCACTTTAAATCTAAGCCCCGAACCGGTATTGATCCAAGCAATGCGTACGCCCCTGCCTAATCCATTATCGAGTACAGCTGTCTCAATCCCCCCCACCTGTGATACATTGGAAAGTTTATCACTCCAAATTGCTACTTGTGATTCCATTACATTTATTCTTAAAAAACGAATCTATATTTTAATTAAATTAGACGAAAAGCAAATTGCCTTTCGTCTAATTTAATAAATTTAGTAAGCCACTATTTTTTTCCAGTGTACACCGGGTTATCCTTATTACCGCCCGCCTTAAGGTAAGCGATCAGGTCTTTTAACTCTTCGCTATTTAACCTATTGATCATACCAGGAAGCATTGGAGAAATTTCGGATACCCTAGTTCTTGCCACATCTTTTTTATTCAACTCTCTAATGAAGTCGGCAGCAAAAGGATTCTGAGAAATATAATATTTTTTATCATCCTGTCTAATTAGCTTACCCAATACGGAGCCTCCTTGTTTTAGATAAAATACGGTAGAACCAAACTGATCCGAAATGGTTTTACTTGGATCAATAATTGCTTCCAGCATATCCTTGGTAGTAAACCTTGATCCGAGTTGAGTAAGATCTGGACCGGCTATGCCTCCCTCTCCTTTTATCTGGTGACAAGATATGCACATAGAAGCTGCAAACATTGCCTTGCCGTTTTCAAAATTACGAGTGCCAGTTGCACTATCCACTACTTCTGTAGCATTTTTTAATTTCCAATCTCTGCCAGGTCCTACAGGCATTGCCGCCCCTATTTTCAGTCCTGCTTTTGAATTGATAACAATCGAGTCGCCTGAAATTTTATTAAAATAGTCAAAGCGATCTTTGGCAACATTGGCCAAGGCATTTTTTCGGGCAGTATTAATGAAGCCTACAAAGCTAACTCCACCCTTATAACTAAATGCTTTGTAAAACCATTGGAAGTATTTTTCTTGCAATTCCGGTGACCAGCCATTTTTTGCCTGTGTCAATACATTGGCGTACCAAGTTTGTTGCATAGGAGGAATCCTTGCAAGCATGGCTGCTATATCCATCCCATACTGCGGATTTCTAAGAATCAAATCAGCTGATTCAGAGATTGATTTCTGTACAGCAGAATTATCTTTTGCGATTGCTAATAATGCCATCGTTTTTTCTACTACATTCGGTGCGTCAACATAAACCAACAACTTACTCAACTCACGGTTAAGGAAATTTGATTTTGCAGGATATTGAGGATTTAAATAAGTAGCTACCATTTTTTTAGCGGCCGCATCGGGCTCTCCCATCCGGGTGAAAATTAATTCAAAGGCACGCAATAGATCCAACTGCTGTGATTCGGTAAGTTGGGTATAGGCTACTCCAGTGAGCGATTTTAATAATTGATTTTTAACCGATGCATTCCCTCTTCGAGCAATTGCAATAGTAGACTGAATAAGGGTGATTGGATCTTTTTCAGCAAGCACTTTATTCTGCCACTGAGCCAAGGGCTGAGTTTCAATTGCTATTCTTGCAGCATATCTTACAAAACGATCTTTATCATTTAAATAGGGCCATGCAAAATCTACAGCACCCCCTTTAGGTGTACCATGAAATGCTTCAAGTTTACGTCTTGCTTTTTGAGCATCATTTAATTCTGCTACCGGCAACTTTTCATTGTTACCGGTGTTGTCGCCATAATACACCCTATACAAATCCGATTCTAACCTACGACCTCCAGTTAAAAAATAAAGCGCTCCATCAGGACCTACTACACCGTCGGTTAATGGCAAGGGTGAGCCAGAAATAAATTCCTCACCCGTGGTTTTATAAGATGCTCCATCTGGCTCGTTGTGAATGGCATAGATAATACCAAAGCTCCAATCGAAAGCAAACAAAGCTTTGCGGTACTTTTTTGGAAAACGTGCATTCGCTCCTGAAACAAGATTGGTAGGAGAACCCTGGCCAACATTAATCACTGGAGGTAAATTATCTGGATAATTAGGAGACCACTTATCGGTACCTACCCTCCAGCCAAATTCTGCACCACTAGTTACATGACATATTCTGGTAGGACGGTACCAAGGTGTACCAAAATCCCATTCCATATCCGAATCGTAGGCAAACATATCACCCTGGTCATTGAAAGCCATATCGAAAGGATTGCGAAATCCAGATGCAATCATATCCCAATTAGATCCGGTAGAATCTACATGGGCTAACCAGCCTCCGTGAGCAGTTACTGTATTATCATGTCCGTTGGGATCTTTAATCAGTGGAAAAAGATTATCAATATATCCATCTGGAATATTGCGGTAACTATTCATTTTAGGAACCTTGGTAAAATTTCCGGCAATCACATATATAGATTTTTTATCAGGTGCTAATACCACACTATGTGGACCATGTTCTCCATTACCTTCGAGCGCCTTTAATAAAGTAACCTTATCAAATTGGTCATCCCCATCGGTATCCTGCATCCTATAAAAGCCACTACCTTTTTTAAAATTAGATCTGGGTCCATTGTTATTATTAATCATTACATACAGACTATTGAAAGCGTACAGTAGCCCATGTGCATACCCCATGGATACACCCGTATCCTGAAAAATTTTCAATGCCTCCACTTTAATTTTAGTAACCGTGTCTCCAATTGCAGGAACTTTCATTCTATACAATCCACCATATTGGTCAGAAGCGATGATTCGACCTTTGTCATCAAAAGTCATAGAAACCCAAGAGCCTTCCCCATTTTCAGAAGGACCATATAAATGATCTGCATGAAAGCCTGCAGGCAGTTTCAGATTGGCAATTTTCGGATCTCCAGAAACCTTCGATTCAGTTTCTCTATTAATAGTAAAGGAAATACACAAAACAAGAAAAACAGCTGTAAATAACAACAACCTTACAGAGGATGATTTTGGTTTCATCATAGCAATTTAAATTTTAATGATTAAGACAATGGTTACCCTCTTTAACCTACTCATTAGTGAAAAAAAACCCTATTAAAAGGGGTGGAATTGAGTGTGATTTGTTAAACAATCGGCTCTCCATCAATTGTAAAAGAAAATCAGTCATTCATAAACCTCATTCAAGTGATTTTAAAAATTGAAAACTAAGCTTTATGAATCAAATAAAAAAAATATGAACGGTATTTATTACATTTTTCATTTTGTTGGCTTCGAATTAACATTTTCCCTCTGGCGATATTTTAAAAAAATATTATTTGAGCTGTTGGAATCAAAGAGTAGTTGCAATTCCTCTTTTTTCTGGCATTTTCCGCTTTCGGTTCTAAAAAAAATGGAGCGTGCTTGCACGCTCCATTTTGGAATAACAAGTTCTGGTTTGAAAATTAGCTTCTCAGCTTATTTTTTTCCGGTATACACTGCATGATCTTTATTTCCGCCCGATTTTAAATAAGCGATTAAGTCTTTTAGCTCTTCACTATTCAAATTATTGATCATACCCCCAAGCATTGGCGAAATTTCAGAAACCCTAGTCCGCGTTACCTGTTTTTTATCCAGTTCCCGGATAGTTTGGGTAGCAAATGGATTTTGCGAAATGTAATATTTATTATCATCCTGGCGAATCAGCCTTCCAACAACGGACCCCCCCTCTTTCAAATAAAACACAGTAGCTCCAAACTGATCGGAAATGGTTTTGCTAGGTTCAATTATTGACTCCAGCATATCCTTGGTCGAAAAGCGGGTGCCCAATTGACTAAGGTCGGGTCCGGCTACTCCACCTTCTCCTTTTATTTGATGACAAGTCAAGCATAAGGAAGCAGCAAACATGGCTTTACCTTGTTCAAAGTTGCGCGTACCCGATCCACTATCCACTACTGCCAGCGCATCTTTCAACTCCCAATCTCTTCCAGGCCCCTTAGGCCTTGCCGCACCGATATCCAAACCTGATCTGGAAAAGTTAACAATGGAATCGCCTGAGATTGTATTAAAATAAGCGAATTTTTCTTTGGGAACATTTGCCAAAGCATTTTTACGTGCAGTATTGATGAAGCCAACAAAACTATACCCACCTTTATAACTGAAGGCCTTATAAAACCACTGGAAATATTTTTCTTGCAATTCAGGCGTCCAGCCATTTTTTGCCTGGCTCAATACATTGGCATACCAGGTTTGCTGAAACGGAGGAATTTTTGCCAGCATCCCAGCAATATCCATACCGTATTGGGGATTACGCATTATAAGGTCTGCGGATTCAGAAATAGATTTTTGTGCAGCGGGTTCATCTTTGGCGGTGGCCAGTAAAGCCATTGTTTTTTCTACTGCCTGTGGTGCATCGATGTAAACCAATAGTTTACTCAGCTCTCGATTCAAACTATTTGATTTGGCCGGAAATTGCGGTCCTAAATAAGTAGCAAGGGAAGTTTTTTGAGCAGCGTCTGGCTTTCCCATTCTGGTAAAAACCAATTCAAAAGCACGAAGCAGATCTAACTGTTGTGATTCAGAAAGTTTCACAAAATCTACTCCAGTCAAAGATTTCAACAACTGGCTTTTGGAAGCCGCATTCCCTCTGCGCGCCATTGCTATAGCGGCTTGTGTAAGGATAACGGGATCCTTTTCATTGATTGTTTTATCCTGCCATTGATTAAGCGGCTGCGCCTCGAT
>JBIIVV010000088.1:0-12292 GCA_044339235.1 Ferruginibacter sp.
AATTTGTTGGGCGAGGTAGGGAAGGGGCATATTATCGCCTTTAATATTTTAAATATCGGCCGGTTGAAACTTTGTGCCGCTGCATTGGGTGGATCTAAAATGGCTTTGAATACTACCATCGAATATGCCAAAACAAGGGAACAGTTTAAAACGGCGATTGCCAATTTTGGCGCTATTAAATACAAATTGGCTGAAGCAGGGATAAGAATATTTGCAGGAGAAAGCGCTTTGTATCGAACCAGCAAATGGGTGGATGATAAAGAAACGGAATTGGCCAATGCCGGCAAACCATTTAATGAAGCGTTGCTAGGTGCAGCGGAAGAATATGCAGTGGAGTGTGCCATTTTAAAAGTGCATGGCAGCGAAGTATTGGATTACGTGGTGGATGAAGGGGTACAGGTTTTTGGTGGTAATGGGTTCAGTGATGAATACAATATCAGCAGGGCTTACCGCGATAGCCGAATCAACCGTATCTATGAGGGTACCAACGAAATCAATCGCTTGCTTACGGTAGATATGATTCTAAAAAGGGCAATGAAAGGCAAGTTGGACTTGATGGGTCCGGCCATGGCGGTTTCCAAAGAATTAATGAGCATCCCCGATTTTGGAAATGAAGATGAAAGCCCTTTTGCGGCAGAAAGAAAGTCCATCCTGAATATGAAAAAAAGTATTCTAATGGTGGCAGGTGCGGCAGTACAAAAATTGATGATGAAAATTTCGGACGAACAGGAAATATTGATGAATATTGCAGATATGGCCATTGAAACTTTTGTAGCAGAAAGTACGCTGTTGCGAATTATCAAAATGGTGGACAAGCAAGGTGAAACTGCCAGCAGCGTGCACATCGATATAATGCGTTGTTATTTGAATGATGCCATTGATAAGGTTAATAAAGCAGGCAAGGAAGCGATTAATGGTTTTGCTGAAGGTGATGAGCAGCGGATGATGTTGCTCGGTCTAAAGCGTTTTACTAAGTCAACACCCTTCAATAGCAAAGATGCCCGTAGAAGAATTGCCGACCAGTTGATCGCTGCCAATAAATATCCATGGTAATTGATAGATCACCCTTTTCGGGTGAGTCACTGGCCAAAAAAAAGTACTTTACAATAATGAAATTTCTTAATACGCTTATTTTGTTGGCTTGTTGTGGATGGGCATTTTCTCAGTCAGCAGACAAACCCTTTATCCGCCTGACGAACCCTTATCAAGCTAACAATACTGTTTCATCTTCTAGGCAGTTTATCATTGGGTCAACCTGCAAAAAATGCGTGGTAACCATCAATGATAAAACGATCAAGGTTTATCCAACGGGTGCATTTGCATATGAATTGAATCTGCAGCCGGGAGACACGGTCATCCACCTTCTTGCAGAAGCAGGCAATAAATCCATTACTAAGAAAATCAATTATGCTTATTCCTTACCAAAGCCAGCCGAACCGGTTACAACACTTTCAATCGAAAGCATAAAAACTTTTCCGGAAGGCGATTTGATTTTGAAGCCCGGTGACCGAATTCAATTTCGGGTAAAAGCGTTGTCTAATTGTGTGGCCAAAGTAATGGGCAATACAAGTTTGTATGAATTGCCATTGACGCAGACCAATGGTATGCCGGGAATTTATCAGGGAGAATATGCCGTAAAAGCATCGGATAGTTTTTCTTTGATGAAAATGCCCATAACCCTTACCGATACTAGTGGAGCAAATATTACAAAGGAAACGGCAGCTCATTTTTCCATTCTTTCTCCCCAGGCACCGGATATTGCAATTACCAAAGGCAGGCTGGCACATTTAGAATACGGATTGGGTTCCGACAGATTGGGTGGAGCCAAAATCGGTTACCTAGATAGTAATATCGTTTTAAAAATCATTGGCAAAGTGGGCACACATTATAAAGTGGCGTTAACAAAAACGCGAACGGCTTATATTCCTGATGAGCTGGTGGAATGGTTGCCCAAAGGAAGTTTTGCCCCGTCATCGCTAACGGATAAATGGGTGGTTTATGGAGATGATCAGTATGATTATGTAAAATTGGGCATGTTTCAGCGCCTGCCTTATCAATCCTTTCAGTTGGTGAGTCCTTCCAAAATAGTGGTGGATGTTTTTGGGGCTACCAATAATTCCAATTGGATTACCCAGTTTGAAACATTGAAAGAAATTAAAAATCTGTCTTACGAGCAAAAGGAGGAGGATGTATTCCGTATTACCATCGAATTAAAGCATGCACAGCATTGGGGGCACCAGATTTATTATGCCGGAAATTCATTAATCATAAAAGTAAAACATCAACCGGAAATTTTATCCTTACAGCATTTAACGATTGCCGTTGACGCAGGGCATGGTGGCACCAATATGGGCGCGGTGGGCCCTACTAGTGTAACTGAAAAAGAATTGACATTAGCAGTTGCTTTGCGATTGCAAAAGACACTCGAAGCTGAAGGCGCTCATGTAATCATGACCCGCAGAAAAGAGCAATTTTTTGATAATAAGGAGCGTATTCTTTTTTACAGGGATAGTTTGCCCGACCTGTTGATCAGTTTTCATTTAAACTCTTCCGAAGACCCCATTCGCGTAGGCGGAACAAGTACTTATTACCGGTATGAAGGGTTTAAAAATTTAAGCAAATCTATTTATAAGCGAATGCTCGAATTGGGGCTAAAGGAATATGGGAATACCGGTTCATTTAATTTCATGCTCAATAGTCCGATCGAATATCCAAATGCATTGGTAGAAGCATTGTTCTTGAGCAATCCCGAAGAGGAAATGAAAATGCTGGATCCTGTATTTCAGCAGCAGGTGGTTGGTAAAATAGTGGCCGGAGTAAAGGATTTTTTGGTGGGGTGTAAGTAGCATTAAGCGTCTTATTGTATATAGATAAAAAATATACCGAAACAATAAATATGCAAAATTGTTAATTCAACAAAAAATATTGGGTATTCCCAGCTAAGATTCAGTTGGATCCAGTCATTTTAATGAATTCAGGGGGCTTATTGATACTTTAATCCCTACCTTAGTCAATCGGATATTTATTTTTGTTAACTTTGGTTTTATAATATTAAGTCATATGAGCGAAACTGCAATAGCAATTCCAACACAGGTATTAACATCAAAAGATTTTGTAACTGACCAAGAGGTACGTTGGTGCCCAGGATGCGGGGATTATTCAATTTTAGCGCAGGTTCAAAAGATCATGCCTACATTGGGAATTCCCAAAGAAAACATTGTAATTGTATCAGGAATTGGTTGCAGCAGCCGTTTCCCTTATTATATGAATACCTATGGCATGCATAGTATTCATGGTAGAGCTACTGCGGTGGCAAGTGGTTTAAAGGCTGCTCGTCCTGAGTTGAGCATTTGGATTGTAACGGGCGATGGCGATGGATTAAGCATTGGCGGTAACCATACCATTCACTTATTACGTAGAAATTTTGATGTCAATATTTTATTATTCAATAACCAAATTTACGGTTTAACAAAAGGGCAATATTCACCTACTTCAGAAGAGAATAAGATTACTAAATCGACTCCTTTTGGTAGTATTGACCATCCATTTAATCCATTGGCATTGGCGATGGGTGCAGATGCGAGTTTTATTGCAAGAACAATGGATAGAGATCCAAAACATTTGCAAGCGATGCTGTTGCGCTCTCAAGCACACAAAGGAGCTTCATTTTTAGAAATCTATCAAAACTGCAATATTTTTAATGATGGCGCTTTTGAAGTGTTTACTGAAAAGAGCAGCAAGCCGGATGAAGTCTTGTTTTTGGAACAGGGTAAGCCATTGATATTTGGCGCAACACAAAACAAGGGAATTAAACTAGATGGATTTAAACCCGTTATTGTTGAATTAGGCGAAGGTGGTGCCAGTGCAGACGACCTTTGGATACATGACGACAAAGATTTTTATAAGGCACAAATATTGGTTCGTATGTTCGACGATCCAAAATTAGCCGGACATTTACCAAGGCCTTTTGGCGTGTTTTATGAAACCGATCGTGCTTGCTACGAAGATGGTATGACCATGCAGATTGAAGACGTAATTGCTAAAAGAGGCAAGGGTGATCTGGATAAATTGCTAAGAGGCAGCGAAACTTGGACAATCAATTAATGTAAAAAAGAATGAAGCTTGTAAGTGACAAATGCTTCAAAAATATAAGTTTAAAAAAATGGCCATCTATATAGGTGGCCATTTTTTATTTTTCCAAGGGAAGGTTGATTTACAAAAGTCCCTTCTCCATTAAATATTCTGCAATCTGTACTGCATTGGTTGCAGCGCCCTTGCGCAGGTTGTCGCTTACGATCCAGCAATTGAGTGTATTGGCTTGTGTTTCATCTCTTCTGATCCTGCCAACAAATGTTTCATCTTTTTCATGAGCGGTTAATGGCATTGGATAAATATTATTGGCAATATCATCCTGCACGATAATACCCGGCGCTTGGCTTAATAGCGTTCTCACCTCATCTAAGTTGAAATCGTTTTCAAACTCAATGTTTACGCTTTCGCTATGACCACCCATTACGGGTATGCGCACCGTGGTGGCGGTTAGTTTAATATTTGCATCACCAATAATCTTGACCGTTTCATTGGTCATTTTCATTTCTTCCTTGGTATATCCATTGTCAAGAAATACATCAATCTGTGGAATCGCATTCAAGTCGATCGGGTATTTGTAAGCCATCTCTCCCACGATACCTTTTCTTTCATTCATTAATTGCTCCACCGCTTTTACGCCAGTACCAGTAACACTTTGATAGGTAGATACTACTACTCTTTTAATTTTATATCGGTCATGCAATGGCTTCAATACTACTACCAGTTGGATCGTGGAGCAATTTGGATTGGCGATGATTTTATCTGCTGCAGTGAGAACAGCTGCATTTACTTCGGGTACCACCAGTTTCTTGGTAGGGTCCATGCGCCATGCACTTGAGTTGTCAATGACAGTAATGCCCGCAGCCGCAAATAAAGGAGCCAGTTCCAATGATGTACCACCACCGGCTGAAAAAATGGCCACATTTGGTTTAGCCGCAATGGCATCGGCATATCCTACGATCGTATATTTTTTCCCTTTAAAATCCACTTCCTTACCGATGGATCTTTCAGAAGCCACTGGAATTAATTCGGATACCGGAAAATTTCTTTCGGCTAATACTTGCAACATTTTGCTGCCTACCAAACCCGTTGCACCTACTACAGCTACTTTCATTGTATGGTTGTTTTGTTGTTGAATGAATAAATTAATACCTATTAAAAAAAATATTTTTCTGCTTATTATTATTCTGCCCTAGATCCATTGAATCCTGATTGGAATGGGGGTAGAACCAAAAAAAGCCTCCCGTTTTTGCGGAAGGCTTTGCATATTGTGTAACAAACAAAATACTAAATGACCTTCCCTATAAAGGAACGCTTCTTCGTAAAAAATGTATGTTTTATAATCATCATTGAAGGGCAAAAATAACAACATTGGTTTAATTGACCAAACTAAAAAAATATTCTATCCAATTTAGTTTCCATTAAAAATTAAATTATATTATTTTGTTATAGGTTTTGAACCTGCAGTAGGCTGGATGTGTGGGGATGCTTATTTGCGGTAGTAAAATCAAAACCGAGTAGCCTTTATATGAAAGCAAAATCATTGATCTGTTTCGCCTTTTTAGTATTTACAGCTTCAATTGCAAAAGCCCAGGTTACCGAAAGCTTTTCGGATGGCGATATTGCTACCAATCCACAATGGATGGGAATTCCATCCAATTGGAAAGTAAATACTGCATTGCAATTGCAAAGTAATAATACGGTTGCCAATAGCACCTATTACCTGAGTACTTCCAGCACACTGGCTACCGCTGCCCAATGGGAGTTCTTTGTCAATTTACTTTTTAATACCTCTGCTGCAAATTATACGGATGTTTTTTTGATCGCATCGGATAGTGATCTTACTGCAGCTACTACCAGTGGTTATTTTGTGCGCATCGGAGGCACCGATGATGAAATCAGTTTATTCCGAAAATCTGCTGGAGGGGTCATTACTAAAATAATAGATGGCGCCAATGGAACAACCGCGTCTGTGAATATTGCAGTCAAGATAAAAGTTACGCGCGATGGGTTAAACCAATGGACCTTGAGCCGCGATGCAACCGGAACTGGCAATAGTTGGTTGACAGAAGGGGTGGCCGTTGATTCTACGTTTAGTAGCTCACTTTTTTTTGGTGTATTGGTTAAGCAAAGTACCGCTAGTTTTTTTCAGCGACATTTTGTGGATGATATTTTGGTAAAGCCTTATTTACCGGATACCACCCCTCCGATCATTCAATCGGTTACGGTTACTTCCAATCATTCAGTGGATCTATTACTGAATGAATCGTTGGATAAATTCAGTAGCCAATTGGAAGTGAATTATTTTGCCAATCAATTATTGGGTTTTCCGGTTGCCGCTGTATTAGATACCCTTAACAATTCATTGGTTCATTTATTATTTTTGGATACTTTCTCCAACGCAATGAATTACCAGCTCACGGTAAATGGGGTAAAGGACTTGGCGGGGAATAGTATCGTTAACGGCCTTTGTAGTTTTATTTATTTTGCCCCTTATGTTCCCCGCCAATATGATGTGGTGATCGATGAAATTATGGCAGACCCTTCACCAACAGTGGGTTTGCCCAACCTAGAATGGGTTGAATTGAAAAACACCACTACCCATGCAATTCATTTACAAGGGTGGCGCGTTGGTGATGCATCGGGCCTAAGTGGACCGATACCCAATTTTATTTTGCTGCCGGATAGTTTGGTAATTGTATGTAGCAGTGCTGCCGCCACTAGTATGTCTTTACTGGGGCCTACGATTTCGGTAACCAGCTTTCCATCCCTTGATAATGTTTCGGGGCAGCTGATTTTGAAAAATGCCCAAAATGAAATCATGCATTCGCTAAGTTATTCGGATAGCTGGTACCAGAACCCTTTAAAAAAACAAGGAGGGTGGTCGCTAGAAATGATTGACGCCCACAATCCCTGCAGTGGAGGAAGCAATTGGAAGGCGAGCAGCGATATGAGTGGCGGTACACCCGGAAAGAAAAATGCAGTAGAGACTGTAAATGCAGATAAATCGCCGCCCAGGTTATTGCGTGCATACGCTATCGATAGTCTACAGCTGGTATTGATTTTTGATGAGCCGCTCGATAGTATGAAAGCTGCTATAAAAGAAAGCTATGGCATTGACGCAGGAATCGGAATGCCTTCTTATGTTGTAGCAGTAGCGCCAATTTTTGACAGGGTGATGCTAAGATTGGGCAGTCCTTTGTCGCGCAATAAAGGGTATACGGTATCGGTAACATCCCTTACCGATTGTGTTGGCAACGCCATTGGCAGCAGCAATCGTACTGCCCGAGTGGGATTATCGGAACCAGCATCCACATCGGATATGGTAATCAATGAAATACTCTTTAACCCGCGCCCTTCCGCAACAGATTATGTAGAAATATACAATCGCAGCAATAAGCTATTGGATCTACGGCAAATCTATATTGCTACTAGAAATAGCAGTGGCGCTATCAGTGGAATTGTACAATTGAGTAATGAAAACAATTTGTTTTTTCCACAGGAATTTAGAGTGATTACGGCAAGTGCTGCTATGGTGAGGGCAAATTATATTGTTCAAAACAAGGATGCGTTTATAGAAATCGATGCAATGCCATCTTTTAATGATGACAAGGGGACGGTCGTTATATTGAATGCACAGGGGGAAATCATAGATGAGTTAACGTATAACGAAAAATGGCATTTTAAGCTGATGGATCAGGTGGAAGGAGTGGCATTGGAAAGGATTGATTACAATGCTACTACCCAATTGGCAGACAACTGGCATTCTGCCGCTACTGCTGTTGGATATGGAACACCCACTTACAAAAATTCACAATACCGAATCAATGATGGATTGACGGGGGAGTTAAAATTGTCTCCAGAAATTTTTTCGCCTGACAATGATGGACAGGATGACTTTGCAACCTTGGATTATCATTTTCCCGAGCCGGGTTATGTTGCCAATATCACGATTTTTAATGCATTAGGTAGGCCAGTTAGATATCTACAAAAAAATGCTTTGTGCGGTACCGTTGGAAATTTCCGGTGGGATGGGCTGGGAGAAAAAAATCAGCAGCTTGCAGTCGGAGTCTATATTATCTTTACAGAACTGTTTAATTTAAAAGGAATCAGAAAGCAGTTTAAAAATGAGATAGTTTTGGCAAGGCGAACTTCTTTTTGATGATTTTTTGTGACATAGCTAATTTTTTAATGCATCAATACAATTAAAGTGAAAATAACTCCCTACCAGTGGCCGCAAAATATTGTTCCCCCAGTTTGTGCCATTCAACCACAGGAATTAAGGGCGCATGATGATACCAGAATTGATAATTATTATTGGCTAAATGATTATTTTAAAAAAGGCCCCGATAGTGAAAAAGTGGTTGCCTACCTCAATGCTGAAAATGCTTACTATGATGCCATGATGGCTGGAACGGAATCATTACAGAATAGCTTGTACAATGAAATGAAGGCAAGGATAAAAGAAGAGGATGAATCGGTGCCCGTGTTTAAAAGAGGTTATTTTTATTATACCCGTCAGGTGACAGGTAAAGATTATTTTGTCTATTGCCGCAAAAAGGAAAAATTGGAAGCTGAGGAGGAGATTTTACTCGATGTAAATGCCATGGCAGAAGGGTATACTTATTTTTCAGCCATTGGCTTTTCTATTAGCCCCAACAATCATTTGCTAGCCTATGGAGTGGATACTTTATCAAGAAGGGAGTATACGATTTATATCAAAAACCTGGTAACAGGAGAAACCCTCAGCGATGCCATAACTGGAACCGAGGGCGGGCCTATTTGGGCTAATGATAACCAAACTATTTTTTATACGGCAAAAAATCCAGTGACGCTTTTATCTGAAAAAATAATGCGACATCTACTCGGAACAGCCCCCGCATTGGACCAGCTGGTGTATGAAGAAAAGGACCCTTCCAACTATATTGGGGTAGGGAAAACAAAATCTGAAAAATATATTACAGTAGTTTCAAAGGCTACCTTGTCTTCGGAAGTAAGTTGGATAAATGCCAATCAGCCAAATGACCCATTGGTAGTTTTTCAGCCTCGTATGAAGGAGGTGATTTATAGTGTGGACCATGCAAATGACCGATTTTATATTCGTACCAATCTGCAAGCAAAGAACTTCAAAATTGTTACCTGTGCAGAAGATGAAACGGGTGAAAGTAGCTGGAAGGAATTGATTGAACATCGCCAAGATGTGCTCGTATCGGGGTTTGAATTGTTTAAAAATTTTATAGCCATCAATGAAAGAAGAAATGGGCTGACACAGATTCATATTATGAATACTCAAAATAAGGAAAGTCATTTTCTGCCTTTTGATGAACCTACCTATGTGGCAGGTATTGGATCCAATCCTGAATACAATACGGATACGCTTCGTTTCAATTACACTTCTTTGACCACTCCCAATTCAGTGTATGATTACAATATGGTTACAAAAGATAAAAAGCGGATGAAACAGCAGGAGGTATTAGGCGGTTTTGATGCACAGCAATATGCAACGGAGCGAATATTTGCCACTGCAAAAGATGGCATTCAAATTCCCATCTCTATTGTATATAAAAAGGGATTTGTTAAAGATGGCAATTCCCCCTTGTTGCTATATGCATACGGGTCATATGGCATCAGTATGGATGCCTCCTTTAGTAGTGTTCGGCTTAGTTTATTGAACAGGGGTTTTGCCTTTGCCATTGCTCATATCCGCGGAGGGCAGGAGTTGGGGCGATACTGGTATGAGGATGGCAAGATGATGAATAAGAAAAATACATTTACTGATTTTATAGATTGCGCTGAGTTTTTGATTGCGAAAAAATACAGTTCTTCAAGTCATCTCTATGCCAATGGGGGTAGTGCCGGTGGATTATTGATGGGCGCCATCATCAACATGCGTCCCGATCTTTGGAAAGGTGTAATAGCTGCGGTTCCATTTGTAGATGTAGTTACCACCATGAGCGATTCATCCATTCCACTTACTACCAACGAATACGATGAATGGGGAAATCCTGCCGACAAGGAAAGCTACGATTACATGAAATCCTATTCTCCCTATGACAATGTAGCCAATCATACCTATCCCAATATGATGGTAATTACAGGTTTGCACGATAGCCAGGTTCAATATTTTGAACCAGCTAAATGGGTGGCAAAAATTAGAGCAATGAAAACCGGCGATCATTTATTATTAATGCATACAGATATGGAAGCGGGCCATGGCGGCGCTTCCGGAAGATATAAGCCATTGACTGATAAGGCCAGAGAATATGCTTTTCTTTTGTCGCTGGAAGGAATGGCAGAATAAAAGCAGTTGCTTACAATATGTTTTAAAACAGGAGTGCATATTCAACCTTCGTATTATTTGAAGTTGAATATTTAGCTGGGGTGATAATTTTTATTAACATCCTCTTTCATATTGAAGGACGAAATTATTCAATAATTTTCTCCTCCCTAGTCAATTTTCCCAATTCATTGATCCCTTCAATGGTAACCCGTATTTTTTTGCAAAAATCACTATTGAAAAATGGGATAGTTACCCGCCTTGTATTTTTGTCAAGGTGTAAATTTGGATTCCAATAAAGCGTTGTCCTGTAATCGTTAGCATCAGGTTCGGATTTTTTTTCATAGTCGGGCGAATAAAATTCCTTGATAATTGAATAGCCATTGATAATTTCGACAAACAAACCTTTGATTTGTGAATTGTCGCTGCCCCCTTTTTTCGTGTAAATTGCAATAGCTCCTCCAGTACCTCCACCAAATGCGCCAAAAAATGGTGGTCGAAAAACCTTGATCATCGCTACATCATTCATGTTGGTGCTTTGCAGCCTAGAAACATCTGAATTCATTTCATTCATAAAAAAGCTGGTAGGACTTCCGCGCCAGGTGGCACTTCCTTCACCGGCAGTGTTAATTTGCAATCCAGGCACCTTGCCTTGTAAATAAGCTAATATACTAATAGCTGATTTTGCAAATGGGTCATCTTCGGTAGTAAAGGTATAGCCGTCGCCTCCAGAAAAAAAGCCGGAAGTATACTCCTCATCCAATTTTTGTTTTAGTGATTTTTGTGAAGTTCGAACCATCACTGTTTCAAGTGTTTTTACTTTATTTCTTTCTGTCTGATTACGAAGCAAGTTGGCCATTGAAATGCTTTTTAGCAAGACAAGACTGTCTGTTTTTTCGGGTGAATACAATCCTGAAAGCATTGAAATAGATTGTGGCGGCCCTTTAATGAAATTGCTTTTAAATGCAAAACTGGCTGTTGTAGTCAGGATTTTGTCTTTATCATTATTGAGTTGATAATGTAATTTGGCAGTGTCAAAAAAGTAAAGACCGTCCTGCTGAAATTCACCCAAGCTATTTACTGGCATCGTGAAAACATTAGTAGATCCATTTTTTGTTTTTAAAATGCCGGTCAATTCTTTCTGGAATAGCAATGATTTTGATAGCCCCAAAATTTGCCCTTTAATTAAAAGCTTGTTCTCCGGAATGGATTTGATTTTAGGCCAATTGCCAGTTAAAAGGTCATTCCACCTGA
Organism: Ferruginibacter sp.; assembly: GCA_044339235.1. GTDB lineage: Bacteria > Bacteroidota > Bacteroidia > Chitinophagales > Chitinophagaceae > Ferruginibacter. Next base: position 11,621 of record JBIIVV010000088.1, read on the forward strand.
ATCTTCTCCATCCATTGGTCATCATTACCAGGTCAAGATGCTGCTTCACAGAATCGGCATCTCCTGAAAAATAATAGGCTGCATTGTAAACATATCCTTTTAAATCGCTGCATAATAATAGCTGCGAGTAAATACTTTCTTCATTTTTAGAAATTGGATTAAGGTCTGCATCGGTAATAGAGATAGATAAATTAGACTTTAAGCTTTCTCCTACATCTATTTGTAGTGAATTTCGGCCACGTTTGGTAAGGTTTTTATCGGCAGAATGCAGATCAGTGATGAAATAATAATTGTCATGATTGATAAAAACGATGCGTTCGGCAATCGGCTGAAGGGCAGCGTTAAATATGGTTAATTGTAAAACGCCATTGGGCAAGCTATCTGTGTCTATCTGCGCGGTGATACTCGTTTTTTTGGTCATATTCACCTTGGCACTGTATACCAGCCGCTGGTGCATTTGTGCTTCTACCTGATAGGTTGTATAATCGGCCGCTATGCTATCGAGTCTTTTAAGAGAATAATTCAGTTGATTAGCGGTGAGTTCAGTGCTCAGCACAACCCCTTGTTTATTTGCATCGGGTAAGAGAGTTTCGTGCTGCATTCCTTTATTATCTTTCCAAATAGCACGGTATTTTTCTTTTGCAATTGGTTGTAATGCGAAGTATCCCATAC
>JBIIVV010000310.1:0-3529 GCA_044339235.1 Ferruginibacter sp.
TATCCATATTCGAAAGAATGCCCATAAATCAACTGTTTCAGCAAACTCAATTACAATATTTCAAAGAACAAAAAGATAATCAATTGAATATCTTTGATTTATAACGCAACGCTAGTGATAGGGGATATTAATAAAATATTAAATTCAGTATATCCAAAGAGAGCGATTTTAGATATCTCCTATTCATAGCGTAAAGCCACAATAGGATCCAGTTTGGCGGCCTTATAAGCAGGATAGAGGCCTGCCAATAGCCCTACCAATGAACAAACCAGCACTCCGATACAAATCCAAAGCCAAGGGATAACAAAGCCTGTTTTAAGCAGGACAGCCACTATATTTCCAAACAAAATGCCCGATATGATACCAACAAAGGCGCCCATAAGGCTAATTAATATGGATTCCCATAGGAATTGGGCCCTCACCTCACCAGCCTTACCCCCGAGTGACTTGATTAGCCCTATTTCCTTAGTCCGCTCATTTACCGCTACCAGCATGATATTCATTAAGCCAATGGCCGCACCTATCAGGGTAATTAAGGCAATAGCTAAAGTTGCATACTTTAAAAAACCCAGGTTTTTCATCAGGGATTGTGCAATGCTATCACTTTGGTCAATGAAGAAATTGTCATCCTCCTTGATATCCAATTTACGAACAGGCCTGAAGGCACCCTTTGCTTCTCCCACTGCCACTTCCATCATTTTTAAATCACTTACCATCACTGCAATATTGTACGACCTTCCTTCGGAACCGAACATCCGCCTAATATTATTATAAGTGGTTATAACCACTTTGTCTGAATTCATGAAAGCACTGCTGCCTTTATCTTTCAAAACACCTATAATTCGATACTTTCTATTGGATACGCTGATAATTTTATCAATGGCACGTTGTGCGTTTTCCCCAAACAGTTTTTGAGCAATCACATTTCCAATTACACAAACACTCCTTCCAGATTCAACATCGGCTTCATTAAAATCCCTGCCATCTGATAATTCGTACCCATTGAGTTGCAAATAATTTTCATCCCCTCCCAGTATCCTTATATCCGGATTTGTCTTTTTAGAATCTGTATTAACAATCACACCTGCCGGTCCAGGTAATGCAATGCCCACCACTGCCGGAAAGGAATATCGCTCCTTAAATGCCCTAGCCTCGTTAAAAGTGATTACTTTGCCTTCATTTGATTTTTTAGCTACCAACGACTTTCGGGATGATTTTTTGACCCCATCGCGATTAGGCCCGCCACCAAATTGCACATTCCGCTCCCTAAAACGAATACTGAATGCATTGGCGCCCATGGTGGAAAAACTTTGGGTAAGACTTTGGTTGACAGCTTCCACTGCAGTAATAATAGCTATTAAGGCCATTATACCCAATGCAATAATAATTACCGTAATAGCTGTTCGCAAACGGTTACTTTTAATCGTGTTGTAAGAAAGTGCAATAGAGTCGGCTGTCTTCATGAAATTTTTATTCACAATAAAGTTAATTCCGAAATAGTATACACACTCAAAAAAGAGTATAAGCGGTAATTAACAGTATATCAATCGCAGTTTGTTTAAAAATTATTGGAAGTTTACCAATTTAACAATAAAAAGAGGTTCATATCCACTTGAACGGCCCACCACTATTTCAACAAAATCAATAATGCAACCACTCGGTAAGTAAGAAAGGGAATAAACCCAGTAGAATGATTAAAATTGCGGTGAAGATTAAAAGCGCCTTAAAACCAATCGTAATAGCCGAACCTGCTGCAATTGAACCATGGTCTTTTACATCCTGGCCAGCTTCCTTAAAGAACATAGCCTGAATGATTTTAAAATAATAATAGGCACTGACAGCAGCGCAAATTACGGCCCACAATACCAGCCAATGCTGGTGTCCATCCCGGACAGCCGCTATTAACATTACAAATTTGCTTTGAAACCCAGCTGTTAGCGGAATGCCAGTTAAAGACAATAAAAATATGGTAGCAGTAACCGCCAACACCGGCTCATTTTTGGCCAAGCCATTAAATCCATCTATTGTGTAGTCGTACATTTTTATTAAAATCGCAAAAAGCCCAATCGTAGCCAAACTATAAGCCGCTGAATACAAAACCAACCCCTCCTTAGCAGTATCATTAAGGGCAAAAACAGCCAATAACATAAATCCAGCCTGGGCAATGCTTGAATAAGCAAGCATTCTTTTAACACTCTGCTGAAACACTGCCGTCAAATTACCAATAAATAGGGTTGCCGCAGTGATCACCGCAATCAATAGCTGCCATTGTCCGTGCACCTTTCCAAATGAATTTTCAAACAAACGAATAAAGGCCATAAATCCTGCAATCTTTACAATGGTTGCCATAAAAGAAGTGAAAACCGTAGGAGCTCCCTCATATACATCAGGTGTCCAAAAATGAAACGGAGCTGCCGACACTTTGAATGACATGGCAATCAGCATAAATACCATCCCGATAGCAATCAATACCGGCATCTTTCCTTCGCCAATATTAATGTCGTTGATGAAAAAAGTACCCGCGCTGTTTCCGCCATAAACAAAAGCAATTCCCATCAACATGATGCCAGTAGAAAATGCCCCCATCAAAAAATATTTCAATGCAGCTTCATTGCTTTTTAAATTTCGTTTGTCGGCTCCAGTTAAAATATAAAGCGGAATCGACATAATTTCAATTCCCAGAAATAATATCAGTAAGGTATTGTAAGTAGCCGAAAGGCAAACACCACATAAAACAAAAAATATCAATGCGAAATATTCGGAAACATTATTCCCCACCTTTTCGATATCGCTGCCACTCAGCAAAAAGAAAAGCAAAGTACTGACTAGCGCAACCGTTATAAAGGTTAAATTAAAGCTATTGAATGACAGCATGTACTTACTGTCTATAGCAAAAAAAGCTTCCCCCGATGTAAGCTCCAGGCAATTCGAAATAATAATGATTACCAAGCCTGCAATAGCCCAGTATTTAGGCGTTGACTTGCTTTTGAAGAATACACCTCCAAACATCATGATAATACCCCAGATTGCTGTTAATAAAATTGCATTCATATTTTTTTCCTCCCGATTCGACGGAATAATTTAAGATTAGGATTATTTAAATCTTGCTGTAATGGTGGCTACTGAATCTTTTGTTAATTCAAAAAATGGCTGCGGATATACGCCCGCAATAAAAATCATTACCACCAATAGAATCAATACTAATTTTTCATTCAATGAAATTTCTTTCATATTTGCTGTAATGGAATTGGTTTCTCCGTAAAAAACCTTTTGAACCATATTTAAGGTATATACCGCTGCCAAGATAATACTTACTCCTGCAAATGCCGCATACCAAATATTGAATCTAAACAATCCGCCAAACATCATGAATTCGCCTACAAAGGCATTTGTAAGCGGCAACGCGATATTTGCAAATACAATAACAACCAGTAAAATAGTTAATACCGGAGCTTTGTGCGCCAACCCGCCCAATTGTGAGATTTTTCTTGTCCCTAGTTGTTTTTCAATTAATTCAATTACTATCCAC
>JBIIVV010000311.1:0-3506 GCA_044339235.1 Ferruginibacter sp.
CTTACTGAACATTACGGATACACCTGATCCATTATTGCTGAAAATATTACCTACATACGTATCATCATTTGAAAACATAAAATGCAATCCATACCGAATATTTTTATCAGCAGTATTACGCCATATGATTGAGTTTTTTACAAATTCAAAATATATGCCGTCTCTATGTCCCGACACTTTATTACCGATGATTCGCATACTGTCGCATTTCCAGCAGTGTATGCCATTGGCATTTTGTTGCTCTTCGCCACCCTGGGCGGTTAGCTGGTTGTTTTCAATAATACAATTGACTCCATTTTGTATGTAAATTCCGAAAAAGGTATCCTCAAGTATATTGTTTTTTATAGTTACATGATTGCAGTCGTATACTTTTATACCACTTAGATCTTCAAGATTTGAAATTCCGGAATGCATTATTCTAAAACCCTCCACTACTACTCCATTTGCCTTGATAGCGATAATTTCAAATTTTTTTTCACCATCTAATGTAGGGTAACCAATACCTTTTAAAACAATCATTTTGCGGATGGTCATTTTTTGTTCTCTGTAAAGACCCGCGTCTACGAGCACAGTATCGCCTGAAGTAGCTGCTGCTATACCCGCCGTAATGGTTTTATAGTCTCGATTAGCACCTACGTGAATGGTTTTTGCGGAAGCGGTAATAGTGAAAAGAAAACTGGTTATTATAATTAATTTCTTCATTGCTGCATTTCCTCCCAAGTAATTTTATTTCCATTTGTTATCGAGAATGTTTTTTCCAAGCTGTCTTCGTTTTCGAAAGCGGCAATATTTCCATTCATTGGACTTTTGAGGGCAGGGCTTTGCAGAAAATGGGCATCAGAAACTTTAATTAACTGGTTAGGAATGCTGAAATTGGTAAAGTAATAATCCGCGATATCTTTTTTTTCAATTTCATTGGATTTGATAAATTCAATGATGCAGTGCTCGTCATCAAACTTATACACCTTGCTTTTTTTGGTTACTATTTCTGCTCCAAATCTTTTGTCGCTAATGGTCATTTTGCAATATTCACAGTTGTCTTTTCCAATACGTATTGGATTGGGGGAGCTGCTACATCCGCTTATACCAAGCGTAATACATCCAATTAAAATGAATGGAACTGTGTTGGAAATAGAAACTTGCTTCTTATGCTTTCTCCATTCATAGATTACCAGCCCTAATAAAATTATCCCTACGGAAACAAAAATCCATCCTCCTATATCAGGAATTGAATAGGCACCGAAATTGAGTAATTGTTTAAATCCTATTAAAGGAGGCTGATAGGCCATTCCAGGAACGATGATAGCTGCCTCTGGGTTAAGATGGTGGCCGTAGTTATATTCCCATCGCCAGAAATCAATCATTGCAACTACACCAAAAAGGATGAAAAGTATACATAAGAAATTCATCCATTTTCTACTAGCTACAATGGCTACTATAACAAATAATATTGCAAAAAATAGAATAATACCAGGAAGAACTTTGAATTCTATAAAATCATCGGTATGCAATGTCTTCATTCCGATATAGTGATTTAGTCCGTTGATAATATCTACATTTCCGGCGAGTTTATTGGCATAAATTAGCATGCGCAATCCTTCAGGGTATTGAGGAGCGTCTAAATCTATGCGCCACATCGGGGTAAATAAAACCATTACCAATCCAATGCCGCACAATAAAAGTAACATTCTTGTTACCGTTGCTATTTTATTGTTTTTCATTCTGTTGAGTTATAATTGAAAAGAGCGCTTTAAAAGCTGTGGTAGGAATGCTATCACAGCTTTTGAAGCGCTCCTCCCTGAATATTATTTTTTAGTATCAGTTTCGTTTTTAGGCAGATTGGTACCTGTGCTAAAACTAATTGGAACGGCACTTCCTGCTGGTGATACCCTTACATATCCCTGCATTTCCTGGTGCAATGCGCTACAGAAATCGGTACAATACATTGGGAATATACCTACTCTGTCAGGTGTCCATTTTAAAGTGGATGTTTCACCAGGCATAATTAACAATTCTGCATTGGCCGCTCCTTTGATGGCAAATCCGTGGGGCACATCCCAGTCTTGCTCAAGGTTGGTCAAGTGAAAGTAAACTTCATCGCCCATTTTAATTCCTTCAATATTATCAGGGGTAAGGTGAGAGCGGATGGCTGTCATGTATACATGCACTTTGTTTCCTTCTCTGGTAACCTTTGTGGTACCCTCGCCTTTCGATGCATAGGGGTGGTTATTTTCCTCAATCTTATAAAACTTAACTGACCTGTCACGGATAACGCTTGCTGCTACTGCTTGCGCATAATGTGGTTCGCCAATGGTTGGGAAATCTAGTATTAACTGCATTTTATCTCCACTGATATCATATAACTGAGCACTCTGTGCTAGTTCTGGACCTGTAGGCAGGTAACGGTCCTTGGTAATTTTATTATAGGCGATTACATATTTTGCATTTGGTTTTTTGGTGTCTCCTCCAGGGATACAAAGGTGCCCAACTGAGTAATAAGTAGGGGCCCTGTCCAACACCTTTAAATCTTTGATATTCCATTTAACTATTTCTGAGGATACAAAGAATGATGTAATTGCATTTCCTTTGCCGTCAAATTCTGTATGCAATGGTCCTAGGCCTGGTTTTTTTACCTCGCCATATAATGCTGCCTCATATTTTATAACAGGAATGCCATCGTAATCTCCTTCGTATGTTTTTTCTGCAATTGCTTTTTGTATTTTATCAAAACTAAATACAGGAATTAATGCGGCTAATTTTCCACTTCCTACGATATATTCTCCCGTAGGGTCTACATCACAACCATGAGGTGATTTTGGACATGGAATGAAATAGCAGATATCTTTTAGGTCTTTGGTATCCAAAACAGTCACTTCTGTTTTTATTTCTGATGTTGCGGAATGTGTTTTTTCGTTGTACACATTGTGCGCATATTTGACTGATTGTTTTCTGCCTTTTCCAGCTTTCAAATATTCTTCTGCTTTTTTCCAGTTAACTGCCATAATAAAATCCTTATCGCGCTTGGATGCATTTACCTCTAGCAATGTATTTGCCTGTTCCGTGTTGTAACAGCTAAAGAAAAACCAGCCATGTGATTTCCCTTTTCCTGCATGGCTTAGGTCAAAATTTACTCCAGGGCATTGCAATTGAAAAGCAATCTCCATTTTTCCATCATTTTTATCAACACTGATGAAACTAATGGAACCTTTAAAATTTTGTTTGTAGGTGTTGATAGGAACATCGCCATTTTTATCATCGGGTGGCACACTAAATCTGGTGCCAGCTACGATATATTCAGTATTTTCTGTAATAAAGGGAGAGGAGTGATTACCACCACTATTGGGTAGTTCGATGATCTCTGCTGTGTGAAAAGTAGAGAGGTCAATTCTAGCAACACGGGGGGTGTTATTTGCATTGGCGAATATCCAACGGCCATCAATTTCTCCATTGGTTTGTGAAAGTTCCAAATGGTGCTCATCATCCCAAGGTATAAACCCATGCGATGT
>JBIIVV010000312.1:0-3496 GCA_044339235.1 Ferruginibacter sp.
TCATTAATGCAGTATCTGATATTTCCAATATTTCAAAGCCTGGTGTAGGACTAGGTAAAAACCAGATTGCGCAGCGAATTGCAAAAGAACTCAGAGATGGTTATTATGTGAATTTAGGAATCGGTATACCAACCCTGGTTGCAAATTATATACCAGACAATATTAATGTAGTGTTGCAATCCGAAAATGGTTTATTAGGTATCGGGCCCTATCCTTCAGAGGAGGAAGTGGATGCTGATTTTATAAATGCAGGCAAACAGACTATTAGTTTACAACCTGGATCTTCTCTATTTAATTCTGCAGAAAGTTTTGCTATGATACGAGGAGAGCATATTGATCTGACTATTCTTGGAGCAATGGAAGTATCTGAAAACGGAGATATTGCGAATTGGAAAATACCAGGAAAAAGGGTAAAAGGAATGGGCGGGGCCATGGATTTAGTGTCATCTGCAAAAAATATAATAGTTGCTATGCAGCATGTGAGTAAGGATGGAAAGTCAAAACTTCTAAAAAAATGCACCTTACCGATAACAGGGCTGAATTGCGTAAAAAAAATAGTTACTGAATTAGCGGTGTTGGAAATTTTACCAGAAGGCGGGTTTAAATTAGTTGAAAGGGCACCTGGTATAAGTATTGAGGATATTATCAAGGCAACAGACGGGAAGTTGATAATTGAAGGTGAAATTCCTGAAATGAGTTTTTAATTTTTCTACTTTTTTAGAACCTGCACTTTAATACAGGCTCTCATCCCAGATTTATCAACAGAACTCCAAATAAAGTAATGAATCAAACAAGTTAACGCTAAAAACTTTATAAGGTATTTATCTTTACTTTCTTAAAAATAAAGTTCGGAGATAGTTTTGAAAAATCACTATTTTTTATATTTTTAATCATTGGTTTGAATCGATTAATTCAAACCAGTTAAATCCAACTCCATATGACCGATATATATATTATTGCAGCACTAAGAACTCCTATTGGAAGTTTTGGAGGTGCCTTAAAAAATTTCACTGCCACCCAGTTAGGGTCCTTTGCCATTAAGGGTTTGATTGAAAAATCGGGTATTGCTCCAGCGCTGGTAACCGATGTTTTGATGGGATCGGTGGTTCAAGCCAATTTAGGTCAGGCGCCTGCCCGACAGGCAGCCAAGTTTGCCGGCTTGCCTGATCATGTGAATTGTACTACCATCAATAAGGTATGTGCCAGCGGTATGAAATCCATCTCATTGGCTGCACAAAGTATTCTACTGGGGGATTCAGATATTGTAATTGCTGGCGGTATGGAAAGTATGAGCAATGTACCTTTTTATGCAGATACCCTGCGCTGGGGTAACAAGTACGGTAATACGCAAATGATAGATGGACTAGTGAAAGATGGACTAACGGATGTTTATGATGGAAAAGCGATGGGTAATGCAGCTGAACTTTGCGCTAGCACCTGTGGAATTACCCGGCAGGAGCAGGATGGCTTTGCTATCGAAAGTTACCGGCGTGCTCAGTTTGCAGTAAACGAAGGGAAATTTGAAAAGGAGATAATTCCTGTTGTAGTGCCCCAGCGAAATGGGTCAACAGTGCTATTTGGCAAGGATGAGGAACCTTTCAATGTTATATTTGATAAGATTCCTTTTCTGAAAGGTGCTTTTATAAAAGACGGAACCGTTACCGCTGCCAACGCTTCTACTATGAATGATGGAGCAGCGGCATTGTTGCTAATGAGTAAAGCAAAAGCAGAGGAGTTGGGCCTGAAACCCATTGCCCGAATTTTAGGTTATGCCGATGCGGAACAGGCACCTGAAATGTTTACCACTTCCCCATCTTTGGCAGTTCCTAAAGCTGTGAAAAAAGCGGGATTAAAAATGGAAGATATAAGTTATTGGGAACTCAATGAAGCTTTTGCAGTGGTGGGGATTGAAAACAGTAGGCGGATGAAACTAGATCCAGCAACGGTAAATGTAAATGGGGGAGCAGTAGCATTAGGACATCCATTGGGTTGTAGTGGGGCAAGAATAATAGTAACCCTTATCAACGTGTTGAAGCAAAACAATGCCCGTTATGGAGCAGCTGGTATCTGCAATGGCGGCGGTGGGGCTTCAGCAATGGTTATAGAAAATCTTTAAGAGCCTATAGAAAAAAAAGATGTCATCTCTGTTAATAGGGAGATGACATCTTTTTTAAATCCCTGCAATCGATTATTGAGCGAATCTTAACCTGTAACCACTGATTTTGTGCATTTATAAAACTGTGCTGTACTTTAATTGGACAATAGTGATAAGCTATAATATATTAAAAAACAATGACAAAAAGATATAGACAATCTGTATAAAAAAATTATAAAAAGTGGCAAATGATTAAATATCATTGTGCCGTCCATCCTCCGTCAATCGGGATAACTGTACCTGTAAAAGCAGTTGCATTTTCGCCTGCCAATAATACCGCCATCTGGCCTATTAATTCTACAGGTACAAATTCTTTAATCGCCTGCTTTACTAACATCACTTTCCTAATAACCTCCCCTTCGCTCAAATGGTGTGCCTGTGCCTGGTTAGCAATTTGCTCCTCTACCATCCTTGTTTTTACATAACCAGGGCAAATAGCATTGGCTGTTATGTTAAAAGGTGCTCCTTCTAACGCAAGGGTTTTGGTAAAGCCAACAAGGCCATGTTTGCTGGCCACATACGCCGCTTTGAATTCAGAAGCTACCAGTGCATGTGCAGAAGCGATGTTGATGATGCGGCCAAATTTTTGTTCCTTCATACCTTTCCAAACAGCTTTTGTTAGATAAAAGGGGGCTGATAAATTAACGCCGATAATAGCCTCCCAGTTTTGATCCGGGAAATCTTCAACTGGAGATATATGTTGTATGCCTGCATTATTTACCAGTACATCTATTTTACCAAATACTTCTACCGCCTCAATTACCATTTTTGAAAGTGCCTGGGGCTGTAACATATTGGCGTTGTTAAAAATCACCCTAATGCCAAATTCCTTTGCAATATCCGCCGCAATTTCCGGGCCTTTCAATTCAAGGCCATTCATAATAATATTAAAGTTGCCTTTTTTGGCAAATTCCCGGGCAATGCCCAGTCCAATACCGGCTGTGCTCCCTGTGATTAGAACTGTTTTCATTATTTATACTTTAACTATCCAAGCCTTGTTGCAAGGTGGAATATTGATTAATAATAAACTGCTAGTGCTGCTAAGATTATTGTACTCCAAAAATGCATTACATGCAGCTATTGTCACTACAAATCCATTCAGGATATGCTGAGTTCAACTGATAAGTGCAACACTTACCTTCTTTCGTAAAAGTACTTCATTAGCAGATAAATAACCAAATTTTCTAACTGGCCTGTTATTAATTTCGGATTCCACCCGTCTAATTTCATTTTCATCGATTAGTCTAAAGTCTGTTTTTTTAGGAAAAAATAATCTGATTACACCATTTCTATTCTCAATTGTTCCTTTGTCTTGTGAGGTATATGGTCTTGTAAAATATG
>JBIIVV010000089.1:0-12111 GCA_044339235.1 Ferruginibacter sp.
TTTCCACCCTTGCAGGATATAGTCAATAAAAAGTTGCTGGATAAAATTAACCAGGTTAATTCAGTGAGTTTGCATATAAGAAGAGGCGATTACTTACTAGGGCAGAATGCCGCTTCACTCGGGATTGGTTATTATAATCGATCTATTGCATTTATCAACGAAAAACTGAATCAGCCACACTATTTTATTTTTTCAGATGATATTGAGTGGGCTAAGCAAAACATACAGGTGTCGAATGGAGAATTTATTGATTGGAATACTGGTTCTAAAAGCTTTGTTGATATGCAACTGATGAGTGAGTGCAAGCATAATATTATAGCCAATAGTTCATTTAGTTGGTGGGGGGGATGGTTAAATAATAATTCAGCCAAAATTGTAATTGCACCTGAACAATGGATGCCACATATGGAGGGGACTGCTGATGCAATTCCTGAAAATTGGATTCAATTGCCGGCAAATTTTCAATAAATAAATTTTCTTATAGTGAATGGGAGGGTATCCCAATTGGTAAATTAAAGCAAATCAAATAAATATGAAAAATCTATATAAAACATTTTGCAGCTACCTAGTTTGTCGTCAAAATTTGAAAGAAATTAAAAGACAGAAAGGAAAGGATTCAACTTTTCCTTTTGGGAAAAATCGCTGGATATTAAAAGAAAGATTTGAAGAATCCGGAACCATGTCTGGCCATTATTTCCATCAGGATCTTTATGTGGCAAGTCAAATTTTTAAGTATGCACCAGTTAAACATGTGGATATAGGGTCTAGAACGGATGGATTTGTAGCACATGTTGCGGTTTTCAGAGAAATTGAAATTTTTGACATTCGGGAGCAAACAAAAAAAGTAAAGAATGTCATTTTTAATAAAGCTGACTTAACCCAGTTGCCAGAAAATTTAAAAAACTATTGTGATTCTATCTCTTCCTTGCATGCAATCGAACATTTTGGCTTGGGAAGATACAATGACACCATTGATTATTACGGCTACCTAAAAGCTATTGCCAATATTGTAGAAATATTACAACAAGGGGGAAGATTTTATTTTTCCGTTCCCATTGGAAAACAGCGCATAGAATTTAATGCACATCGTGTTTTTTCAGTATCGTATTTGATTGAATTACTTTCTACCAATTTTGAGATTAATCGATTTTCCTATGTCAACGATGCGGGTGATTTTTTCGAGTCGGTTGAACTGACGGAAGATGCAATCAAAAACAATTTAGGTTGTTGGTATGGATGTGGAATTTTCGAATTGACTAAAAAATAATAATTCAATTGTATAATGATAAAATTGCTGGAATTAAATTTTGAAAGAGGTTGGAGGGGGGGAGAGCGACAAATTATCTATACCCTGCAAGGATTTAGAAATACAGGCATTTCAAGTCATCTTATTTGTAGAAAAGGTTACCCACTTGAAGCAGCTGCATTAAATGCAGGGTTTACAGTAGATTCATTTAATTCAATTTTCGGAGTAGTTTTTTTTCTGATTACCAAGGGGAAAAATTTCAATTGTATTCACGCACAAACATCTCATATACTTACCTATTGTGTATTTACAAAGTTTTTTCATGGTGCCAAAGTTGTTTATACCAGAAGGGTCAACTTTATACAAAAAGGCTATTTCACCAAATTGAAATATCTTTTTACTGATAAAATTGTTGCTATCAGTGAGGCAATACAAGAATGCGTAACGGCCTTTTGTGGCAGAAATGACATTGAAGTGATTTCAGATATCGTAGTAAAAAATGAACCCAATGAATCGATGATTACAAATGTCGTATCGAAATTACCAATCAGTCATCGGCATATTATTGGTGCCACCTCGGCGCTAACTCATGAAAAGGATCCTTTTACAATGATTGATGCCATTAAAAAATTATCGGAGACAAGGGATGATTTCGTTTTTCTTCATTTTGGTTCAGGTGATTTGCAAGCGTCAGTTCGAAAAAAAATAATGGAATATGAGCTAGATAAAGTTTATTTCTTAATGGGTTTTGAAGAAAATATGGAATCGGTATTTCCTGTTTTTGAAGTCTTTGTTGTTACCTCCATTCAAGAAGGTCTTGGTAGCAGTGTTCTAGATGCTTTTATGAATCATATTCCTGTTGTTTCCACTAATGCCGGAGGCTTACAGAATTTGCTTCGAGATGATAGAGGAATTCTTGTTGAAGTGGGCGATAGTAGTTCAATTGCTGAAGGAATAGCTCGAATGCTTAATAATGACCCTAAAAGGGAATTGTATATCGAGAATGGTTTTAATTATGCAAATCGCTATCACAGTATGGAGTACATTACCGATAAATATATAAATTTGTTAGAAAGTTTATTAGCTGTCAATTAATCACTAATTAAACGGGTTCATTTGTCTGTTATTTCATTCAATACTTTCAACCACTTATGCTGGCATCTGTAGTAATTTCATATTATAAAAATATTGCCAATTTAGAGATTCTATTGTTAGCATTGAACAATCAATCTTCAAAGAAAACTTTTGAAGTAATTATTTCAGAAGATGACGACGCAGTTGAAACAAAAAATTTTATTAGCGAACAACAATCGTTGCTTTCATTCCCCTTGATTCATGTTTCTCAATCCGACGAGGGTTTCAGAAAGTGCAAAGCGCTGAATAGGGCAATTGCTGCCTCATCGACTGATTTTATTATTTTTTTAGATGGGGATTGTATTCCACATGGGCATTTGGTAAAACAGTACTTACTAGCAAAGCAACCTGGTCGGGTTATGTATGGACGAAGGGTCATGCTGAGTAAAAAAATTTCCACTGGTATATTGCATAATAAAAATATGAATGGTTTTGATTTTATTAATTTATTACTAACAGGTTGCAAACGAGTGGAAGAAGGTTTGTATTTGCCTTTTGTACCCCAGATCTTTAAAAGAAAAAATGCCGGCAGGCTACTAGGTTGCAATATGGGTATTTTTAAGCAAGATTTATTATCAATCAATGGCTTTGACGAAGATTATATTTTTGCAGGAGGTGGTGAAGATTCTGATATTGAATGGCGGCTGGAGGCATTGAAAAAATTATCTTTTTATTCTATGAAATTTAGTGCTATCGTATACCATCTTTATCATACTGATAGGTTTACACGAGAAATGGAATTAAAAAACAATCTGGTGCTGTCAAGAAAAATAGAGGAAAATCATTTCGTTTGTATCAATGGAATAAACAAACTTGATAACAACCTATGAAAATTTTGTACATATGTAGCGCTCGCTTTGACTATTTGCAGGATCTAACGTATTCTGGATTGGTAAAAGTAATGGGGAAGGAGAATGTCATCGATTATCCATGGAATCCTAAATTTAATTTGCCTATTAAATCCTACCCTAAAAATCTAGGGTTTTCAACAATTTCTTTTCGTCTGCCACTCATGAATCATTTTGAGGAAATCGATTTGGTTATACTTGCGTCTGCAAAAAAAGATGCACTTGAGCGTTATACTAAAATTTTGCCCTTAATAAAAAACAAGCCAATACTATTTATAGATGGGGGAGATTTTCCTGAAATTGGGGGCGATTTCTATCGGAATGATTTAGGAAATCTTTACGAACAAACCATAAAGTATAGACCTTTTGATATCATTCTTAAGCGCGAGTACATCTCTTCGCTTCATGGTGCTAATCCAACCATTTTTCCTTTCCCTTTTTCCTTTCCCTACAATATTATATTGCCCCCTGTGTTGGAAGATTTTAAAAAATATGATGTAGCTTTTTGGGGTCAACAAAATCCACAGATTAGAACCGATGCACTGAAGCTTTTAGCAGGTAAATACGATTGTGATCAAAATGGAACAACCCTAGATCAAAATTTTAATACCTACAAAAGGAAAGGTTTGTTTTATTTGAAAGAAATTGCAAGATGTAAAATTGTCTTGAATTTTAGAGGTCTTGGCTGGGATACGATGCGATATTGGGAAGTGCCAGCGGTGGGCTCTTTTATGATTAGCCAGGAGCCTAAAATTTTGATTCCTAACAATTTCGAATCTGGCAAACACCTAGTCTGGTGTTCAGATGGTTTAGATGACCTAATTGATACAATTGATTATTACTTGGCTCGCCCAACAGAACGTGAAAGGATTGCCAAAAATGCACGTGAACACTTAATTAAGTACCATCTCAATACAGTAAGAGCGAAAACATTGCTAGAAATTGTTCAGCCTATTTTGTAATAGGCAGCGATTTTTATGAAATCCGGGTGATCGGTAAATAATGGACTTCTAGCCCCTTGTTTTTTTTGTGATATCGTAAATACGTATTCAATAATCTTTCTGATAGGTTTCCGAAAATTCTTATTTGTAGCACATTTTCAGTTATTACCAGTTCTTTTTTAACCTCTAGTAAAATGTCAAAGAGAAAGGTAAGGTATCCATGCCAAAAACTCCAACTGGCTATGAGCATATTGTACCAAGAACAAGTTAGTCCTTCTCCCATTGCATTAAAACTACTACTATACTGAGGGTATAATTTTTTAATAGCTGCTTCTGTTAAATTCCAAGATATTTCATCATGGTCTCTAAAATATTGTTTTTTAACACTCCATTTTTTTAATTTAATAAAACGGTATGGAATAGGGCTGATTACCTTTCCGGCTAATAAATTGGTTTCAATTTCTGAATGTAATTTTTCGGTAAATATTTTTTTAAATGCAGCTTCTCTATCCGTAAAATGGTATTCTTTTTTTATTTTGGACCAGTGTAGGTGATTGCAAAAGTATCTCCTGTATTGGCATAGCCCCCAATAGGGTAATTGTTTAGCGTCATAATTTTTCCAGATATAATAAGCTACGGTCAGTTCAGAAAAATTTTTATTCCAGGAAGAAATGTTGTCACCCGTATCGTCTCCTTCAATGCCTAGATCAAAATCGGCGATTGCTTTTCCAGCATGGATGGGATGCACATAAGATACTGGAGGAATAGGGAAATCTTTGTAAAAAAATGCTGAAAATAATGTGAAAATATCTTTTTCATTTTTTTGAAATTTTTCCATTAGAAGTGTTTTTCTGTCTGTTTTTTTGGATTGAATGCTAAAGTTATTTTATTTATTGCTATTGGAGTTACAATTTTTGATTATGGATGTTGATCTTACCCTCCCCATCCTTCCCTATCCAAACTTCTATATTGGATGGCTTCTGCGAGGTGCTCTGGTTTGATATCGGCACTGGCTACTAGGTCAGCAATGGTACGACTTACTTTTAATATTCTATCATAAGCACGGGCAGAAAGATTTAGTTTTTCCATTGCAATTTTGATGAGATTTTGGCTAGCGGTGTTAATAATACAAATTTCCTTCAGCATTTTACTGCTCATTTGCGCATTGGCATACACCCCTTCATTGTCTTGATATCTTTTGGCCTGTATATCCCTTGCCCGTATAACCCTTTCGCGTATTCGATCACTTTTTTCAAATGCTTTTTCAGATGATAATTCACTAAATGCTACTGGAGTTACTTCAACATGTAGATCAATCCTGTCTAATAGCGGTCCCGAAATTTTGTTTAAATATTTTTGTACGGCACCCGGTGGGCAAGTACACTGCTTATCGGGGTGGTTGAAATAGCCGCAGGGACAGGGGTTCATGGAAGCGATGAGCATAAAACTAGCCGGAAATTCTAAAGCAATTTTTGCCCTTGAAATGGTAACTTTTCTTTCTTCCATTGGCTGTCGCATTACCTCTAATACCGTTCGCTTAAATTCGGGTAATTCATCTAGGAATAACACTCCATTGTGCGCCAACGAAATTTCTCCAGGCTGTGGATTACCTCCGCCACCAACCAGGGCAACATCTGAAATGGTATGGTGGGGGCTTCGGTAAGGCCTTTTGGATATGAGAGTGGCATTTTCAGGGAGCTTGCCCGCCACGCTATGAATTTTAGTGGTTTCTAATGCTTCTTGCAGTGAAAGGGGTGGAAGAATGGTAGGCAACCGCTTTGCCAACATTGTTTTTCCAGCTCCTGGGGGGCCAATTAAAATAGCGTTGTGACCACCCGCCGCAGCGATTTCTAGTGCTCTTTTTATATTTTCCTGTCCTTTTACGTCACAAAAGTCGATGTCAAAATCGCTTTGGGCATAGGCAAATTCTTCACGGGTATTTACTACAATGGGTTCAAGGCTACTCTCATCCTTAAAGAAATTGATTACCTCTTTTAAGTGGCTAACACCATATACGGCTAGGTTGTTTACCATGGCTGCTTCCCTGGCATTTTGTTTGGGTACGATAAGGCCTTTGAAATTCTCTTTTCTTGCTTGTATGGCGATGGGTAATGCACCTTTGATAGATCGTACATTGCCATCCAAACTGAGTTCACCCATGATGACATAGTCAGTGAGCTTTTCTGGATTGACGAGTTGGTTGCTAGCAGCTAGCGTGGCCATCGCTATTGGAAGATCAAAGGCCGTACCGCTTTTCCGAATATCCGCAGGGGCTAGGTTCACAATGAGTCGGGTGCGGGGCATGAAAAAATCATTGTCTTTAATGGCGCTTTCTACCCGCAATAAACTTTCTTTTACCGCCCCATCGGGCAGCCCTACAATGATTGCGTCTGATTTTCCTTGGTTATTTACGTTTACTTCTACTGCAATTGTAATTGCTTCTACACCATATACGGCACTGCCGAAAGTTTTTACCAACATAGACGAAATAATAAAATGATTAAAACAACTGATCGAAAGATAAGCAATCAATTTTTTAAAAATTCACTTATTTTATTTCTTGCATTTCTACTAATTTTTTGTAAAAACCATTTTGGTAGATCAAGGAATCATGGGTACCTCTTTCTATAATGGCTCCCTTTTGCAATACAATAATTTCGTCTGCATTACTGATGGTGCTGAGCCGGTGGGCAATTACCAAGGAGGTCCGGTCTTGCATGAGGTTAACAATGGCATCCTGCACCAGTCGTTCACTTTCAGTGTCCAAAGAGGAGGTGGCTTCATCTAATATCAGGATGGGGGGGTTTTGTAAAACGGCTCTTGCAATCGTTATCCGTTGGCGCTCTCCACCACTTAATTTCATTCCCCGGTCGCCTATATTGGTATCGTATTTTTCGTCCTTGAGTTGAATAAATTGGTGTGCATTGGCAATGGTAGCGGCTTCCAATATTTCTTTCGTCGAAGCATTGATGTTGCCCAAAGCGATATTGTTGGCGATGGTGTCATTAAATAAAATGGCTTCTTGTGTTACAATGCTCATTTGTTTGCGCAGCGATTGAATCGTGAAGTCTTTGATATTTACGCCATCAATTAAGATTGCCCCTTCACTCACATCATGGAAACGGGGAATTAGATCTGCTATGGTTGATTTTCCAGCTCCTGACGATCCCACCAAAGCCACCGTTTTACCTTTTTCTATTACAAAACTGATATTCTTTAAAATCGGTTTGTCGTCGTAATTAAAACTAACATTTTTAAATTCAATCGAATGATTGAATCCATTCAAAACGGTGGCATTGTCTCTTTCTTCTACTTGTAAGGGCGCATGCAAAATCTCTTCAATTCTCTCTACTGCTCCCATTCCTTTTTGAATATTGGAAATGGTGGTGGATAAATTTTTGGCGGGGTTAATGATCATGGCGAACAATAAAATAAATGCCATTAAATCACCACCGGTAAGTTGGGCGTTTTCGCTAAATACAAATCGCCCCCCAATATATAAAATGGCACAAAGCACCGTTACTCCCAGCACCTCTGTTATAGGGCTGGCCAAATCACGGCGTAGGGTCATTTTATTGAGCATGAAAAAAAGTTTGTCATTGCCGCTGCTGAATTTATTAAGCATTCTTTCTTCGGCTGTAAATGCCTTAATGACTTTTATGCTACTAAGTGTTTCTTCTACATGGGAAAGGTTTTCTCCATAAGCTTCAGAGTAAGCGTTAGATTGTTTTTTTAATCGTTTGCTTATTCTTCCGATAAATACAGCAGTTAAGGGTAAAAAAATAAGGAGAAATAAGGAAAGATGAGGACTTAATACAATCATCGAGATTAAAAAGGAAAGGATAATCAGGGGATCTTTTACCAATCCTTCTAATGCAGTGAATATGGATCCTTGTACTTCGCCAATATCTGCAGTCATACGACTCATTAAGTCTCCTTTTTTCTGCTCTGTAAAAAAACCAACGGGCAATTGTAAAATTTTGGTATATAAACGTAATCTAAAATCAGCCAGGATTTTACTACGTAGTGGTGTTGAGATATATAGGGATAAGTATACAAATACATTTTTGAGCAAGATTGAAACAATCATCAGCGCACAAATGATTCCAAGGGCGTATAGGGATCCATGGTTGCGTATCAATAGTTGAAAGAAGTCATTGAATCTTCCCAATGATTTTGCCTGTACTCCTGGCAAGGCGCTGTCTGCCTTAAAAATGATGTTCATAAAGGGGGCCAACGCATTGATGGATAGTAGCGAGAATAGGGTGGCCAGAATAGTAAAAAAAAGGTACAGCGACAGTTTTTTTCTAGGTATATGAATGTATTTAAATATTCTAAAAAAACTCATCATGAATAGCTGCTTTCTTTGTTTGGTTAAAAGGTTGTTGCAAATTTACATTGATTGGGCAATAAGCGGGCACATATTTACCTTAACCTTTCATTAAAGTGAATCCGCTCTTTTTTCATTTAGGCAGCCGTTTGTATTGTCTTCATAGCCCCCCAAGCGGTTATCAGGTATGGGAAGCTTTGAAATGAGCCCCTGGATTCGGCGATTTAATTGCAGGAATCTATTGATTATTGATCGTTCTGCTTTAGAAGGGTGGAGCTGGAAAATGGCTGAAACGTAAATTATAATTTTTGTAGTAGGTCTACCACTCCTTCGTTTTTTAAAATTAGGTAGCCCAGCCGGTCGCTGCTGATGCCTTTCTTTAGTTGATAATTAAAAAACAGTTGATCCTCTTTTACAATGGTTTCAAAATAATTGAAACGAATAGTAGGATAGCTTTTGAGTTCATCACCAATTTCGTATAGGTGGGTAGATAAAATAAAAAGGGATTTTTTCATTTTCAGTAAACCTTTGATTACGGTAGTTGAGCATTTCATTGCATCTTCTACATTGGTTCCCTTGAATAGCTCATCAATCAAAATGAGCCATTTTCTCCCATCCGAAATTTTTAAAACGGTCGACTTGATTCGAAGCACCTCATTGTAAAAATAACTTTCTCCTTTGAGTAGGTTGTCCATTACATTAATATTGCTCAGCAATCCGTCGAAGAGACTTAACTGCATACTAATGGCAGGTACTCCCATTCCGACATGCGCCAAAAAAACCGCTGTGCCTACCGCTTTAATCAGGGTGCTTTTGCCAGACATATTAGCACCCGTTAAAAATAAAAAATTGCTTTGCTCATCCAGTGTTATATCGTATCCGATGGGGTGTTGTAATTGTAGATGGTACAATCCTTTCGCCTTTAGAAATGGCTGATCGCTTTCTACCAATTTTGGAAAATGAAGCCCAAACTCTTTTACCGCCATTGCCATACCATACCAAGCATCTAGTTGAGAATACAAATTGAGTAGCTCCTCCATGTCCCTTTTGAATTGGTACTTTAGGAAATGAGCTAATTGCAATTGTTGGGCGGCAGTAAGGTCGGAAGCTTGATTGTAATTATCAATGATGTCAAATTGTTTTTTTTGGATGATTCGCTGTGCGTCTTTTAATAATTTTTGGAGCGGTGCGGGGGATTCCGCTGTTAAAAAAAATTTGTTCAACTGCTGCATTCCTTTTATAAAATCAAAGCAATGACCTACCGAAAATTTAACAAATGAAAAGTCTGCTCGGTTAAATACCTTGTAACTGTATGCAGTAAAAGAAGAAAGATTCGATGGGATTGTTTCAATGGAGGTTTGGTAAAATTTTTCAATCATCATAATTGACCCATTGCTGATTTGACTGGGCCAGTATTCCATTTTATTCAAAATAAGCTGGAGTGTTTGTTGAATCCCTTCGATCTCCTCAATGCTTTTCAGCGATTGCTTAAAATTGTCATATAGCCGATCTCTTCCACCTACCGTTTGGCAGAGATTGATGTGATGAAATAAAGAAAATTCACCTTCGTTAGTCAATATAGCCAGATCGGTTAGGGTTGTTTTGTCTATTTCCATACTGCAAGAATAAAAATCATTTTTAGGATTTACAAGGCTGAAACCTTTTGGAGATGCTAAAAATGGAAAAGTTGTTAATTTTTTATTTGTATTATTTCATGGAGGGATGGGGCAATTTTGTTACGCTTTAATAGACTAGTGGCTAAATGTCATTCTTTTTCCTTTGTTCGACTCATCCCAATTACCATTATCATATACCAATGTTCCGTTAATGAAAGTCTTTTCAATACTTGCTGGAAATTCAACACCTTCCAATGGGCTCCATCCACATTTGTATAAAATATTTTCTTTGCTAACCGTGGTGGAATTTTGCAAATTAGCTATTACAAGGTCAGCAAAATAACCTTCTCGGATATAGCCTCTTTTTTCTATGTTGAAACAGTCTGCGACGGCATGACTCATTTTTTCTACTATTTTTTCCAGGCTAATTTTCCCCATTTTGTGGTAATGAAGCATTAACAATATTGGATGTTGTACAAGGGGCAGACCGGCATGTGCATGTTCATACTCACCCGATTTTTCTGAAAGTAAATGCGGGGCATGGTCTGTTGCGATTAAGTCCAAATGGTCATCCAGTAAGGCTTTCCACAATGCTTCCTTGTTGTTAGGCGCTTTGATAGCCGGGTTGCATTTTATCAGGTAGCCTAATTTTTCATAGTCGTCGGCTGTAAAATGCAAGTGATGAACACATACTTCAGCGGTGATTCTTTTTTCCTTCAGCGGCAGCATATTGCCAAACAATTGAATTTCTTTTTCGGTGCTGATATGTAAAATATGTAATCGGGTATTGTATTTTTTGGCAATTTGAATTGCTGCTAGTGAAGATTCAAAACAAGCATTATCGTCTCTGATGAAGGCATGGTCTGCGGGGGAAAGAACGCCTTTTTCTTTTTTTATTCTTTCGTAGTTTGCTTTAATAATTTTTTCATCTTCACAATGGGTGGCAATCAGCAACTCGCTTTCCCTGAATATTTTTTCAAGGGTACCATAATTATCAACCAGCATATTGCCAGTACTAGCACCCATAAAAATCTTCACTCCACAAATATTGGCTTTGTGTTTGTTCACTTGTAGTACTTCGTTTGCGTTGGCATTACTTACCCCCATAAAAAAGGAATAGTTCGCCAGCGAGCTTTGGGAAGCTGTTTTGTATTTGTCTTCCAGCAATTCAAGGGTTAGGGCATTAGGGATGGTGTTGGGCATTTCCATAAAACTCGTTACTCCTCCCGCC
Organism: Ferruginibacter sp.; assembly: GCA_044339235.1. Taxonomy (GTDB): domain Bacteria; phylum Bacteroidota; class Bacteroidia; order Chitinophagales; family Chitinophagaceae; genus Ferruginibacter. Next base: position 11,347 of record JBIIVV010000089.1, read on the forward strand.
ACTGCGGCTTTACTTTCACTGTAAATGGTTGCTTTATGGGTAAGTCCTGGTTCCCTAAAATGCACTTGATCATCAATAGCACCAGGTAATAAATGCTTGCCCTCCCCATTTATCTCCACCACATTGCCCTTTTCAGATAGGTTGCTACCTATTTTCTCTATTCTTTCTCCATTGATGAGCAGGTCCTGCTGTTCAATTTTACCCTCATTTACTATACTAATATTTTTAATTAGGTATTTACTCATATGTTAAAATAATTATATATATTTAGATTCGCAAAATTACCTCTACTAAAATACTACCATGCAAATTATTAAAAGCTTGCTCAAATTCTATTTTTTTATTTTTCCCATTTTTGCAACTGCCCAATCTACCTACCTAACTCAGGGTGATAAAGGCTATCGGCTGGCAGATCGTTTGGATGTGATGCAGCCGATTGGCAGGGAAATCAATTATTCGGCCCTTCGGCCCTATAATCGCCGTAATATGGTTGCTAGGGTTGAATTGATTGATAGCCTTTATAGGGAAGGAATTGTTTTGCCCAATGGGGTAAAATTAACCCGACTAAACAGGGTGGATCGATACAACATGGAACATTTATTACTCAATAATACCGAATGGGTTAGCGGTTCAAAGGCGGCTTTTGCAAGTAATAAACCCTTGCTCAAAAGTCTTTATAAAACAAAGGCTAATATGTTAGAAGTAAATAGCAATGATTTTTTTTTGGTGGTAAATCCGATTTTAGTTGGTATGGTAGGAACCCAA
>JBIIVV010000313.1:0-3483 GCA_044339235.1 Ferruginibacter sp.
AGATGGTTATCTTCCTACCTATACCGGTTATGCCAACGGAGTGATTCAGTTTGACTTAGTTACCGATCCCAGATGCACGGGTTTATACTGGATTAGTCTGTGTGATAATATCGCTGCTCAGTATAAAAAACAAGTTGACTTTTTAAAAGATGCTACAAATTTCGAGGTGAACCACTTTATTGTGAACGACATTATCGGATTTAACATTAACGCAGGTAACGACGAAAAATTTGTTAGGCTAAACGACAGGGTTCAAGCAACCTATGCCTCCATGCCGAAAACATCTTACTTTATTCACTATGGAAAAATTAAATAACCCTAAAAACGATTATCATGAAACTACAAGAAAAAGCCTCTTCGGCTAAAACACACTTTATTATCAGCTTTATTAAATCCATCATCCGGTTAATTGGATGTGGCGCATTGTACTATGGTCATATCCCTTTAGCAGCATTACTGATTGGTGGTGCTGAACTATTAGGAATAGCAGAGGAAATATTTTAAATAAAAACATTATGCAAGAAACAAATAAGGTTACTGATAAAACGCAGCAGCAACTAATGGCCGCAAATTGGGAGGACTTAACCCTGGAGGAAAAGGCGTTAAGATCGGATTTGGAGCGCCATCCTAAAATGTCGTGGGAAGACGCTTTGGCTTTATCGGAAATGTCCCCTTTATAAAATAATAAAAATATGAAAAAGCAAAAAATGAACAAAATGATAGAGATTTGTATGCAGAACAAAGCATTTAGGGAAAGTTACAAGAATCAGAAAGAGGACCCACAAAAAATGACTGTACCATTTCTAAAAAAGGAGGATACTTCTAAAGATGCCGAAATAGTAATGTTTATGGAATGGTTCTCAAATCAACGATTTCCCGAACCGAACTAATTTAGCAGCGTTAATATTAATAATCATAAAATAGACTAATGAAAAAAATGCTAATCCTAATATTAATGTTGAATGTAACCAGAACGGTATATTCTCAGAAAATAATTAACCCTGACGGGAATTTTAGATATAGTATCCCATATAAAAATGAAACCGGTGCTGACTTGTTAAAAAAAATGCAAAATATCAATTCATTAATTATTGATATTCACATTCTACAAACAAAGCAAGGTAAATTACCACTTGCTGTTTCAAAATACGAAGGTGAAGAAAACATACCGATTGAGTCACTATTAAAGAAATACGTAAATTCAGTTAAATCAAACAGTAATTCAAGGGTTTTAGAAACAAAAAGTTATAAAAAAAATGGAATAATTTTTCACAGGAAGATTACAGCAATTAAGTTCAATAAGGATAATGAGTCAATTTGTGTAATGTTTTATTTTAAAGAGTCGAGAGAGACAAAATATTTGTATGAATTGAAGCTTACTTCCGACATATCTGATTCAACAGAAATAAAAAAATATCTTGAAAATATTGCATCAACAGTCACATTCAAAAAATAAACCCTAAATTTTGGAAATGAAAACATGTTGTACGATTTTTCCTCTACTTTTCGGTGTATTTACCGTAAATGCCCGAAAAGTTTATAAATCTTCCTCCAAATCGGAGGCCGATAAGATCATTTTCAAGAGTTATATATTTAACAATGTGTAAAATTCTAATATGCCATGAGATATTTTCAAGGATTTATTGTTTTCTTTTTTGTTGGCCTTCTTGCGGCTATAATATTTGGCTCAGGTGATAACTATTACAGAAAAAAAAGTGAAAAAGTAACATTTCCCATCGAAATATATTTAACGTTCGGATTGGTCGGAGGTTTAATTGGAATAGGTGTTGGGGCTTCCTGGGAAGAAGATGATAAAAGAAGGTTAATTTTAGAAGAGGAACGAAAGAAAGCTTTTTTAATCCAAGAGCAAATAAAAGTTGAGAGACAAAAAAAATCAGAAGATTTAGGAGTCAGCCTACTTAATAATACTGAATACAAAGACGGAAGGAAGTGGATTTTGGAAACTAGTTGGATAAATCCAAAAACAAATAATAAAAATATTATTAGAACATATTTCAACAAAGAACTCGACGTCACCGTTACCTCACTTAATACGAATATATTGTATAAACACAGTTCAACTGAAGGAAGCAAAATTTTTATTGAAAAATGTCATTCTAAATATAAATATGTTATTATTAATGAAATAATAGATGGTATATTAAATACAATTTAGGTTGCGTTTAAATTTATAAATATTTGGGCATTAATATATTTTAGAAGGAATCACTTATTTTCGACTTAGGATGCCCTAAGTGTAGGGAATATGTTGGATACATCCCCTACAACTGAAGAATATGAAGCATTTACAGCAAGGACTAAAAAGTAAACTTATAGTATACTTAATATTACTTTCTGTAGGGATTACAGGATGTGACATTAAGGAAAAGAAAGTAACGCCTAAGAAAGCTACTTACGTTTCACCTTCCATCAACTACAAAGGACAATTTAGACCTGGCTATGTACGAAAATCAGTTAGCTTAAATCCCAATGCTTTACGAAATCAAACCAGATCAAAATACTATTACCAAACCAAAGGAAAATACCGTCGGAAACATAAACCCTAAATTTTCGAAAATGAAAACATATTGTACGATTTTGCTTCTACTTTTCGGTGCATTTACCTTAAGTGCCCAAAAGGTATATAAGACTTCCTTCAAATCGGAAGCCGATAAAATCATTTTCGTCACCGAATTCAAATCCGAAGCCGACATGATTGTTTTTGATACCAAATTCAAATCGGAGGCTAAACCCTATTCGGGAATTTGGTTCTGGACAACCTTTAAGTCCGAAGCTGATTGGAAAGTGTATTTTACGAAATTCAAATCGGAAGCAACCCTAAAAGTGTACTTCACGAAATTCAAGAGTGAAGCCGGGATGAAATAGTCCATTAAAGTATACTGAATCAACGAAAATGAAAGCCTACAAAAATGCCACCTATTGGGTGGCATTTTTGTAGGTACTTAATCCTGCGGAGAAATATTTTTTCTACTGCCCTGCTGTTTTTTTTATTTGGTTAAATTTTAGTGCAAATACTTTTTGTGCTTCAATTCATCATGTTGATTATTTTAAATCAAAAATATTTTTCCAAAATTTCTTAGTTCCTAATCCTTACCCATAAAGGATTACAGAGCAAGTGTTATTTTTGAAAATAACACACTTTCAGTTTTTTTCAGTATGTCTGTAAAAAAATATTTTGAAGTGTAAAAAAAATGCAATTAACTTTACATAGCAATTTAGTTACAACCATTTCACACTTTGGGTGATTAAAGTGTTCGAAAATACAAACACAGGGACAGAAAATATTCGAAGAGAAAAACAAACAAACGTAGCTAAATTTTAAGTTGGATTGGCATGCCATCATGCCGTAACATTTATTTGTTTGTTTTGTTATGCAAGTTTGTGATCAAAAAATATATACGCACCTATGCGTGCATATAACTCAATATGAAATCTGCTATATACTTTTTATAGCTGGAAGTA
>JBIIVV010000374.1:0-3479 GCA_044339235.1 Ferruginibacter sp.
TTAATTTTTTTATATAATGCTGGATGATAAGGTGATAGAACAAGAAAAACTTTTATTTTCTTATTATTGAGATAATTAACTAATTTTTCAAAATTTTTATATAATTGATGAGAATATCTCCAATCTGTCATAGAATATGAAATTACTTTATCAAATCCTTTTTTCATTTCGTTGGGTTCAAGATTTGCATAAGTCATATTATAAATTCTACTTCCATCTAATCTAATCTTATCATACAATCCAGGTACTTCATCAGTACTCCCAATTTTAGAATATTTTATATTAATATTTTTATACAATTTAAAAGCATAATCACTAGAATTTGCCTTAGTATTTTTTTCAAAATTAGCCTTTGCAATTTGTGGTGATGAAATAATTCTCAAGGCATCATAATAATCATCTTTTATTGACATCCATCTATTTTGACCTGAATTTTTATTAAATAACCAAGGATCGGCAGATAGATATACTACTTTGGGTGTAAATTTTTGTAACGCTAATATTGCAAAGGTAATTTGATCTTCAACAGATGCGCCACTAACTGATAAATTAAGCACATTACCTAACGAACTTGAAACTTGCATTATTCTAGAAGATCCCAAAACTAAAATGTCAGGATTTGAACTTAAATATTCGATACGATATTTTGTAAATTTTCTCTCATCCATATTTGTTGTAGTAATTGCCTTAGAAGATGAAAGTATTTTTGCTAAATCTTTCTCATACGGGAAATTAATTAACTTAAATACAAAAACTGAGTACAATATTAAAAATGCGCTTATAAATGTACCAAGAATAAAAATTTTATTTCTAGAAATAAAATTTTTATTCTTAAATGGTAATTCAATAATATTATAACTAAAAAATGATAATATCATTATTGCCAATAATATTATAGACTTATGTTGCCAAGTTAATTCATGCTCAAGATAGATTTTAAAAAATGATATTACAGGTTGATGGAATAAATATGCACTATAACTTAAAAGACCAATAGTTACAATAATTTTATTAGATAAAATGCGCCCAATTTTGTCTTTTTTTGAAATAAATATAATTACTAACGCTGCACCACAAGTAGGTAATAATGTAAAAAAACTCGGAAATGGAGTAAATTCATCAAAATAAAATATTGAAAATAATATTAAGGCTAACCCCAATAATCCTAATATTTCATTTTTTTTTGTATTTGTCCATTTGTTTAAATCATTTATTTTTACCGCAGCAATTGCTCCTAGTGAAAGTTCCCATAACCTAGTAGGAAGGAGAAAAAAATTGGATATTTTTGAAAATATACTTGCTATTTGACATAGAGCCAAACTACTAATTGTTACAAATAACAAAATTAAAAAAATATATTTTCTATTTAATTTTTTTATACCAAATAAAAGAATGGGAAAAAAAAGATAGAATTGTTCTTCAACTGCTAAACTCCATGTATGTAATAGTGGCTTTAAACTAGAGTCTGTAATAAAATAATCACCATCTCTCCAAAAAAAAATATTTGAAGAGAATGTTAATACTGACAATAGACTCTTATGAAATTTAATAAATTCATATGGTTGTAATAGAATCCATGAAAATATAATCGAAAAGAATAAAGTAAAGAATAAAGCAGGCAGAATTCTTCTTGCTCTTCTTTCATAGAAATGAACTAAACTAAACTTATTTTGTTCAATCTCATCGAATATTATAGTAGATATTAAAAAACCACTAATCACAAAAAATATATCTACTCCGACATACCCTCCTCTAAATATTTTAAAATTCAAATGAAATAAAATTACTGGAATTACTGCTAGTGATCTAAGGCCATCAATTTCTGGTCTATATTTCATCAGAATTATTTATTAGAATTTGTAAATTAAACTGGTTAAAAAAAATGGTGTTAGTTAAAAAGAGTTAGAGACGGCTAAATCTAGAATGTAAGGTGCCACCTCTTTCTAACGGTTAATTGTCAGTAGAAATACCTGACTCGTCCTGAAAAAATCTTATATTAGGTACCGAACGGGGGTTTTATTTTACAGTTTTTAGAGCACTTTTTTAAATGATAATTAATTTAAAATAAGATATTTTTTATAAAGTAAAGTTTATTTTTTTTACTGATGAAAAGCAGTTTATTCTTTTAATTTTAGATCCCTTTTTCTGCTATTCCGCCAATTTATAATAAGTGGTTCATTTGTTATATGTATAAGCCCTTTGAAAAGCTATTTCAGGACAAGACGGTTGAAGGAACATGCAATTTCTAATACCATACCCTCTGAAAAAATATTAGTACCAAAAGATGTGGAGAATACTGCAAAAGAAGCATTAGCTGTAAAAGAATTAATAAACCAAAGTAATAGAATTATACTTGTGACATCGACATGTCATATGTATAGAGCGAAGAAGCTCTTTGAGAAACAAGGATTTATTGTAATTCCTTATAAAGTAGATGATAAAACGGGTTAGTATAAGGGAATCGGAATTATGGATTTTCTTCCAAGTGCAGATAATTTAGGTCAAACTGGAACAGGAATTAGAGAAATTATAGGAAGGCTTTTCTACTTAATCAAAGGTTAGTGACTAATGCCTTTACTAAATAAAACATTCGTAAAAGTTTTAAAGACTATATTTAAATCAAAGAGAAAAGACTTTTTATTTAGGTACTCTTCCTCCAACTCCACTTTCTTTTCAACTGAAATATCATCTCTTCCATTAATTTGAGCCCAGCCTGTAATGCCTGGTTTTAATTTATCAACTCCTTTAGCAACTCGTAAGGACATTAAATCATCTTGATTATATAAAGCTGGTCGAGGGCCAACAAATACCATTTCTCCTTTTACAATATTAATTAGGTTGGGCAGTTCATCCAAACTGGTTTTTCTAATGAAGTTTCCTAATTGAAGTAAATATCTTTCAGGGTTAATAAGAAGGTGTGTAGCAACATTTGGAGTATTCTTCTTCATACTACGAAACTTATAGATTTTGAAGAAAGTGAGGTTTATACCAATACGTTTTTGATAAAATAATACTGGAAAGCCATCTTCAATTATGATAAAAATTGCGATTACAATAAATAATGGAGAAAAGGTAATTATGAGGATAAAAGCAAAAAATCTATTAAGCATCTGTTTTAAATGAATTTAAAGTCTTTATCAAACCTTCTCTTGATGAAAGTGGGAATGGTTTATTGATAGCATTTTTAATTTTATTATTACTTACAATATAAGATTCCGTAAGTTTTAAAAGTCTTTCGGAATTAAGAGGCAATTTTAAAACATCCCCAATTTTAGCAAATCTATTGATAAGAAACTTAGGCACATTCCATATATGGTAATTTTTATTTTGAGTCTCAGAAATCAAGTTGATAAGCTCATTTGTAGATAGAGGAACATCATCTGCAATATTGTAAATGCCAGATGAAATTTGATCATTTTCTATTAACTTATTTATTATAAAACAAAGGTTATCAATACTACAAAATGATCTCTTGTTTT
>JBIIVV010000314.1:0-3471 GCA_044339235.1 Ferruginibacter sp.
AATCCCTATGCAGTAAAAGAGGCGATGGCTACTGCAAAAATGTATGGTTATGAAGGAGTAGAGCGATCGTTGCTATTGCTACATGAATATAATTTAAAAAGTATAGGAGTCAATAGTACCGGTACTTCTGATGCATCCCTACTGAAGGAAATGGTAGTGAAAATGATGGGGTGATTGGAGGATTGAGGTAGCAGCTATGTCAATAATTATTTCCCTTTCACCAATACCTCCAATGCAGCTTGTTTATCCTTTCCTAGTTGTTCTTTCAAAGCATCTAGTCCTGAAAATTTCTCTTCACTGCGTAGGTGTTTTTTTAAAGTAATGGTGAGGGTTTCTCCATAAATGGTTTGATCGAAATCGAAAATATTTATTTCTATCATTCGTAGGGTTCCTTCCACAGTCGGCCGAAAGCCGATGTTCATCATGCCGCCCTGCCGGTTGATCTTTAATTTTTCATTCGTTACTAATACTGCATATACTCCGTTGCTCGGTATCAGTTTATTTTCATCGGCTATTTGTAGGTTAGCAGTAGGGTATCCAATTGTTCTGCCGAGTTGGTTTCCTTCCACTACTTTTCCGGTAAAGAAATAGTCATAGCCTAATAAATCATGCGCTGTTTCAATGTCACCAATTAAAAGGGCTTCCCTTATTTTGGTGGAACTGATGGTGATGTCTTTTAGCATGTAGCCAGGAATTTCTTTTACTTCATAACCAAATTCGGGTGCCTTATCCTTGAGTAACTGAAAGTCACCGGTCCGATCTTTGCCAAATCGATGGTCGTGCCCAATGATGATGGTATGGGGATGAAAAGTGTTAACCAAAAACTCAGCGATAAATTCTTCTGCCAATTGTTGGGCAAATTTTTCGGTAAAAGGGACAATTATTAGGTGATTGATGCCATTTTTTTCAAGTAAGGCAATCTTTTCATCAAGGGTATTCAATAAGTATATAGGGGCTTTGTGGTTGCCAATAACCTTGCGTGGATGCGGGTGAAAGGTAATGATGACCGTTTCGCCATTCACTTGTTTTGCAGCTGATTTCATTAATTCCAGGATCTGCTGGTGCCCATAATGTACCCCGTCAAAAGTACCGATCGTGATCACGGCATTATTGAAAATCGGGAGTTCTTGTAGGTTGGTATAAACAGTCATATAAATTGGTGCAAAACTACCTGAAAATTAATTAATGGATAATTGATAATTGAAATATAGTTTTGCAGTACAATTAATATCATGAGTCTGTATAATAAAAGGGGGGTTTCCGCCCAAAAAGAAGAAGTGCATGCTGCTACCAAACATCTGGATCAGGGGCTTTATCCGAATGCTTTTTGTAAAATATATCCTGATTATTTGGGAGGTGCCGATGATTTTGTAAGTGTGATGCACGCTGATGGTGCAGGAACGAAGAGTATTCTTGCCTATTTATATTGGAAGGAAACGGGCGATATCAGCATTTGGAAGGGAATTGCGCAGGATGCAATTGTAATGAATCTGGATGATCTACTTTGTGTGGGCGTATATGATAATATTGTTTTCAATTCCACCATTGACCGAAACAAAACCATTATTCCGGGAGAGGTTTTGTCTCAAATTATTAATGGATCCCAGCAATTATTTGATGAACTAAAAAAACATGGCGTACATATTCATTATTTGGGCGGAGAAACGGCCGACGTGGGAGATGTGGTTCGTACCATTGCTGTCAATGGTACCATGACTTGCCGGTTTCCAAAAAGCAAAGTAATTAGCAATGATAAAATTAGGGAAGGGGATGTGATTGTAGGACTAGCAAGTTTTGGCCAATCTACTTATGAATCTGACTATAACAGTGGAATAGGCAGCAATGGGCTTACCAGTGCAAGGCATGATGTATTAGGTAAATTTTATGCCGAAAATTTCAAGGAAAGTTACAATACTAATTTGCCCGAGGAAGTGGTTTACATTGGAAAAAACAAACTCTCAGACCCTATTTCCGTTTCTATTGGCGACGAACTGCTTACCACTACTATTGGCAAATTGATACTTTCTCCCACTAGAACCTATGCGCCGGTAGTAAAGCAATTGTTGGAAAATCATTTTGATAAAATTCATGGATTAATCCATTGTAGTGGAGGAGGACAAACCAAGTGTATGAAATACCTTCCGGGAAATTTCCGAATTGTAAAGGATAATTTATTTGAAGCACCAGAAATATTTAAAATTATTCAGCAAAGCAGTGGCAGCAGCAACAAAGAAATGTATGAGGTATTTAATATGGGTTGCCGACTGGAAATTTATTGTGCGGCTGAAGATGCAGCAATCATGATTGCTGCTGCCCACTCATTTAATATAGCAGCACAGGTGATTGGAAGGGTGGAGCCAAATGATAAAAAAGAATTGGTAATTAAATTGAAAGGAGAAGAAATTATATATTAAAACATAGGCTCTCTATAAATATCAAAACACTTAAAAGTAATCTATTATGTCTCAGGCAATCGTAGAATTAAGAAATGTAAATATTTACCAAAGTAGCAGTCTTATTTTAAGTGAGGTAAATATTTCAATCGATAAAGGAGAGTTTGTTTACCTCGTGGGTAAGACCGGTACCGGCAAAAGTAGTCTGTTGAAAACACTGTATGGTGATCTTACCTTGACAGAAGGTGAAGGAACGGTGGTTGGTTACAACCTGCGGGAATTGGATTGGAAAAAAGTACCCTTTCTTCGACGCAGTTTGGGAGTGGTTTTTCAGGACTTTCAATTGTTAACCGATCGAAATGTGAATGAAAATTTGAAATTTGTTTTGAAGGCTACCGGCTGGAAAGATGATAATTTAATGAATGAAAAAATAGCCGATGTGTTGAATAAAGTTGGCTTAAAGACCAAGGGCTTTAAAATGCCTTTTGAAATGAGTGGAGGAGAGCAGCAGCGAGTGGATATTGCTAGGGCATTGTTAAATTCCCCCCGTTTGATTCTGGCAGATGAGCCTACAGGCAACCTCGATCCTCAAACCAGTGATGAAATTATGCAGTTACTCTTTCATATTTCCAAAGATTATGGAACTGCCATTGTGATGGCTACCCATGATTATATGGTTATCAATAAGTTTCCTGCTAGAACCATTAAAACTGAAAGAGGGAAGGTATTTGACAACGCAAGTATAGCTGAATGATCTGGCTTCTATTGGCGGCTCCTAAGATTTTCGTATGCTATTTTTTTTGTCGGTTTTAAAATAACTACCCCATTTTCTTGTATATATTAAAAAATTATATTATACTTAAGGTATAATTGATTTTTTATGCACCCTGAAACAAGACTTACCCAAAGCGATCTCACCCATCGTCCTTTATTTTTACCCCTATTATGCCTATTAACCTTCTTTGGAAGTATTACTGGAATTGTATTTAATACTGTAGGGTATTTTAATGCGGAAACGGTAGTAGATCGGATTACTTCAGAAAGTTCAAATAGTCAGCTTAAAGTATTGGACTATTCC
>JBIIVV010000090.1:0-11993 GCA_044339235.1 Ferruginibacter sp.
TTGGATACAAATCGTATTAAAATACAATCCTGCTTGGGAATAATCATATCCGGCCAAACGGATAGACCGTCGGTGATGTTTATTGGGGTCGTACATGGTATATATTTTACAATGTAAGCAAGACGGATGCGAATGCTATGGAAGAATAATAATTTGCCAATCGAGGGGAAATAATTTTACTACCTATGATTTACGCTTCCAAAAAAATTAAATGCCGTGTTAAAAAACTCTATTATTTTATGTTACTTACACAATAAAAGTATCCCTTAAAGCATGTTGGCATAATGACGAGTGACAAATGATGCCCTGACAGTAATCACCCGATAAAACAGGGACATTTGCTTTGGTAAGAGGAATATTAATCTAACAAAAATGAAATAGAGGTGCTTATTGACAAAATTTATATTTACCGAAGATGGCAGATAGCTAGCCAAATAAACATTCCTTTTTCAGCAGGCTTTGGCGTACATTTGTTTACCATCATTCCACCCAATAATGAATTCAATTACAGCAGCACTAAACGAATTGTTTGACCGAATTCCAAGAAGGCATTCTTCAGAAAATGTAGTGGAGATCAATAGTATTGTAACCGAATATGAAGACCTACTAATAACTATAGAAGCCATCAACGCCTATTACGAAAAAAATATTCCTCCTTTTTTTGATGAACTAGAAATAGTGAGGGCGACGATCAAAAAATCGACCGACAATAAAGCTTCTAAAAAACTAAAAGACAATTTTTTTGATGATGCTTCCGGAGGGCTAAAAGACAGTATGCAAGCTTTATTGGCACTTTATTCAGATGGGAATAAGACTGAATAAAAGGAGCAAAAAAATAGCGGGTAAAACAATTTACCCGCTGAAGAAAAATTTATCGTAGAAGATGATTGGCAATCAAATTACCCTAACTGCTTCCGAACATATTTGGTAAGAATTACAATTACCTGGCCCTCTATTTTGCCTTCAATTTGTTCGGTATTCTCTTCCACAATTCGAATGTTTTTTACCACCGTACCCATCTTTGCATTGAGTGAGGATCCTTTTACATCCAACGATTTAGTCAATACCACTGTATCGCCTGTCTGCAAAAGCACACCATTGCAATCCTTGTGCAATTCTACCGTCGAGTCATTGTCATGGTCGCCGGTAGCCTTGGCCCAGGCCAATTTTTCATCATCCAAGTAAAGCATATCCAGGCTGTCTGTTGCCCAACTTTCACTCCTAAATCGGTTTAGCATTCTCCAGGCTACTACCTGAATACCCGGCACCTCACTCCACATACTCTCTGTCAGACATTGCCAATGATTGCTATTGGGCTCCGCTTTTTTTTCTATTTGCGCCAAGCAAGTTGCACAGACCATAATACAGTTTTCTTCACTGGTACTTTTTTGCGGTAATACTTCGTACAGTTTTACCCCATCACTCGACTTGCACAACTCACAGTTGTTTTCACTTCTTTGCTGCAGCAATGCTTCCAATTTCATCATTCAATATTTTAGTAAGAGGAAGCGAAGGTAATTTATTGCAGGGATTTTAAGTAAATCGTTTTCAAAAGGGAGCGGTATTTTGACGACAACTGAAACCAACTGATTAAATGGTGAATCCAATTAGCATAATTTTTAAAACCCCGCTAAGCTGTCAATTTTCCGCTAACACAAACAAGTGAGTAGCCAAATTCAGCAGCAAATGGAGATTTACCCCGGGTGCCTTATCACAGTCCTTTATGATCCATCTCATGATAATTGTAATTGAAATGTATCAACTTACTTAGGAAAATATCAGCCGATACGATACCTGAAATTAAATAGGATGGAAGCAGTCGCTGTTGTTGCACTTTATTCATAAACAAACAGGCAATCAAACCCAATAACCTAACCTTACAATTATAAAATTATGAACCAGGTACATGTACATTTAGTAATTACCCATCTTCCAATTTTTGGCTCCCTGCTCGGTGCATTTGTGCTGGCATATGGATTATGGACTTCTAGTAATACCACCAAAATGGCGGCGTATTATTTACTGGTAATATCAGCAATTGGCGCTGGCGTCGCTTATCTTACAGGAGAAGGTGCAGAAGAGTCTGTTGAAGACATACCAGGTGTAGTAGAAAAGCTAATCAAGGAGCATGAAGATTTTGCCATATTCGCCCTGATAAGTCTTCTTGTTTTAGGTGCCGCAGCACTGCTAGCACTTTACCTGACTTATAAAAAAAGCAGTGCGTCAAAACCAGTTGCAGTTGTAACGCTTCTTATTGCACTCATTAGTTTTGGGCTGGTAGCCAGAACAGGATATCTTGGTGGAAAGATTAGGCATACAGAACTTGAAATGGCCGATGTTCAAAAAGCAGAGGGAATACAAAAAGAGGGCAAAGAAGATGATTAATTACCTATTCAATTGCGGCTACCCCTTTTCATCTGGTTGCTTTTTAGGAAAAGCCCTTTTATGAACAAATGAATTGAAAAATGACAATAGGATGCTGAATAACAAAGCATCCCAAAAACTGGCCACCTTAAAGCCATTGACAAAATGTTCTGCCATTAAAATAATAAATGCGTTGATCACAAACAAGAATAATCCTAACGAGAAAATGGTTACCGGAAGCGTCAATATAATTAACAATGGCTTAATGGTAGCATCTAATACAGCCAACAGTACCGCTACTGCTAGGGCAGTAAAAATATCATTGATCACTATCCCTGGCAGAATATAGGCCAGGATAAAAGCATTGACAGTAGTAATCAAGATCTTCAGTAAAAATTTCATTTTGCTTTTTTTGAAAAAGGTACACAAAACCAACTAGTAATTTTACGGCATTTTTTTAGTAAAACCTACGCGTTACTAAAAATATTAATTTCTTCTAGCTGCCAAAAAAATCCCCATTTAAATAACCACCAATTCGTAAAAATCTGCTGGTTTCAAATACTTTTCAGCAAGTGCCTTTAACTCTTCGGCAGAAATGGTTTTTATCACTTTAATGGAATCGTAAAAATATTGTTCGTCCAGATTGTTTAAAATAATATTTTTCCACCTGCCAATAATCTGGAAGGGTCCATCTAGGTCGCCTAGAATGGAGCCAATCATATAATTTCTCACTAGCAGTAGCTCCTCCTCATCAATCAGGGTGTCGCGTAATATGTCCATCTCTTTGTATATCTCTGCAACCGTAGCTTCGCTTACTTCCTTGCCCGCTTCGGTGCTGATCATCCAGGCGCTTTCTTGGATATGGTTTTGAACATAGCTATGAATGCCATAGGTATAGCCCTTGTCTTCACGAATATTACTCATGAGCCTTGATCCAAAGAATCCGCCGAAAACCGTATTGAGCACCACCACATTCATAAAATCGGGATGGTGCCTGTTAGGGAAAGGCCTAGCAATTCTAATGGCAGCCTGAACACCATTGGGATCATTGGAAATATGTTGCTTTTTTTGAGTAGCGGGTTGTTGCAGTTGAGTCGGCATGGACTGCCCATTTTTTGTAATGGACAAATCTCCAAATTGCTGGTTCAGTTGTTCAAACAAGTCAGCTGGTAAATTGCCTGCTACAAAAATCACTGCACGGCCATTCACATAATACTGCTGAAAGTGTGCTTTCATCTGCTCTGTAGTCAGTGCTTGATAGTCTTCCGCCTTCAGGTATTTTCCATAAGGATGCTGTTCACCAAACAAATAAGCATCGATTAAACGGTTAGCAACAAAATCGCATTTTTTCAAATTCACTGTTAATTTTTGTTGGCTATTTTGTTTGAAAATATCCAGTTCCGATTCCGGAAAAACCGAGTCTGTAATCATTTCCCGTATTGCCGGCAATAACACATTTAAATGCTTATTCAAGGTGTGCAGCGATACAGTGGCTGTTTCATTATAACAAGCCCTGTTGCAATAAGCTCCGTAATATTCAAAATGTTCATTGATTTGAAAAGCAGATTTGGTGGAAGTGCCATTTTTCAACATTAAATTGGTAGCAATTGCAACCCCATTGTTGGTTTCATAACTATTGCCTGCATAAAAAACAATTTCCATTTGCAACACGTCCTGCGCACCAGCATGGATTGCATATACTTCTACCCCATTGCTCAGTACCATCTTTTGGTAGGGCTTTAGCTGAAGGTCAAATTCGATGGCATCTTTTATAAAGGGAGCCGATGTTCTGTCGATCATTATTATTTTTTAGTATTTACCGAATTACTCCGTTGGTTAATATTGGAACTGAAAAGCTTTTACCATTCAACAATCTGCCTATTCTTCTATTGAAGAAGACAAAGCGTTTTAGTTGGCCGCATAGTAATACAATGTATTGCAATTGTTATCGTTGAATATCACCCTACTTTCATTCATCAGCTCTTCCCTAGTGACTGCCTGGTAACGTTCCAGTTCTTTGTTGATTAATTCTGCATCACCTAGTAATTCGTACATGGCCAAGCTAGTGGCTCGGTTCATCACACTCATGTCTTCAAAAGCCATCATACTTTCTGTTTTGTTCTTTACTTTTTGTAATTCTAGTTCGCTGATACCTTCCTTTTGTAATTTGCTAATTTCTTCCATTACTGCTGCCTCTGCATCCTTCATGGACACTCCCTTTACTAGTTTGCCTTCAATAGATAATAGACCCGCATCATAACTTCCAGAATGAGAACAATCAATATTACTGAACAACTGTTTTTCCTTCACCAGCGCTTGGTATAAACGCGAAGACCCACCACCACTGAGAATTTCAGTAATCAGGTCGGTTACATAATATCTTTTATCCAGCCTTGAGTAAATATGCCAGCACTTGAATAATGCATCCAGCGGAACATTGGCCTTCACTTCCTTTGAACGAGCTGCAGTCTGCGGGGGCTCTACCGGCAATTGACGGTTGTATTTGGTGCCTGAAGGAATGGGAGCAAACCATTTGTTGGCCAAGGTTTTCACCTGTTCCACCGTGACCTTTCCTGCCACCACTAGTATCGCATTGATAGGAGTATAATGTTTGTAGAAAAAATCTTTTACATCCTGCAATTGGACATCTTCTACATGCTTCAACTCCTTGCCGATGGTCATCCAACGGTAAGGGTGAACAGTATAAACCAGTTCCCTCATTTTATGCCAAACATCGCCATAGGGCTTGTTGATATAATGTTCCTTGAATTCTTCGCATACTACTTTACGTTGTACTTCCAGACTTTTGCTATCAAAAGCCAAGCTTAACATTCGGTCGCTTTCCAACCAAAAAGCTGTTTCAATATTTTCTGCAGGTAACTGACAATAATAATTGGTAAGGTCATTGGTAGTAAAGGCATTGTTTTCTCCGCCCGCCATTTGCAGCGGCTCATCATATTCGGGAATATTGATACTGCCTCCAAACATCAAGTGCTCAAATAAATGGGCAAAGCCGGTCTTCTCCGGATGCTCATCCCTAGCGCCTACATCATAAATCACATTTACTACTGCCATCGGTGTACTCTCATCCTCGTGTACTAACACCCTTAAACCATTTTCAAGGGTAAATTTTTCGTATTGAATCATGCGGCAAAGTTAAGGACTGTTAGAGTATTATGAGTTGTTATAATATTGATAAACTGGGTAATCATCGCTAACGAATACTCAAGGGTTTTATAGTTACCTGCAACAATTTTGTATCCCGACGAAGGGTGATTTTTATTTTTTGTTTGGGCGACTGTAATAGGGCCTTATATGCCATGATATTGTTAGTAAAATTGCTTCCCACCCCCAGAATAAGGTCCTCGCTTTTTATACCTGCTATTGCCGCCGGAGAACCTGGTATTACATCTTCCACTACCACAAACCCCTCTATGCTTAGGATGTTCAAACCGGTATAGGCATAATCAAAGGGGTCTTTAAAATGACTATTGGGCAGCAGATGAATCTCCCTTTTAGGATAGTTGAGCGTGAGATTAAAACGCCGCAACAGATCGTTTCCCAATAAACCCCCTACAAAGGGATAAGAGGTTACCTTGTACTGATCTTCATATAAATAAGTTGGAACATTTCTGAATGAATACCTGCCAATTTTAACCCGCTTTACAATGGTTAACCGCATCTGCAATCTTCCCCCAACACCTTCTGCTATGCTAGTAAGTGGTTTTCGTTTACTTAACAATATGCTACTGTCTCTTGCATATTCTTCGCTTAGCAAAAAACAAAGTCCGGCACCGGTATCAAAATAAAAGTTGAATTTTTGGGTCACTCTATCCTGGAAAGTAAGTTTTACGATCGGTAATGTGGTAAAAGTTGGTCGAAGCAGTGCTCCGTGCTTGGGATAGGCAAGGTAGCCAGGTTCAAATACCTCAACAAAAGAACTGTCAAAATTCAATCGAACAATATACCTGCTGAAAAAACTATAGCCAATGATCCCATCTATTTTTTCACCATATACACCACTCAGCATTTCATAATCATTGATATGGAAATTTAGGCCTTCCATCGTTAGTCCAGGAAAATGGAGCTGCTGATTAAACAAAAAACTCACTTTGCGCTCACTTCCCATACCCCGTATAGTGGTATCGGAAGGAGTAGGTTGCAGGTGAAAATAGTTGCAGGTGGCCGAGTCCAGTGATATTCCGCCACTGCCGGTATCTAAAATAAAATTCAGGGAATCAGGAATAGCCCCCAGTGTAGCCCTTACCACCATTACACCACCGGTATACATGGTAAAGGGAAAACGCGTAATTAATTTTGCGGCGGGATGGCGAATAGTAGTTACCTGGCCCTTTCCTATGACCAACAGAAATGTAAAAGAAAATATGCAAAATAAATGCTTCATAAAGCAAAAATTAAATATACAACCTAATGGATGTACTTTTGTTATTAATTTACAAACGGTGTTATGGATATAAATGAATTATTTAAAAAAGCCCTCAACTTTGAAAACTTGTCGGTGGAAGAAGGGGTTTATCTTTTCGAAAATGCTCCCTTAACAGAATTAATGTACGTGGCGGATGAGTTAAGGAAAATTCAAGTGCCCCATGGCAAGGTAACTTGGATCATAGACAGAAACATGAATACCACCAATGTATGTATCGCCAATTGTAAGTTTTGCAACTTTTACCGCATTCCTGGTCATGCAGAGGCTTATATTACTGATATTGAAACTTATAAAAAGAAAATTGAGGAAACTTTTCGCTTTGGTGGCGAGCAATTGCTTTTACAGGGCGGCCACCATCCCGACCTTGGATTGAGTTATTACACCGGTCTTTTTAAAGAATTAAAAAGCTTGTACCCCAATTTGAAATTGCATACTCTTGGTCCGCCAGAAGTGGCACATATTACCAAACTAGAAAAAAGCACCCACCGCGAAGTGTTGATGGCGCTGAAAGAAGCGGGGCTAGACAGCTTACCCGGTCCAGGTGCAGAAATTTTAACGGACCGGGTTAGACGACTCATCAGTAAAGGAAAATGTGGCAGTCAGGAATGGCTGGATGTAATGCATGAAGCACATAAGCTGGATATTACTACCAGTGCTACCATGATGTTTGGACATGTGGAAACCATCACTGAAAGATTTGAGCACCTGGTAAAATTAAGGGAAGTGCAAAGCCGAAAACCAGAACATGCTAAAGGATTTTTAGCGTTTATCCCCTGGACATTTCAGGATGTGGATACCTTGCTATCCAAGATTAGGGGCGTTCATAACCTCACCACTGCCGAAGAATATATCCGAATGATTGCCATGAGCCGAATAATGTTACCCAATGTAAAAAACATACAAGCAAGTTGGTTGACGGTAGGTAAGAAGACTGCTCAAATCTGCCTCAATGCCGGCGCCAATGATTTTGGCAGTATCATGATCGAAGAAAATGTGGTGAGCGCAGCGGGTGCCCCCCATCGGTTTACCAGCAAAAGCATACAAGATGCAATTCGGGAAGCTGGCTTTGAACCTCAACTTCGCAACCAGCAATATGAATTTAGGGCAATGCCCAAGGTGATGGAAGAGCAGGTGATTGATTACTAAACAATGTGAGGTTTTTTGATTTCTGATGTATGATGTATGATTTTTTGATGTATGATGTCTGATTTTTTTATTTACATCAGACATCAAAAAATCAGACATCATACATATTCCTACCCAATCAAGTCAAAAAGCTCACACTATATCATACATCAAAAAATCAGACATCCAACATATTCCTACCCAATCAAGTCAAAAAACGGTTCTCCAATACCTGCTGTACAAAGCGATCAATTGAAGTACTATCCGTCATATCCAACTGAATAGCAACTGCCTTTTGGCCAATTGCCTTAATCGACTGCACGGTTTGCAAAGCATCTGCCTCATTGGATCGATACGTAAGGATAACGTCTATCCCCTTTAGTGCAATACTAGTAGCCATATCTTTTCCCAAACCAAGGCTACCGCCTGTTACAAGTGCAATTTTTGTTAGTGCTGACATATTTTTTAAATTTCTACAAAAAGCTATGGTAAGTAAGAATTAAAACTAGGGTGCAGCAGGTGTTAATTTGATTTTTGCTTGAAAAGATTTGCCCGAAATTTTAAAAAGAGGATACAATATTACCTAGGAAATACTATTTATTTCAGTTTCACGTTCAATGAATATACAATCAGCATCCATGCCTACAAAAATCAACAAGAAAAATGCTGGCCCACTATTTGAATTGGTAAAAAAATGGTTCAACAAACTTTTTCAATCCCCGGATATTTACCCCATCCGATACTACAAAAAAGGAAAACGTTTTCGCCGCTACTAATCAATAGTGTCCCTGGTAGTAAAACTCCTCCAGTTAAATTTTCACAAGCGAATGTGTATCATTGAGTTGTTTTAAAATACACTCCAATATATTTTTTTCGTAAAATAAACCAGTTCATTTTAGCTATTATTAAAGTTAAGGATATCCCAATTCAATTACAGAAAGGTTTCGCTGATATAAAATTGGCAAAAGTGAAAAATAAACAATGGCACGGTTTTGGGAATATTATTTGCGGCGCCAAGGAATTTTACAATCATTCAAAAATTAAAAAATACGATCATGAATAATACAGATAATTTTTCGCCAAAGGGTATGCAAAAAAAATCAACTACAATAAACTATAAAAACATAGTTATAGGAGTTTTAGCAGTCGGCATTATACTGTTGGGAGGCTATTTACTGGTAGATAAAAATAAATCTACTAAGGTTATCCATCAACAGGCTACCCAGATAACAAAAGTAAATGAAGAGAAAAGTGATATTCAAAAAAGCTTCGACGCTTCGCTTGCCAGACTCGACTCGATGTCTACTGTCAATGCTAGTTTGGGTACTAAGCTCTCTGAGAGAAATGGTGAAATTGCTAAAGTAAAATTAGCCATCAGAAGTATACTGAATAAAAGAACTGCAAGTGCCAGTGAACTTTCCAAAGCAAAATTATTAATTGCTTCGCTAAATGGAAAGATAGAAAGTTTGCAAGCAGAAGTGGTACGGTTAGCAAAAGAAAATGATAACCTATCCAACGAAAAGGCCTTATTAACGATGGAAAAAGAAAGGTTAACCACAGAGCTTTCTAGCACCACGAATGTAAAACAGGAGCTCGAAAAGAAAGTAGATATAGCAGCCACCTTAAATGCTTCGAATATTCAGATTACTCCTGTAAACATCAAAAAAAATGGGAAAGAAAAAATATCTACGGTGGCAAAAAGGATAGACAAACTAGTGATTAGTTTTGATGTGGACAACCGAATCGCTTCAGCTGGCACAACAGATGTGTATGTTTTAGTAATTGACCCCGATGGCAAAGCTTTGGCTGCTGACGGTCAGGGGCCCGGCACTTTTAACACCAGAATGGAGGGGTATAAATCTTTTACTGCCAAAGTACCTGTTGAAGTAGAAACTGCCAAAAAGAAAAATGTAGAATTTGCATTTAAGCCGGACACTAATTTTCAAGAGGGAAATTATACGATACAGATTTATCAAAATGGATTTATGATTGGTGAAGGAATCCAATCGCTTAAGAAAGGTGGCTTATTCAGTTAGTTAATTACCATCAAGCTTGTTCCATTTTTATCAGAAGCTGTCTGGAAATTTTCCAGATGGCTTCTTTTAATTTTTTCAATTGGATGTATTTTTTTCTTTTAACCATTCTGCCTCCACCGCGGGCTCATTCGGATGCTATTTAATCAGTAATTTATGGAAACGCTCAATTTCAGATTTTTCTAACGTTGAAATAGCTTCATTATTGTCAAGCTTTGCTTTAATGAAGCACACCATTTTGTGTTGCGGGTATTTTGATAAAATATCATTGACTCTTTTTTCTAGCAGATCGTCTTTTACCATTTGACTTGCTGCTACAGGCATCGGTGATTTATATCGATTGGGCTTCTTTAAAATAATTGCTTCTAGTGTAGCTAATTTTCCGGGCGACAGAGATGGAACATTGGTCGCCTTTTGGTATAACCCCTCGAGTTGCTTTTTGCTAAGGCTTCCCCTTTCTTGGTACTGAAATAAAAGACTTTCTACAAAGTTAGAAGTTGGATAAGCTGCTAGGGATTCTTTCAGCACATCCATTATTATATCCAAACCCGGTTTAATTTTATTCATGTCTACAATTAATACATTATTAGGCTATCGCCTACTTACAATTTGGGCAAGCTTTCAAAGGCATTCTTCAATGCAATAATGATTGAATCACAATGATCTTTTGTGATCGTCAAAGCTGGCCTTATAGTGATAACATTGCCTTCAATCAGTTTAAATGCAATACCCTCCTTCATACAATGATACATGATTGCTTCCGCTTCTCTACAAGCTCTTTCTTTGGTAATGGGATCCTTTACCAAGTCTATTCCCATGTGCAATCCCTTTCCTGCTACATTTCCAATCAACGGATAGGTTTCTTGTAAGGCAAGCAATTGGTCCATCAAATAGCTGCCTACATTGGCTGCATTTTCTACCAATCCATGTTCTTGGATATAATCAATGGTAGCATTCCCTGCAGCCGAACACAGCGGATTTTTTTCGTGCGTAAAATGGCCAATTGACCGATGTTGCAACACATTGTATTTTTCCTTAGTAACAATACCTGCAAATGGCATCAATCCTCCGCCAAGGGATTTACCCAGCACTAATATATCTGGCGTTACAAAATGCTCGCAGGCAAATAATTTCCCTGTTCTTCCAAAACCCTCAATGATCTCATCAAAAATCAATAACATGCCGTATTGTTTGCACAATTCTTGCACGCTTATCCAATAATTTTTGGAAGGCACTACCGGTGTTGCCGAAATTGGTTCGCCGATAATCGCGGCCATATCTGGATTACGCTGCAAAATAATTTTTAACTGCCGCAAGTATGCTTCGTCAATCGCGGCTTCATCTTTCCATCCCCAAGGATTTCGATAATAGTTGGGAAACTCTACATGAAAAGCACCTGGCACCATCGGACCATGTCCGGTTGTGAAATGTTCCTCTCCCCCAACACTTGCCGCCTGAAAACCTGTGCCATGATAAGCGTCCCAGTAAGAAAGTGTTTTCCATTTACCAGTTATATGTTTGGCTAGCATGATGGCCATTTCAATGGCCTCGGAACCACCAGGACAAAAGAGTACCCGATCTAGCCCTTCGGGTGTTACTTCTACTAATTTTTTAGCAAGTTGTACAGCAGGAATGTTGGTATAACGTCGAGGAGTAAACGCAAGAGATTGCTGCAGTTGTTCAATCACCGCCTTAATCACTGCTGGATTGCTGAACCCTGCACTATGCACCCCATTGCCGTGAAGATCGAGGTATTGCTTTCCGTTTAAATCATAAATATAGGGGCCTTCCGTTTTACCCAATACATTCATCACGGGGGTACTAAGTGCTTGATGCAAAAAATATTTTGCATCCTCCGCTATCCAATGTTTTGTTGTTTCGTCTAACTGTTCGGAATATTCCTTGCGCAATTCGCTTGCATTGATATCCCCCTGTTCCAGTGAAATTGGTTGGTCCATTGATGTAATTAATTAAGAGTGGAAGCTGTAAGCAGCTTCCACTAGAATTTTCGTTGCGTATTCAAC
>JBIIVV010000315.1:0-3439 GCA_044339235.1 Ferruginibacter sp.
AAAGCCAAGCCATCCGATTTCCAACCATCCAAATCTGATTCCAAGAAATTTCCTAGAACGGAATCTTCTTTGGGTCGGCCTTGTAAATGATAAGCAGCAGCAATAGCTTTTGGAGCGTTGGCGGGGGGTTGTTTTTTCAACCAGGAACTAATTAATTGAATGCGGATGGAGTCTTCAATCAATTGCAATTGCTGTGTTTTTTTAGATGTTTCTAAAAGATTAGCAGGGATCGGAGAAAACCTGGTTCCTTCCATCAGTCCATAAAAGGAATAGTAGTCTTTTGTGCTGATGGGGTCAAATTTATGATCGTGGCAGCGGGCACATGCAATGGTTAATGCCTGGAAAGCCTTGCCGGTAACATCGATCATATTATCAATTCGGTCGGATGCATCTTTTCGGATATCTACCGGACTGTGGGTGCCTTCAGCCATTGCATAAAAAACAGTTCCCAGTTGTGATTCATTTATTTTTTCAGCTACATTGATCCTTGGCTTTTCCAATAAGTCGCCAGCCAATTGTTCGCGTACCAATTGGTCGTAGGGGACATCGGTATTAAAAGCGCGTATCAGGTAATCTCGATATCTCCAGGCGCCAGCAATGGTGTAATCAAATTCATGCCCTTTTGTTTCAGCATATCTTACTAGGTCCATCCAGTGTCTCGCCCAGCGTTCCCCAAACTCGGGCGACTGCAAGTACTGTTCTACCAGTTTGGGATAAGCGCTTTGACTTTTATCCCCCAAGAAATTTTGTATAGCTGCTGGCGTTGGAGGAAGCCCAGTTAACACATAAGAAACTCTTCGAATGAGCGTGTTTTTATCGGCCGTTGCTGAAACGCTCAGATTATTTTCTTCCAATTTTTTGTTAATGAAATAATCGACTGTATTGCCGGAATAATCTTTGAGTGCATCTGTTTCTTTTGGGGGTATAAATGCCCAATAGGGTTTCCACTCAGCACCTTGAGTAATCCATTTTTTTATCAAAGCAATTTCACGTTCTGTCAGTTTCAATTTCGAATCTGGCGTAGGCATCATAATATCAGGATCCTTGTGATTGATGCGAAAAAGCAGCATGCTTTTTTCGGAGTGAATCGGATCAATCGCTTTGTTTCCTTCTTTTGTGAGGGTCGTGGCTCCTTCATAGGTATCCAATCGCAGGTTGCCTTTTCGACTACTAGGATCGGGGCCATGGCAGAGATAACATTTTTGGACCAGTATGGGACGAATATCGTAATTGAAATCTACTTTGTCGGCAAGTGGGGGAGAAAATGGTTGATTGCAGCCCATGAATACATAGGTAAATAATAGCATGGTGCTAATAACCAAAATGGTCTTATAATGGATAGCAAGTCGAAGGCGCATGGTCTACAGCAATTTTTTCCAAGTTACGGAAGATTTTTTTTTAGGAGCATTCAATTTTTAAAAAATCCAAACCGGATTTTGCCAAAAACTCCATTGGTTTACTAATAGCTCCCGCTTCCTCCATCTGTAATTTCAGTATTTGTTGGCTCCATCAACAAAGACTACTATATCCTTACAAATGGGTTGAAAGAAAATCTGATTGAACTGCCATTAATTTTTGGACGTTCTTCGTAAGGGGGCAAGGGCCTACTTACAAACTTATTTCTTTACTGTCTCTATAAACTGACTGGGTGTTATCAATTTAATTTTCTTGAATTGGGTATTGAAGTTAGATATATTATCAAAACCGCTTTCAGAAGCAATTCGGTTGATACTGTAATTGCCTTCAACAAGGAGCTTGCAGGCATAAGCTATACGGATTTCATTTACATATTGTACAAATGACTTGTGGGTCCTTTGTTTAAAGAATCTGCAAAAGGAGGTGTTGGTAAAATTCACCAGCTTTGCCGCTTCAGTAATGGAAATCTGGTTTTTGAAATTATCAATCACATACCTGAATACCCGGTTGATTCTGCTATTTTGCCCTTCTCCTGTTGTATCCATTAATCCATCATCAGAAAGGATTTCTATTTGTGCAGTAGTGGAAATGGTATTTAATATTTGTAAAAGCCAGTTAACCCTTTCAATGCCTTTAGATTCGGCCAGGTTAAGAAGGCCTTGCTGAATGATTTCTTTTACACTGTTATCGGTTACCCGAATGCATCTTTCCGACTGTTCCAGTAGTTGTTTGATAAAAACGGCTTCGGGGATTTCGAAAAGCCCCATACCCAGAAAATTTTTCACAAAATGAACGGAAATGCTTTGGGTGGAGTAGTCGGGTATTTCTATGACTTCGCTTCTGAATTCATGTGGAATGTTTGGGCCAATCAGAATAAGTTCTCCATCATTGTATGGGATAACCTGGTCACCCAGTATAAATGAACCTTTTCCTTTGACGATACAGGTGATTTCAATTTCGGGATGATAGTGAAACGGGTTATGAACATAGGGGCTCGTATTCTTCCATGCCTTGAAAGACTCTGAAACAGCTTCTACATGCCGCATTAAAACAGGTTTCATTTTAGCTTTTTTAAAAAAACCACTCCAATTAATTATTCCATTGCATTATATTGGCATTGAAAACAGGAGCATTAAATTTAGGAGTATTGAATTTTAACAAAGGTAGGGTATTGATTTCATTTTTTGAAATCGGAACAACCAAGTGGTCTTTTATGAAATGCTTTTTTGCTCAGCAAATGGCCTCATCTTATTGGCAAATAATTCAAAATGAATCAGCAATCCTTCCCAATCCTTTTCAAGTATCATTTTGGTGTTAAACAATTGGCTGCCAACTCCTATTCCGGAGGCGCCCGCACGCATAAAATCGACGCAGTTGTCACTGTTAATTCCACCAACAGGCACCAGTTTTATCTGATTCAAGGGCCCCCTAATATCTTTGAAGTAGTCGGGGCCAAGGGAAGTTGCCGGAAAAACCTTCACCATCTCTGCCCCAAGAGACCATGCGTTGAATATTTCAGTGGCCGTATAAGCTCCGGGAAAGACAGGGATTTTTTGTTGTACGCATGACTTGATAACTGTTTCATTTACAATGGGCATCACAATAAATTGGGCGCCGGCTTCTAAAGCCATTTCCAGTGCTTTTTCATCACAAACAGTTCCTGCACCTACATTTAAAAGCGCTCCATATTTTTCTACAGCATATTGGATGATTTCCGACGCATTGGGCGTATTCATCGTAAATTCAATGGTGGTAAATCCGGCTTTGATATAAATCGGAAGGATCTCTTTGATGTCGTCCAATTGGAGTCCCCTGATGATTCCAATGACAGGAAGGGTTGAAAATTTTGGCAGGGAAAACTTGTTATTGTTCACAAAAAATCATTTATGCTGCTGATAGTATTTAAATATTTGATGTTGGCCCACAAAGGCTGCCTTATCCATCATTTCCGGTTGAATAAATATTGTCCGCTGTCCAAAATTAAGTTTTTCAATGGCTAACTGGTACAATAAAAACATGCTAT
>JBIIVV010000091.1:0-11911 GCA_044339235.1 Ferruginibacter sp.
TTAAAATGGACAAAACACTAGGCACCGTTAAGTTTTTCAATTCTGAAAAAGGATTCGGATTTATCAAGCATGATGATTCAAACAAAGAAACTTTCGTACATGTTAGCGGATTAATCAATGACATTAAGGAAGGAGACCGTGTAGAATTTGACCTGCAAGAAGGAAAAAAAGGTATGAATGCCGTTAACGTTAAACTGATCTAATTAACTATTGATCTTTTTTAATACAAGGTATTGGGCTGCTAACTATTTAGCAGCCCTTTTTTTGCGCTTAATTTGTTAAAGTCAGCTACTTATCGGCGCCTTTTCAGCCAGATTATTTTACATTTGCCCAACTTATTAAACTTATTTATGAAATCCAAACGCCACTTTATTCTATTTTTCTCTTTCATTTTTCTAATCTCTATTTGCGGCAATGCCCAAAATTCCACGGGCAAATTACTACTAGCAAAGGGTCAAAAGATACAGATTAACAACGAAACCCAATCCGTGATCAGTCAAGAAATGATGGGCCAGGTGATTGAAATCACCATCGATGCCAATATGATTCACCTACTAGAGGTGAAAGATAAAAAGCCTCATTCCTATCTGATTGCTTCCACGCTCACCAAATTATCTACCAATGGAACTGCTATGGGGCAAGCAATGAAATTTGACTCTGACAAAAAAGAGGATATGGAGACTGAAACGGGGAAATTAATGAAAGGTCAATTGAATGTAACCAAGGAAGTAGAACTCAATGAAATGGCTCAAGTGATCAATGTGGTAAAAAAATCAGTCGCATCGCCATCGGGTGGCCAATTGATGGATATGATCAATAATTTGACTGGTGGAAATGCAGATGAAACTAACGGAGCAGCTATTGCATTTGAAATTATCCCTACTGGAAAAAAAATAGGCGATAGTTGGTCGGACTCTAGCATAAATGGAGATATTAAAACTTATAGTTATTACACGTTGAAATCGATCAATGGCAATAATGCAATCATCCTATTAACCGGCAAACAGATGATTAGCAAAAAAATGGAACAACAAGGAATGGAGATCAATGTGAAAATGGTAGCTAACTTATCAGGTGAAGGAATCGTAGACATGAATACGGGACTATTGCAACAGCGAACTACTGTAATGAATGGAACTGGATCTGCGGAACTGATGGGCCAAAGTATTCCAATGACTTCAAAAATAACCACTACCACTTCAGTTAAAAAGATTTAAGACAGCCAATCGCTTCAATAAGAAAGGCACTGTTAAAAACAGTGCCTTTCTTATTTTTTTGAAACAGGATTTAGGGGGAATAAATCATTCTTTCCGTAATACGAAATACCCTACTTATATAAAATCTGGTAGTACTCGTCTGCCATTCGGTTACTTTCAAACTGAACCTGCACATCATTCATTCCATTTTTCACAATATCCCTCCAGGTATCCTTATTGTCATAATATAATGGCAGGATTTGGTTTTCAAGGATTTCATACAACTGGTTGAGATCATATTCGTCTTGTTCGTGAACAGGGGTGTTTTCATAATCGATTGATGGCACTACAAAACCATTGTTGCCGTTATTGATAAATTCACATATCCATCCATCATTGGTACTAAGGTTTACAGCTCCATTCATAGCCGCTGTCATGCCACTCGTTCCACTTGCTTCTCTTGGCACCCTTGGATTATTGAGCCAGATATCTGAAGCTTGCTTTAGGCGCTTACTCAACGAAAGCTCATATCCTATACAAACGGCTACATTCCGATATCGCTTACTAATATGCACCAGGTGATTAAAGTCATTGATAGCGGGGTAATCGAGCGGGTAAGGCTTTCCTGCCCATATAATCTGTACCGGGTGTTTAGTGTTATTTAATAAAGCCTCAAAGCGTTTATGGTCGCGGGTTAGTAATTCACCCCGCTTGTATCCTGCAAACCGACGGGCCCATACAATGGTCAACACATCTGGATCAAGTAACTTGCCAGTTTGGTCTGCAACCAAGTCCAACGCTCTTTTCTTTAAAAATCTTTTTCGATCATCGAACCAAACATCATTGCCTTCCACTTTTGCCTTATACAGCTGTTTATCTGCCCAGTACCGCCAGTTTTGGGCATTGGTAATTGCTTTTATTTCACAGATACCCGAATACTTATTCCACATTTTCCTACTCACCTCGGCATGCAGTTTAGAAACTCCATTGGCCAGTTTGGCAAAGCGCAAAGCCGCTAAGGAATGGTTAAATAAATTATCCTCCATACCGGTAATTTTTCGAACATCATCGATGTGCATACCGCAGAAATAATTCATTTTTTGACATAAAAAAATATCATGTTTTTCATTTCCTGCTTCTTCGGGCGTGTGTGTAGTAAATACTAGGCGTTTTTTAACTTCTTCAACACTGCCAAATTTTCGGTGCAGATAAAAAGCTGCACTAATTCCATGCGCTTCATTTAAATGGTATAAATCGGGGTTAAAATTAATTTCATCCATTAATTTGGCACCCCCTACTCCCAATAAAATAAACTGGGCAACTTTGGTAGCCTCATTTCCGTCATACAACCGATGGGTAATGGTCTGTGTTACGTAATCGTTTTCAGGCAAATCGGTACTTAATAAAAACATGGGCGCACTGTTGAAAGTCTCTGGATTTAGGTACCACGCTTTTACCCAAATTGGATTGTCATGAATATTAATCTGGAATTTAATACCCGTATCCTCCAAGAAATTGTAAATCTTTTCGTTCCACTGCACCTGAAGTGTCTGGTCTGCGTTTCGGGCCTGATCATAGTAACCGAATTTCCATAAAATGCCGATCCCAACCATGTTCTGCTTTAATTCGTAGGCACTTCGCATATGCGAACCGGATAGAAACCCTAGTCCGCCACTATATATTTTTAAAGGTTGATGGATTGCAAATTCCATCGAGAAGTAAGCTATTCGTTTACTGTAATTTTCGTTTACAGCATATGGAACTTTGAAATTGTTAAAACTCATACACCAGATTAATTTGAAATAGACTGCAAGATAATGCGAATTTTCAGGAAAAAAAGATGAGTAACCATATATCGTACGGGTAATCCATCTTGGTCCAATTATTCAATTCAATGATTTTGATAAAACGACCACGCCCGATCAATTTTAGTTGGAAATGCCTTTTTGCCAAAGAAATTAAAATTGCCCTACTGATAAAAGTAATTAAAATAGTCATTTATTCAAATGCCCTACAACAATACTTTTTTTCTCTAACCCTAAGTATCGTTCAAAATCGCCACCTCAATTACTAAGTAAACAGCAATAATTAGATTAAGTTGGGTTTTTAAACCTTGCCAACGTTTTTTAGACCCCAATAGGCAAAGAACCATACAATTGGGGGAATTGAGATCATTTACAACTAGACTACATTTTGAAAAATTGATTATATTTTTTAGATTTGTCTAAAATTTAATTTAGTCAAGATGAAGTTTTCAGTTTCCGAAGAAAATTATATCAAAAATATCTACCACCTTCAGCAGCAATCTGAACTGGTCAATACCAATTCGCTGGCCAACAAATTACAGACCAAACCTGCTTCTGTAACCGATATGCTCAAGAAACTGCAAATCAAGAATTTGCTCGATTACAAGAAATACAAAGGGTTTCGCTTATCTGCCAAGGGCAATAAGGCGGCCATCAACATTGTCAGGCGCCACCGACTTTGGGAATATTTTTTAGTTACCAAGCTGGGATTTGAATGGGATAAAGTACATGCCATTGCCGAAGATCTTGAACACGTCAGTAACCAAGACCTGATTCAAAAGCTGGATAGCTTTCTCAACCACCCCCAAACAGACCCCCATGGCGACCCAATCCCAGATGGGAATGGCAAAATACCCGTCATTCGCCAACTCAGTATCGCAGATGTGATGGAAAAGAAAAAGCTTATCGTAAGCTCAGTAGCTAACCAGTCGCCTGCAATGCTGGAATTGCTCAATCATTATCACATCAATATAGGAACTGAATTGAAAATAAACCAGCGGTTCAGTTTTGACGAATCGATAGAAATCAAAGTTGGTAAGTATGCAGCCTGTATCATTAGTAAACCGGTAGCAAAAAACATTTTTGTATATCATGAATAAACAATCCCACTCGGGAACCTCACTCAGTGAAGTCCACCAAAGCATCGATACAACCCAAAAAAAAAGGGGATGGCGCAAAATGCTTTCTTTTCTTGGACCTGCCTACCTAATCAGTGTGGGCTACATGGATCCGGGCAACTGGGCTACGGATCTTGCCGGAGGCAGCAAGTTTGGGTATAGTTTAATTTGGGTCCTTCTAATGAGTAACTTGATGGCACTATTGCTTCAAGGACTTTCTGCAAGGCTAGGCATTGTACGTGGGCGTGATCTTGCACAAGCAAACCGAGAAGCCTACCCTAGATTTGTCAACCTCGCATTGTACTTACTTGCAGAAGTAGCCATAGCAGCTTGTGACCTAGCAGAAGTGTTAGGCATGTCGATTGGTATACAATTATTAACTGGTTTGCCTTTGATCTGGGGAGTATCCATTACCATATTGGACACCTTTCTTTTATTGTACTTACAAAAAATGGGCATGCGCAAGATGGAAGCTTTTATCATTAGCTTAGTTGCAGTAATAGCCATTTCCTTTTTAGTGGAAATTATTTTTGCAGGGCCGGTGATCGGTGAAATCGCCCATGGCTTTATTCCCTCTGCATTATCGGATGAAGCGCTTTACATTGGAATAGGAATTATTGGAGCTACTGTAATGCCGCATAATTTATACTTACACTCTGCCCTAGTTCAAACCCGTAAAATTGACCGATCCAATGCTGGTATCAAACAGGCACTAAAATTTAACCGCATTGATACCACTATCGCGCTCAATCTGGCATTTTTGGTAAATGCAGCCATCCTCATTTTAGCTGCTACCGTTTTCTTCAAAACGGGTAATTCTCAGGTTGCTGAAATAAAGGAAGCACATCGACTATTGCCTAGTTTTCTAGGCACCCTAGCACCCAAACTTTTTGCCATTGCACTCATAGCGGCGGGACAAAGTAGTACCATCACGGGTACGCTGGCGGGACAAATAATTATGGAGGGGTATTTAAGTTTAAGAATCAACCCATGGGTAAGACGTTTACTTACCCGATTGCTAGCTATCATACCTGCACTCATAGTCATTGTAATCTATGGGGAGGAAAAAGTAAATTCCTTATTGGTATTAAGTCAAGTGATATTAAGTTTACAATTAGGTTTTGCCATTATTCCACTGATTCATTTTGTAAGCGATAAAAAAACGATGGGAGATTTTGTCATCTCTCCTATTACAAAAATAACTGCCTGGGCAATTGCAGGTATTTTGGTTTTTTTAAATTTATCCATGCTAACAAACGAATTAGCCAGCACATGGTCTGATGCCATTTTTTTTTCTAAAATTGGATTCATATTGCTGGGCTCACTTTCGCTCGCCTTACTGCTCTATATTCTTGTATTTCCGCTTTTTAAAACTGTTCAAAAATCTGCTTCCATTCAAATGCATCCCGACTTGGAGGTCATCAATCAATTGAGCATTCCAGAATTTAAAGTCATCGCCATCGCACTGGATTTTTCCGAAAAGGACCAGAAGCTATTGTCATTTGCTATTGGTCAGGGAAAAGAAAATACACGGTACGTATTGGTGCATGTAGTAGAAAGCGCATCAGCTAAACTATTGGGTACCGACAGCGATGACTATGAAACTAGAAAAGATAAGGAACGAATGGATTGGTATGTAAGCCAGTTACAACAGCGGGGCTATTTAGTAGAGGGGCATTTAGGCTTTAGAAACCGTGCAAAGGAAATCGTTCGGATCGTAAAAGAATTGAATGCCGATATGCTAGTTGCAGGGGCGCATGGCCATACCGGATTCAAGGATTTTATTTATGGAGAAACTGTAAACACAGTGCGACATGAATTAAAAATACCGGTACTTATTGTAAATGTTTAATTAAAAAAGAAGAAGCCTTTGACACTTAGCAGTTGACTAAATTAGTTTTCAACATAATTCAGATCCTTTCCAAAAGTTTCTTCTGTAAACCATGCAGCAGTAAAACTGATGGCCATCACTATTAGGCCTGTTAGCCATCCTGCGGTGATATAATTGCCTGTTACAGATTGTAAAGATTTAAACAAAAGAAACATCAAAGGTAAAGCGCCTCTCACCATATTAGGTACAGTGGTAGTTGCCGTTGATCTTAAATTAGTACCGAACTGTTCTGCAGCCATTGTTACAAAAATAGCCCAGAAGCCAACACTAAAGCCCATTGCTGCACAGATCAAATACATACCCGCCGCAGTTCCATTTTGTTGGGTAAAATAAAAGGCAATTGAAATGATGGTAAGCACATAAAAAATAAACAAAACTTTTTTTCGGCTCTTCAACCAATGGCTGATTAAACCAACCATAATATCCGCAATAGCAATGGCCGCATAGGCAAACATCGTTGATTTTTTTGGCAGCACCTCTTCTGAAAAGCCAAATGCTTTTCCAAAATCATTTGAAAAAGCCACCAAAATGCCAATCACATACCAAGTGGGTAGGCCAATTAAAATTGCCAATAAATATTTTTTGAAACGAATTTTGTCAGTAAAGAACATGAAAAAATTACCTCGCTGTACATCTAGTTCTTTCAACTTAGTAAACATCCCGCTCTCGAATACAGATATCCTCAATAATAAAAGACAAAAGCCCAAACCACCGCCAATAAAATAGCAGATGCGCCAATTGAAATTTTGAGAAATAAAATACGCTACTACCGCTCCAGTCAAACCAATGCCGGCCACCAAAGAGGTACTTACACCTCTTTTTTCCTTGCTCACCAATTCAGATACCAGCGTAATGCCCGCCCCCAACTCTCCAGCCAATCCAATGCCCGCAAAGAATCTGGTGAGTGCATATTGATTAGGGGTTTGTACAAATCCATTGATAATATTTGCAATAGAGTACAATACAATGGAGCCAAACAAAACACTCAGTCTACCTTTTTTATCACCCATTACACCCCAAATAATTCCACCCAATAACAACCCGATCATCTGAACGCTTATAATAAACTCTCCTTCGGATTTTACCTGCGCTATTGAAAGGCCCATATCTTTTAAACTATCTACTCTTACAATTTGGAATAAAAGCAGGTCATATATATCTACAAAATAACCTAAGGCAGCTACTAGAACCGTTATATTAAAAATCGAATTGGAAGCTTTATTCATCTAATCAGTTTTTTCGAAAATAGGGTATGGCTACTTTTTATTTTTTCCTAAAAATAATTTTAATACTATGGGGGCAGTAGTTATCAATACGATTCCTACAACAATTACTTCCAAGTGTTTTTTTAGATCGAAGCTAAACCAATTCAAAAATAAAATTTGAAGGTAATGGCCGGCAAACAACATCGAAAAAACCCAGGAGAAGGAACCAACGATATTATAAAATGTAAATTTCTTTTTATCCATCGCCACTATTCCGGCAACAATGGGTGCAAAAGTTCGGAGGATAGGTAAAAACCTAGCCATTACAATGGCACTTCCCCCATGCTTGTCGTAAAAATCTTTGGCCTGAAATAAATATTTTTTCTTAAACAAAAAACTATCCTTTTTTTCAAATAAATATGGCCCACTTTTTTGACCAAACCAATATCCTGCAAAATTGCCTATGACCCCGGCCAAGGAAATAACGATCCCCAACACCATCAAATTAAAAAATGAACTTTGCAATTCAATTCCAAAGGCTGTTTTAACAAGGCTATCGCTAAAGATACCCGTAACGAACAGCAATGAATCTCCTGGTAAAAAAAAACCTGCGAATAGTCCTGTCTCTGCAAAAACTGCAAATACAATAAACCATAAACCCCCGTTATCAATATACCATTGTGGTTGCAACAATTGTGTCCAGTGAAATAATAAAATAAAATCTAACATGCGTTATGTAAATATTTATTGAGAATTATTTTTTTATAGCAATTTAAATATAAACTAATGCCAGCTTATTATAAAGATTGCTGTTTGTTTAAACGAC
Organism: Ferruginibacter sp.; assembly: GCA_044339235.1. Taxonomy (GTDB): domain Bacteria; phylum Bacteroidota; class Bacteroidia; order Chitinophagales; family Chitinophagaceae; genus Ferruginibacter. The sequence continues at coordinate 8,042 of JBIIVV010000091.1, forward strand.
TACTTCTTTTTCACCCATTGTCAATTCCCCCTCCCATTTACTCACTACTGCAGTTGCAATACTATTGCCTACTACATTGGTAGCACTTCTTCCCATATCCAGCAATGGGTCAATTCCTAAAAGCAAAGCGATACCTGCTTCGGGAATATTAAAAGTAGCCAGTGTGCCTGCAATTACTACTAAGGATGCCCTGGGCACACCTGCAATTCCCTTACTGGTAAGCATCAATACCAGCAACATAGTCAATTGGGTTGCCAGCGGAATATCCATCCCATAACTTTGAGCAATGAATAATGAAGCAAATGTCATATACATCATGCTCCCATCCAAATTGAAAGAATAACCCAGGGGCAAAACAAAACTCACTATTTTATTCTTACACCCAAATTTCTCCAGCTCTTGCATTGTTTTTGGAAAAGCAGCTTCACTACTGGAGGTGCTAAAGGCCAATAAAATTGGCTCCTTCATTCTTTTGATTAAATTGAGTACCCGCTTTCCCACAAATAAATAACCGGCAAAAATCAGAAATAACCATAACAAGATCAAACCAAAATAAAACTCTCCAATAAAAATGGAATAGGTTTTTAAAATGCCGATACCCTGTTTTGCGATGATGGCCGCCATCGCTCCAAAAACTGCGAGCGGTGCAAAATTCATTACATAGCCGGTAACTTTTAAAATGATTTGAGCCAGCACATCTATAGCATGTACCACTGGCTTTGCCATATCGCCAATTGCTGCAGCGGCCACTCCAAAAAATAGCGCAAACACTACAATTTGCAGGATTTCATTTTTTGCCATCGCATCTATAAAACTAGCCGGAAATACATGGTAGAAAAAATCCTTAATGGTAAGCGCTGCCTTGTCAATGCCGCTGCTGGCATTGATTTCAGGGAGTGTTAAATGCATGGAAACACCTGGCTTGAAAAAATTCACCAATATCATTCCTAATAACAAGCTCATGAGGGAGGCGCTGATAAACCAAAGTAATGTTTTACCCCCAATACGACCTACAGCACTGATATCTCCCAATTTGGCTACGCCCACCACCAATGTGGTAAATACCAGTGGGGCTACAATCATTTTAATGAGCCTTAAAAAAATATCTGCCAATAGGGTAAACCAATCTAATTTTTTATCCCGCTGCTTTAGGAACTCATTTTTTTTACCTGCCGTTAATTCTTTTTGCTTTTTTAACTCCTGATAGATGGCGTTCGATGTATCCGTGAACAAAGTTAATTTTGCATTGACTGCATTGAGCGAATCTGTGAGCAACTTAATTTGAGATAAGGTATGGGGCTTGTCTGCACTTGACAACAATTGAGCGGCAGCCATCTTTTTTTGAATGAGTATGTTTTTTTGAACAGCCAGTAAGCGATTGTATCCAGCACTATCTTTCATCTTTTCATAGGGCTTCATAGCCTCCTGGAATTGAAATAAATGTAACTCTGCAAAGGCTATTTGCTCATTCTCCTTTCCGACGTAATTTTTATTTAAAATAAATCCACCTATGATACCAGCAAGTAGAGCGATGCCAATGTAGAAGGTCAGCCGGCTTTTTGGATTTGTTTGAATGCTCATATTTGAAATAATAGTTTCGCAATATAATATTTAATACTTGTTAAACGACCGAAGCCACAAAAAAACAGGCAGGATGGCTCATTTAAGAATTTATTGCTTATTTTTCCACTATATTAATTACTAAACCAATATTTTAACATGAGTTTATTTACAAAAAAACCAATCCAAGTTTTACTGGACGAAGCTGGTGGCGATTCGGGAGATGGATTAAAGCGCACGCTAAGTGCAGGAGCTTTGGTAGCGTTGGGAATAGGCGCAATTATTGGGGCCGGACTTTTTGTTAGAACTGCCTCAGCGGCAGCTCAAAATGCAGGACCTTCGGTAACGATTGGTTTTATTGTGGCTGCTATTGGCTGTGCATTGGCAGGATTGTGTTATGCTGAACTTTCTTCCTCTATACCCATTTCTGGAAGCGCCTATACCTATACATATGCTACCATGGGTGAATTACTCGCCTGGGTTATTGGATGGGACCTAGTACTGGAATATGCGGTAGGAGCTGCAACGGTGGGTATTGCTTGGAGCGAATACCTCAATAATTTATTGGTAAATGTACTGCATTGGAAGGCGATCGCTTATCAATGGTGTCACTCCCCTTTTGAAGTGTCGGTAATTACAGGCGAACATGGCCTTATCAATCTTCCTGCATTGGGTATAGTAATGCTGCTTAGCCTACTTTTAATAAAAGGCACACAAGAATCTGCATTCGTAAATGGAATCATCGTTATAACCAAGGTTGCTATTGTAATCCTAATTATTATTTTAGGGTGGGATTTTATCAACCCCACTAACCATGTACCCTATATTCCGGCACCAGCCATTTATACCGACCACCAGGGGATTGATCATAGTTTTGGAGGCATTCGTGGCATCTTGGCTGCCGCAGGTGTTGTGTTTTTCGCCTTTATCGGTTTTGATGCGGTCAGTACCGCCGCTCAAGAGACAAAAAACCCTAAGAAAGCAATGCCAATAGGTATTTTAGGTTCGCTAGCCATTTGCACCATTTTATATATTTTATTTGCTCATGTTTTAACAGGCCTTGCACCTATTGAGTTTTTTAGAACGACTGGTAAGGAAGCGTCTGTAGTAGCTGCTATTGACAAGTTCATGCCTGGCTACCAATGGCTGAGCAAACTTGTTACCATCGCCATACTTGCAGGGTTTTCTTCCGTAATCCTGGTAATGCTGCTAGGTCAAAGCAGGGTGTTTTATAGCATGAGTAGGGACGGTTTATTGCCCAAGGTCTTTAGCGATCTTCATCCAAAATACAAAACCCCTTACAAAGCCAACCTGATTATTTTAGTATTGGTAGGCCTATTCGCCGCATTTATTCCCGGCGATGTAGTAGGTGATATGACTAGCATTGGAACATTGTTTGCATTTATTTTGGTTTGTATTGCCGTATTGATTTTGAGGAAAACAGAGCCCAATCTTCCCCGACAATTCAGAACACCCTGGGTGCCATTGGTTCCTATAGCAGGCGTGCTAGTTTGCGCTGCAATGATCTTTGGGCTAGGCTGGACCAACTGGCTCCGCTTGTTTGTTTGGTTGGCAATCGGTTTTGTTATTTATTTTTTCTACAGTAGAAAAAATAGTAAACTGAGAGACAGCGATCCAAAATAATTATCACCATTTGATTGAATCCAAAAAATCCCGAACTTACCTTCGGGATTTTTTTTGGAGGATATTTTATACTGTTGCCCAGATTAAATTAAAATTTCTTTTTTTTTAATCGCCCCATTTTCAACCAAACAACTGCAAGGGTTCATAACCCTGAGGTCCCGGGTTCAAATCCCGGTCTCGCTTCATGTAAATCAAGGACTTACGTTAAAACGTGGGTCCTTTGTTGTTTCTGCGTGAGGTTTGCGTGAGGTTTTGCGTGAGGTTTTTATCATTTCTTAGTTCAAGCTCAGAAATGGGAGCAGATATAAAGATAAATGGGTTATATTTTGATAGTATGACCCTTTTTTAATACCATTTTTATATTATCATGATAAATAATTATTGTTTATCAATAAATATATGTACTTTTGCATATCATTTTAAATCAAATGTATATGTCAAAAAGAACCGATTTTGCCTTCAAAAGTTTCAATGTACTAGCTTGGATAATCTTTATAGGATTATGTATCGAAACCGGGGGTTTGATTGTTAATGCAATTGTTGGATATTTCACTCAAAGTTTACCAGCATTTCAGCGCAAAGTTTACCACCCGAAGGGAGGTGTTGAAGCTTGTTCAAATCTAGTTAATTTTTTTGGTTCGTAAGGAGTCTCCTTTTAATTCTATT
>JBIIVV010000092.1:0-11888 GCA_044339235.1 Ferruginibacter sp.
CATCCACCGCATTACTTACCAGTTCCCTTATAAAAATATCATGCTCGTTGTATAAAAACTTTTTAATAATGGGAAAGATGTTTTCCGTTTGTACCCGAATATTTCCTTTTTGCATAATCCTTTTTTTTGGACTAGTTAGCAAACAAAATACCAAACCCATTTAACTGACAGCTTGACACTCAAAGGCATTATTTGAACACCGAGCTGTGGAAAGGCGTTGTAATATAGACTGATTCAAAGCTGAATTTGTCATTGATCAATAGTTCCTTAGCTAGTTATTTGCTAAAGGTTTTTACAAAATCTCGACGGGCAATGCGATAATCGAGCAGTTTTAAGGGATCGAAAGGTGCAAATCGAATGTTTTTATGGCCAAGCTTCTAGTGATGGGAACAAATTGTGATTGGTATTATTTACCTTCGCAGCATTATGACGGAAAAAATTCTCATCCTAGATTTTGGTTCTCAATACACTCAATTAATAGCACGGGTGGTAAGAGAAGCCAATGTATTTTGCGAAATAACCCCCTTTCACAAAGAGATCGTATTTGGCCCAGAATTAAAAGGCATTATCCTTTCCGGATCTCCCTTTTCAGTAAATGAACCCGATGCCCCCTTGGTTGATATTGAAAATATCGCATCCAAGGTTCCAGTATTGGGTATTTGCTATGGTGCACAGCTAACTGCAAAGCTATTTGGAGGCAGGGTAGATAAAAGTGAAAAAAGAGAATACGGAAGGGCCAAACTGGAAAAGGTGAAAGAGGATATTTTATTAAAAGATATTGGCTCCCCATCGCAGGTATGGATGAGTCACAGTGATACCATCAAAGCGCTACCCAATGGATTTGAAATATTGGGAACTACCGAAAGTATTCCCGTTGCAGCATTTAAGCGTACCAGTGAGGATTTATTTCCGCTGTATGGCCTCCAATTTCATCCTGAAGTATACCATTCTACTGAAGGAAAAACAATTATAAAAAATTTCCTTTTAAGTATTTGTAGCTGCTCGCAAGACTGGACCCCGGCGCATTTCATCAGCGACACAGTAGCTGCAATAAAAAAACAGATTGGCAACAAGCGGGTGATAATGGCATTGAGTGGAGGTGTAGACAGTACGGTTGCAGCTACGCTGATTCACCAGGCTTGTGGCGACAATTTGTTTGGCATTTTTGTAGACAATGGCGTATTGCGCAAAGATGAATTTGAACAAGTGCTCGAAATGTATGCCCAACTTGGGTTAAACGTAAAAGGCATCAATGCAAGAGAACATTTTTACACTCGCCTCGCTGGAAAAACGGATCCGGAAGAAAAAAGAAAAATCATTGGCAGCGGATTCATAGAAATTTTTGACCAAGAAGCACACCGCATTGAAAATATTGACTTTTTGGGCCAGGGCACCATTTATCCAGACGTAATTGAATCTGCCTCCGTTCACGGTCCTTCTGCTACTATTAAATCGCACCATAATGTTGGCGGCCTACCTGCAACAATGAAATTATCGCTGGTAGAACCGCTCCGCTCACTATTCAAAGATGAAGTTAGAAAAGTTGGACTGGAGCTTGGAATACCCCATGACATGCTTTTCAGACATCCTTTTCCAGGTCCAGGACTTGGCATTCGAATTTTGGGAGAAGTGACTGAAGAAAAGGTAAAATTACTGCAAGAGGCCGATGCTATTTATACCAATGGTTTAAAAAAAGCAAACTTATATTCCAGTATTTGGCAAGCTGGCACGATTTTGCTACCGGTAAAAAGTGTAGGCGTAATGGGCGATGAAAGGACCTATGAATTTACTGTAGCACTAAGAGCAGTAACGTCTGTAGATGGAATGACGGCCGACTGGGCACATCTTCCTTATGATTTTTTAGCAGACATCTCCAATGAGATCATTAATAATGTACGTGGAATTAATAGGGTGGTGTATGATATTAGCAGTAAACCACCGGCCACTATCGAGTGGGAATAAGCAACAGTCAACTGAATAATTTAGAAGACTGTAAAATAGAATCAAGTTATTATGAAAAAGATTTTACCATCGGTGCTTTTTTTTATGCTGGCAATAGGGTTGTCGCTAAACTTGTTTGCACAAAAAGCGGCGGCTGGTAGTCTAAAAACTTACCGGATTGGCATTTTTGCTCCCCTATACCTAGATTCAGTTTTTACTGCAGATGGTAAATTACGCAATAACCAAGAGCTCCCTCGTTTTATCAAGCAAGGGGTTGATTTTGTAAATGGCGCCAAAATAGCGCTTGACTCTCTGGTAATAACTAAGCAACTGGTCAATGCCTATATATTCGACACCAAATCTTTTAATTTCCCAGTAGACCAACTGATTCAATTAAAGAAAATCGACTCCCTTGATTTAATCATAGGGTCAGTAAAAGATGTAGAATTTAAACAGCTATCCTCCTTTGCTTTAGCTAAAAACATACCCTTTATTTCTGCCACTTACCCCAATGATGGCGGTGTTACTGCAAACCCTTTTTTAGTAATTGTCAACTCTACGCTAAAGGCTCATTGCGAGGCTATTTACGCCAACCTATTAAAAAATCACGGGAAAGAAAAAATTTTATTGATCAGAAAGAAAGGTTTACAGGAAGATAAAATAGCAGCCTATTTTAAGGGGATGAATGAGGCCGATCGAAAACCCTTATTAAATATTCAAACAATCAATTTGGAGAGTAATTTCACAACCGAATATTTGCAAAAAAAATTGGACAGTACCCACCAATCGATTATTATAGGGGCGTCGCTAGATGAGAATTTTTCTACCCAACTTACCTCAGCATGCTTCGATCTACATAATGATTATCCCATCACTTTAATTGGGATGCCCAACTGGGACGGATTTAAAATTTTTATGCGAAAAGATCTTTACCAAGATTTTCCGGTATACTTTACAAGCCCTTACTATAATACCAAGTGGGATGAATACAGTAAATTATTGATAGCCGGCTATACCAATAAATTTAAAGGAAAGCCTTCTGATATGGTTTTTAAGGGCTTTGAATCCACCCATTTCTTTATTAAATTACTAACTGCTTTCCCTAATGATCTACTGAGTCATCTAAATGACACGGCTTACAAAGTGTTTACCGACTACAATTTTCGACCCGTTTTTCTAAAGAAAGAAAACAAGGTGCCGGATTATTTTGAAAATAAGCAGCTGTACTTTATTAAAATCCTGAATGGAGGAACAGCAAGAGTGTTTCAGTTTTAATCCACCTTTTATCAAATTCTTTTTTTAGCATTTGCTAAAAGTTAAACTTGAAGCCTTAATAAAAACCTCAATTTAATTTCCGGCTTTCTTACCACTACTTGATAAGAAATTTCATTTGCCTGGTATACAATATAATAAAAATCAGGGGCAATGCCACCGCCATCAATACACTTAAAACTCCGGTAAATTGATCGGTGCCTAATAAAATAAAATTTCCTATAACTGGCAATAACTCTCCTCCAATATAAATCCAAAGTCCGTCCTTTTTTAATTTTCTCATCCAAATTGCCCCCACAACGCATAAGGCAATACTAACCAACCCAATGGCCATTATCGGTATCATATTGGATTGTGTAAGTTCCATTACCGCCTTGCCTTTTTCTATATCTTCAATTTGTTTTGCAGTCAGTTCTGCACCAGAGGTTCTGGCTTTATCCATAAAGCCTAAGAAAAATTTATTTACGAAGGGGGTAAGTAAAACAAAAATAAGCGAGAGCCCAGAGCCTATAAAAGTCAATATGGTTAGGGTATTGATTCCGGAAGGTAAAATTGGCTTTCCATCTTCGGTAAATTCAACTGTGTTATTGCTTGTCATAAAATATAATTTAAAATAAAGTTAACAAAATTCAATTCATTTCAAAAATTTAGCAAAAATTATATTTATACAAAGGAATCTTACTAACCCCTTCGATTGATCTCTTTTTTCAATAGACTCAATTCCCTGCCCATTAAACCGCTCACAGCACTATTCTCCTGAGCACGCCGCATTAGATAAGGTATCACATCTTTAATAGGACCGAAGGGAAGGTACTTACTTACTGAATAACCCGCTTTGGCAAGATTAAAAGTAACATTATCACTCATGCCATAAAGCTGGGAGAAATGGATATGTGGATGACTGGGTGACAATTCATTTTCAGTCAACAGCTGGGTGGCGTACAAATTACTTTCTTCATTGTGAGAAGCCACAATAACAGAGATCTTATCGATATGCGTAATTGAAAATTGAATAGCCGCATTGAAATCATGGTCGCAACTTTCTTTATTCAGTTGAATGGGGGAAGGGTAATTCATTTGAGCTGCTCGCTTTCGCTCGTTTTCCATATAAGCGCCCCTAACTAATTTAACTCCTAAAACAAAACCACTTTCCACTGCAGCATCGTAGCAGTCTTTTAAAAAATTTAGGCGATCAGTTCTGTATAATTGTAGGGTATTGTATACTACCCGTTTGCCCCTGTTAAATGAACCCATCATTGAGAGGGTTAATGCATCTACAGGATCTTGAATCCAGGTCTCTTCTGCATCTATGAGTACGCCCACTTTTTTTTCACTCGCCCTTTCACAGATTGTAAACATCCGTTCCTTCACTTTTTGCCATTCCACTTTCTCATCGCTATTCAACAAGTCAACAGCCTTATTATATTTATTCAATAACGAACCTTCAGAATGGTTCATTAAAATATCTAATTTTTCTAACAAGCCAAACCTTGATAATCCAGTTACTTTGATACTCATAAATGGAATATTTGCTTGCGTAGCTGCAAAATCAATCACTTTGATGAACTCACCTGCGGAATGATCAAATCCCATTTCTCCATCTCCCCCTCCCTCTACCCCATAATCCAATATTACCTGAACATGATAGGAATTCATTTTTTCAACAACCACCGCTGTTGCTTCCAAATTTTCGCCCCCCACAAATTGTTGAAAAATTGTTTTTCGAAGTATTGATTTTACAAAGGGGAGATTCCATTTAATTGCATACGGCACTAACTTTAGTCCGAGGCTTACCAACCAGGGCTTTCCGATTACTGAAAAAAGAAAATGTGCATTTTTTAAATCCGAATTTTTTTTATACTCAAATGCATATTCCGTATTGTCGAAGGAAATACAATTACCTGTAGCCATAAAAAATAGTGTATACCCAAAGGTAAGCAATCCAATCTCAGACAAAAAGCAATAATTTATATTGCCTGGTGATTAAATGGCTGCAACACCATTTCACTCACAACACCACTGGATGGCTGCTGGCATAAAAACCATATCGCCTTGGCTGCCTCTTCGGACTGAACCATTTTTTCTCGCTGCACTTTTAGGTCGATGGTATCCCAAAATGGAGAATCCACTCCACCCAAAAATAAATTCGTGATGCGAATATCGGTGCGTTTAATTTCCTCGCGAATACTCTGCATCATCCCAACCAAGCCATATTTACTGGCACTATAGGCTGCCGCACCAGCCATCGGCACTTTTCCCAATACTCCTGGAATATTAATAATTAGGCCCTTTTTCAATTCCTTCATTGCAGGTAAAAATGCTTTCACCAGTAAAAATGGGGCATATAGATTACAATTCAATGATCTCATAAACTCCTCTTCTGTAAGTGTATCCATCGACTTTATGATACCAATCCCCGCAGCATTTACCAAAATATCAATAGAATTCAGTTGCTCAAAATACTTTTCCTTCAATTCGTTTACTGCTGGGGATTGGGAAATATCCATGGCAAAGGTCCTTTCCATGGGTACACCACACAGGATGGCAACCTGCGCCAACTTTTCGGCATTTCGGCCTACCAGAAATAACTGCGCTCCGCTGCCAGACAGCAATTTGGCAAGCGCTGAACCTATCCCTCCAGTAGCGCCCACTACCAATACATTTTTTCCATTTAATGATTCCATAATAAAACTGTTTTGCTATCTAAACAAATGGATAAATGAATTTGTTTAAAGAATCAATTTATAAATCTTGTCAATGCCGTCTTGAAGCCAATAAAAACATTGTTTGAAACTGAAGTCAAAAATAAATTAACCAGCCATTCCTATTACCTTTACTAAAATTACCCTATATGGACAAGATGGCCAGCGAGTCAGTAGTTATTATGACAGAGCTTGTATTACCTAATGATACCAATACTTTCGGTAACCTAATGGGTGGGCGATTGATGTATTGGATGGATATCGCATCCGCTCTTGCTGCAATGAAGCATAGTGGCGCACCGGTAGTAACTGCATCCGTGGATAATATTTCCTTCAAAAACCCTATCAAATTGGGTAATGTGGTACACATAGAAGCAAAGGTTACCAGGGCATTTACGACCAGTATGGAAGTTCATATTAAAGTTTGGGGAGAAGATGTCATTCAACAACACAAATATAAAAGCAATGAAGCCTATTTTACTTTTGTCGCACTTGATTCGGCAAGTAAGCCCCTGCAGGTTCACCAGCTCATTGCAGAAACTGCTGGTGAGAAAGAACTCTACGATGGTGCATTAAGAAGAAGGCAATTGAGATTGGTATTAGGAGGGAAAATGAAACCAGAGGATGCCGAAGAATTAAAGGCTATTTTTAAATCAACTGTCTAATCTGGCCAATAATTATAGGGCAGTCTATTGGCAACTAATTTGAATCCACCAATGGGGTGGGCAAATAATTAAAGAGAGAACAGCTATTTCGGGCATTCCAAATTACGTTTTCCCCTAGCCGGGAGTTTGTCTTGGGGAACTGTTGCTTGCTGGTTTTTCTTTCCCCATGGCCGGATGGTGATCGCAATATATCCGCCGCCCGTATGCATCGTATTTTTTGAAAATAAATTACCCAAATTGTGTGTACCCAACAATACTGGGCCCAGCTTCAGTGCAGCCCCAACCCATAACTGCTTGCGATTATTGAACAAAATGGGTAAATAAACGCCTACATTTTTCAACTCCCACCTGGGTGTAATCGCTAATAAATTCATGTCCTTTAAAACAAATGCTTTTTTGGTAAGCAATGATAAAATAGGAATCGCTAATTCGGTATTAATAAAAAAATTATGAACAATATGCTGATCAAAATTGATCAGTAACCTGGTAGGCTGATAAACAACAAAATTGCCCGACAGCCCCGAAACAGAATTTGAAATAATTGCAAGACTATCATTGAAATCTCCAAGCGAACCTACCGATGAGAAGCTACTTTCAATGAGTGAGTCAGTAACACCCGGCTTTCCAGCTACTGCAAGTCGGCCCCGGGATCCTTGTCGATATTTATTGAATCCGACATCCATCAAAGAAATACCCAGCTTTGAATTGTATGCAAATGGCCCCCACTCATCCTTGTCCTCATCAGCCAGCCAAATATATTCAACCCCAATATCCGCACTCCAACTTGAATAAGCAGTATTCATCAGCACTGAACGTTTAGTTGCGGCACCAATATTTGAATTGAACGTGTCGATATTGGCCGAATACCCATATTCTAAACTACCGCTGTTAAGCAAAAAGGCTGGAGCGGTAGCCCCTGCGATAGGTGTATAACTCAATCCCTGTGCTCTTGCATATCCGCCAGCCAATGCGCGATTAAGCTTCAACGTTATCCCTCCATTAACCAATCTGTTTGGCTCGGAAATAAATGTTTGGGCATAGGTCGCATACAGTTCAGCCCAAGTTGCTGCACTTATTTCAGCAGATAGAGGCGAATGATTGATATTGATTTTCAAAAAATCAGCTAGGCTACTGATACTATCCTGCCAGTTGGAACTACCCGTTGTTGCGGATAGGTAATTTCTGAAATTGGCTCCAAATGCGATTGCTGCATTTGCGTTGAGGTTAATTCTAGCGTTCAGCAAGCGAATATCTTGGTTGGCCAATACAAACCTTTTTGCAAGCCCGTTTTGCGACACTATTTCCGTATTACTGGGTGAGGAAAGCAAGGATAAATTATTGATTTTAATTGCGTTGGTACTATGTTTTAATTGAACAGCCAGGGGGCTAATATCCCATGCATAAGGTACATGTACAATTGAGGCAGGGTTAGTCGCTGGAGCAAGGCTACCCGCATATGAGGACCCATTGATGGCATGGTAATTTTGAGCCGTCAATGAAGAAAACAGTAGGAGCGCCAGAATCAGTAGGAAATCTTTTGAACTGAGCATATTATATAAATTTCAGGCTTACCTAACTTTGAGATGAATAACGATAATGTGTAACCAATACTTATAAAGGCAATGTTAAAATAATGAAAATTTTCCCTAGACTTCAATTTCTTCATCAACAACCAATTTTAGCGAAGTTAATTAACGATATTAATATTCGATTTTGATACAATCTGCTTTTAAAAAATATAGGATGAATAAAAAAGAGAAGGACAAAACATCCTTCTCTTTTTTATTCATCCTATATAAACTATTGTTTTTTCTATCTTCCTCTTCCCCAACCAAACCAGTCATTTCCATTTGCAAAAAGCATTAAGGCAAGAAGCAAGACCATACCTACAATTTGCGCATACTCTAAAAATTTATCGCTTGGTTTTCTTCCAGTAATCATTTCTACCAGCGTAAATACTACATGTCCCCCATCCAAAGCGGGTATTGGTAACAAGTTCATAAATGCAAGTACGATTGACAAAAAGCCCGTTATTCTCCAAAATGCTTCCCATTGCCCCCACTCAGTAGGAAAAATCGATCCCATCGATTTGAATCCACCTAATCCTTTGTAAGCACCTGTTTCAGGATTTAGAATTAATTTAAACTGATCGATATAAAACTTCAGCTTTCCCAATGCCATAGAAATGCCCGCTGGAATTGCTGCAAAAAATCCATATTTTTTCCGATCCAACTTAAATACCCCAAGGCTGTCATATTGATCTAGCGACAATGGTGGAAGTCCAATTTTTCCATCTACATTAACATTGGCCACTAAACTAATGGGTGTCCCTTTTCTATCAATTTGAAGCGTTACAGATTGATTCTTTTTACCGGCTAATAATGAGGACATTTCATCATAAAAAGTTACGGGAACAGAATCGATGGAGACGATTCTATCTAAGAGCTGAACGCCCGCCTTTTTTCCATTGGAGGTATCTTTCGCACTATACTCTCCAATATAAGTGGGTATGCGTTGCATTAGTAACATTCCTGTTCTACGCTTGCTTTCTACCAAGCGTTCAATAAAATTTACAGGGAAGTCAATATTACTTTCCTTACCGCTTCTGTCAATTGTAATATTTTTAGCCAACAACAATTTTGGCTGAATATCTTCAAAGTATTGAATGGGTGTTCCATCAACAGCGATTATTTTATCTCCATTTTGAATTTTTAAATCAAACAACACACTATCCTGAACCCAGATACCATTCTTTACAGAAGATACCGGCACTTTTTGTTCGCCCCAAATAAACAATACCATCGAATAAATAAAAAAGGCAAGCAATACATTTACAATAACCCCTCCCATCATTATGATCAACCGCTGCCATGCCGGTTTGCTTCTAAATTCAAAAGGCTGAGGAGGTAACTGCATCGCTTCTTTGTCCATACTTTCATCGATCATCCCAGCTATTTTAACATAACCACCTAATGGAAGCCAACCAACACCATACTCCGTATCACCCACTTTCTTTTTAAACAAGGAAAAATAGGGATTAAAAAAAAGATAAAATTTTTCTACCCTACATCCAAACCATTTTGCAGTTATAAAGTGTCCAAATTCATGTAAAATAACTAGAATGGATAAAGAAAAAATGAGGTAAAAAACCTGTATGCCTACATTTGCCCAGTTGATTGATAATATTGTCATAATAAGCCTTTTCCTTTAACAGGAATTATTTAAAGTGTATAAAAATTTGAATGATAAAAAGACTGTCCCGCTGCACTTTTTTAGGAACACGAAAGAACTCACATTTTTATCAAAGAAGCAGCGAAATTACGTGCTTCGCCATCGCTTTCAAAATATTCTTCTAGTGAAGGTTTCTCTATAAAAGCAGTTTGCTGCATCGTTTTTTCTACCACTGCGGTCATATCCAGAAAACCAATACGGTTGTGCAGAAAGGCCCACACCGCTATTTCATTGGCTGCATTCATAATACAAGGCATATTTCCTCCTTTAAACATTGCATCGGTTGCCAGTGCTAAATTTCTGAAAGTTTTAACATCTGGCTCATCAAATGAGAGGGAAGGATACTTCTTAAAATCCAAACGGGGAAAATCATTTTTAATACGCTGAGGAAAGGCCATCGCATACTGAATTGGTAGCTTCATATCCGGCAGCCCCATTTGAGCCTTTATGCTTCCATCCTCAAATTGTATCATACTGTGAATAACACTTTGCTGGTGAATCACCACCTGAATTTGATCGGGCCTTAAATTAAATAACCATTTTGCCTCAATCATTTCTAGGCCCTTATTCATTAGTGTAGAAGAATCAATGGATATCTTGGCTCCCATTTCCCAATTCGGATGATTGAGTGCATGATCTCTTTTTACATTCACTAAAAAGTTAGGTTTTTTGCCAATAAAGGGGCCTCCACTTGCTGTTAGAATTATTTTTTCTATTTTATTTCTACCCTCCCCCACCAAGCATTGGAAAATGGCAGAATGTTCACTATCCACTGGAATAATTGGAGCACGATGCTCTATAGCTTTGCTCATTACGATATCTCCAGCTACTACCAGTGTTTCCTTATTAGCAAGTCCAATCGCCTTGCCTTTTTCAACCCCCTTCAAGGTAGGCTTTAAACCAGCAAAACCAACAATACCTGCCAACATCATATCGTAACTATCAAAATCTGCCACTTCCACTAGCGCTGACTCACCTGCAAAAACTTTGATCCCTGAAGCAGATAAGGCATCCTTTACAAGAAGATACTTAGACTCATCACCGATAACAACTGCATTGGGATTAAATTCGAGCGCTTGAGTAATTAACAATTCATGATTTGATTGGGCAGTCAATATCTCCACTTCAAATAGTGTTTGATTTGCACGGATCACTTCAATAGCCTGCTTACCTATAGAACCTGTAGAACCAAATAATGCGATTCTCTTTTTTTTAATGGCACTGCCCATAGGATAAATTTTTTGTTACTATCAACAATTTGAAACGCTCATTATTTTACTATTATAATTTAAAAATAGCAAACCCTAAAAATTGTTATAGTACGAATTTTCGCGAACCTTTTTATAAGGAAAATTTAAAAAGCAATCTTTACTATTTACTCAATCTTAAATCAGAAAAGACCTGTAGAATAAAGAACAGTATTGTTTCAACAAGGTTTCCTCAAATGCAATTTAATGTAATAACTGCTGCAAAGCGCCTTTAACTTTATCAAAATTAAATTTAGACATCACTTTATCCATCATATGAATTACCTGCTCATGCTGCAAATTACCGATAGACCCCTCATGGGTATGGCTAAGTGAAGCCGTATAGGAAAACTCTCCTTTCTCAATATCCCTACCAATCTGTTTATATGCATCTCTGAAAGGAACACCTTGTAAAACGAGCTTATTCACTTCTTCCACACTAAAAAGATACTGGTACTGCTTATTAATTAATAGCTCTTTTTTTACAACCATATTGCTCAGCATCAAGCCGGCCATTTCAATGCATGCTTGTAAATTTTGAAATGCAGGAATGATATGTTCCTTGATAAGTTGCAAGTCGCGGTGATATCCTGAAGGAAGATTGGTAGTCATCAGCATAATTTCATTGGGCAATGCCTGAATCCGGTTGCAATGCGAACGGATGAGTTCAAAAACATCCGGATTTTTTTTGTGCGGCATGATACTGCTGCCAGTGGTTAATTCTTCTGGAAAACTGATAAAAGAAAAATTTTGATTTAGGTATAAACAAGCGTCCATGCTCAATCTCGAAATGGTAGCCGCTATATTGGCCAGTGCAGATGAGACAATTC
>JBIIVV010000316.1:0-3412 GCA_044339235.1 Ferruginibacter sp.
TCAATTTTTTATCCCTGCCTGAAAACCGCACTTCAATAGGTGTTGGCGAACCCTGACTTAATATTTTCTCTGTCAATTCAATAGGTTCAAAGGAGAGTTTAATACGATTATCGATCAGCTTAGTAGTATTTCTAATTTTATCTTTCAATTCATCAATATCAAGTTTTACATTTTCTTTTAGTGCAATTTGTAACACTGATTCGTGTGGCCCTGCCATCCATAGAAAAATGGGGCTTGTTGAAAATAGCTGAGGGTGCATTCCCACATAGGCAGAAGTAATGGATATATTTTCTTTACCAACAATTCTGTTGATACTATCCAATAACTGCAGGGTAGTTAATTCTGTATGCTCAATTCTAGTTCCATCGGGCAAACGCATCCTAACCATAAATTGCCCACCATTCACCTTTGGCAACACATCCCGTCCAATACTTGTTATAAAATACCCAGCCCCCAAACAAACTGCTATTAGATAAAGGACAACTATAGGTTTTCTATAAGGCATCATCCTATTTATAAAATTGAGATACCTTTTCCTTATTTTTTCGAAAGGACTCATTTTATCCTTGATAATATTTTTCTCTAGTAAATTTGCTTTCTGGTTCCAAGTATCTGTTTCACTAGAAGCATCAAAACCAGCTGCTGTAAATTCTTCACCATCTGTCATTTCCTTACCGTCAGCACGTTTATGATGTTTTACTTTCATAATCCAATTGGCCATCACTGGCACAAATGTTTGTGCTAGAAAATAAGAAACGATCATACTAAAACCTATTGCCAAAGCAAGTGGTAAAAATAATGAACCAGGTATTCCACCCATTGTAAATGCAGGCGCAAATACTGCTAGAATACAAAATAAAATCAACAGCTTAGGGAAGGCAATTTCTTTACAACCATCCCAGATGGCCAGTGCCTTGGGTTTTCCCATATCCAAATGCTGGTGAATATTTTCAATGGTCACCGTACTCTCATCCACCAATATCCCGACGGCAAGCGCTAAGCCACTCAGCGTCATAATATTAATCGTTTGTCCAAAAAGATTTAAGAAGAGTACCGCCGAAATAATAGAAGTGGGAATTGTTAAAATAACGATAATCGCCCCCCTCAAATCTCCAAGGAAAAGGATCACCATTAATCCGGTAAGTATGGCACCAATAATTCCTTCACTCAAGAGGCTTTTAACAGAATTAATTACATAGGTTGACTGATCAAATTCATAAGTTAGTTTTACATCTTCTGGCAACTGCGATTGCATTTTTGGCATTGCTTTCTTTAGGTTCTTAACCACTTCCCAGGTTGAAGCATCCGCGCCTTTTGCAACACTGATATAAACAGAACGTCTTCCATTAACAAGCGCATATCCAGCTGTGACATCTGCCCCATCCTCAACCGTTGCAACGTCCTTTAAATATAAATTTTGTACACCACCCTTGAAAAGCGGAATATTTTCAAAGTCTTTTATATTACGAATGACGGTGTTTGAAGGAGTAATGTAATTTTTATCACCAATTCTAACATTGCCAGAAGGGGTTGGCTGGTTATTAACGCGCATTGCTTCAACCAATTGATCAGGCGTCAAATTATGCAATCTCAATAATTCGGGATCTGCTTTTATAACTACCGTTCTTATATTGCCTCCAAAAGGGGGAGACCCGATTAAACCTGGCACTGTAGTAAAAGAAGTACGAACATAAACATTTGCCATATCCAACAATTCGTTATTCGTTCTTTTTGGACTGCTTAAAACCAACTGTCCTACAGGTAAAGTAGAAGCATCAAATCTTATAATAAAAGGTGGACTAGAGCCAGGAGGAAAATTTGTTTGAGCCCTATTTCCAAAGGCACTCACTTCAGCAGCAGCTTGCGCCATATTTGTTCCAGGATAAAAATTAATTTTCATTAAAGTCAGCCCTTGTATATTTTTTGTTTCAATATTTTTAATTCCGTTTACAAAAAGAAAAATATTAATGTACTGTTTAGCAAAGAAAGATTCCATCTGTGCCGGTGTATATCCACCAAATGGGTGTGAGATATAAATAACAGGCATATCCAATTTAGGAAAGATGTCAACTTTGATTGTATTTAACGCTTTAATACCAAAAAATAAAAGCCCCGCTGCCAATACGAGTATTGTGATAGGCTTTCGTAACGCAAACCGAATTAAATTCATAATGAGGTATAATTATTTCAATTAATAACGTAAGTTCTATTAAAACTGATTTTCAAATATGCTAAAATCGCCAGAGGAAGCTGCTTTCAACAAAAGCGCTTGCCAAACATTATTGTAAGCAATATCCCTATCAGTTTCTGCTCTTATTAGCACATAAAGTGTTTGCGTAAGGTCTACTAGATTGGTTAATCCATTTTTATACAATACTGATTTCTGAATATAAGCATCGGTTGCTGCTTTTACTTGAACTGGAGTTTCGTTATATATGCGTATTGCATTTTTTATTTTTACATCTGACAATTGCAGTTGTGCTATTATTTGTTGATTAACAAGGTTATACTCTTCTTGCAATCCTTTACTAATTAAATTTTGTGATTTAACCTGTTGCGATATCCTGAATGTTTGCATGATGTTCCAGGTTACCCCTATTCCCAATAAATAGTTGGAACGAGTTGGAGAAATTCCTTTCCAATAATTTTTTGTAAAATCAAGCTGGTTAATCAGATAGTCGCTATTAAATCCAGAGCCCCTTTCTTGAAGCACTCCTACTGCTGTAAATACTGGATAATAGCTTTTCTTTATAAAACGAGATTGCGCTTCGCTTGCATTTATTCTACTTTGATAAAACTGCAGTAGCGGATGATGCTGAATAACTACTGAGTCTTGTACTATTTTTGGAATTCTATTGATAAAAAAACTATCCAAAATATACTCTTGCGGAACGATTCCCAATAATTGAGATAATTGATTTGATAAATCTGCTTCCTGATCAATTGATTTAGTTAACAATATTTTTGCTGAAGAATATTCCGCATTTGCTTGAGAAGAATCAACGCCTGGTATAATACCACTTAATACTTTAGCTACTGCGATTCGTCTAAATGTATCTGCTCTATTCAAATTTTTTTCATAAGAGTGTTTCAATTGCTGCGCCGCTATAAGATTTAAATAGGTGCCTGCAATTTTAATGCTGTGTTGAAATAATTCTTGATTAAGATCTTTGCTATCTTTTGCAGCTATCGCTTCTGCTGCTTTTACTTTTTTATTGGCCTTGCCAAATGCAAAAAAGTCCCAGTTAATATTGGTAAGATAGGAAGCGCCAAATGCTGAATTGTTATTTTGTTGAGCAAATGCAGGGCCAGCAGATCCAACACCTAAGCCATTGAAACCGTATTGTGGCCCAAATTGTCCATTTACTGTACCATAAGCCTGCTGTGCACTAAGGTTAAAATTTGGTAGGTT
>JBIIVV010000093.1:0-11848 GCA_044339235.1 Ferruginibacter sp.
TCCTCATGCATGCTCATGTCAGTATAACGCTTCTCTAATTCATTGAGAGTGTAAAATGTATTCAGGTACCCATCAGGTTGTTGAGCTGCTGCAATTTTATCAATCCATTCGTCGCATTTTTTTTCCATTTCCATACTGGGATGGGTTTTCAGCGAATACCCCATTGCTTCGAGTGCCTTAAATACATCACTGTCATCATAAAATATCCCCTCATGTTTCTCCCCCTTTTTGCGGGCAACCTTTTCAAAATTCCGGATACGACCGGTTGCTATTTCTGTCTGATAAATGCAAGCAGCCAGCGTTTTGGTAGCAACCTTGTCAATCTTAGGCTTCCAGAAATTATCTGTAATATTTACTTGAGAAAAGCTAACCGGGTCAATTTTTTGAAAAGAAGACTGAGCAAACAAAAAATTGATATAAAAGCTAGCGATCAATAAAAAGGTAAATCTGGTCATATGTTTTTTTCAAATTTGGTTTGAATGGAATAAATATTCGACGCGTTATTTTTTTAAATCAAAAAAATTAATTGACTGACAAAAAATAGGTTTGTCCGCTCACCGAATTGAATGAAAGCACATAGTCTTTTTCCATTTTATGCGATATTATATTCATTCCTTTTACCATTAAAGGAACGGCTGATCGTATTACACATTTTCCTCCATTGAGCGAGCGTATGCTTGCATCCTTTAGTTGATGTCCCTTCCAGTTGATACTCACTTCAAATCCTCCCCTTGCCTTTAACCCTTTTACTGAGCCATCTTTCCAGATACTAGGTAATGCAGGCAGCAAATTGATTTCGCCCAAATGACTTTGCAATAACATTTCAGCAATACCAGCGGTAGCTGCAAAGTTGCCATCTATCTGAAAAGGAGGATGTGCATCAAAAAAATTGGGGTAGGTACCACCACCGCCGGCATAATTGGTTCCACCAATTTCTGTTAAATGCATCAAATCCCTTATCAAACGATAGGCATGATCCCCATCCAACAGTCTTGCCCACCAGTTAATCTTCCAAGCCTTACTCCAACCGGTACCATCATCTCCCCTAATCTCTAGTGATTTTTTTGCTGCAGCAAAATAGTCAGGCGTTAAGGCAGAAATTTCTCTACCAGGATGTAAGCCAAACAAATGAGAAGTATGTCGATGGTGAGGTTCAGCTTCCTCAAATTCCTTATACCATTCCAATATTTGCCCCTTGCTGCCAATTTTTAATGGCAACAGTTGCTTTCTTTTTTCAATGAGTGTATTCCTAAATGCTGTATCAATTCCCAAAATTCTAGAAGCCTCAATTAAATTGCCAAATAAATCCCGGATAATCGACATATCCATAGTAGTAGCTACAGATACTGCTTGCCTATGACCCATACTATCTTTAAATATATTTTCTGGAGAAGTGGATGGGGCGGTTACTAGATAACCATTTTTATCAAGCACTAGCCAATCAAAAGTAAACAGAGCGGCTTCTTTCATTATCGGCCATGCTTTTTCAGCCAAGAATTTTTTATCCCCAGTAAAAGCATAGTGCTCCCATAAATGTTGGCATAGCCAGTTGCCACCCATATACCAGTTGGCCCAAACAGGATCTCCCTTTCCTACATCACCCACAGGATTAGAGGTAGCCCAAATTTCGGAATTGTGATGCGCTACCCATCCTTTTGCATTGTAAAACTCTTTGGCTGTTCGGGTACCCGTAACCGATAAGTCATGGATGAAGTCCAGCAGCGGTTGATGCATTTCTGAAAGATTGGTGACTTCTGCAGGCCAATAATTCATCTGCGTATTGATATTGATGGTATAGTTGGAACTCCAAGGTGCCCGCATCTCTTTGTTCCAAATGCCTTGCAAGTTGGCTGGCGGCCCACCTGGCCTAGAAGCCGAAATCAATAAATACCGACCAAATTGAAAATACAATGTTTCAAATTTTGGATCATACGAGCCTTTAGAAAAAGCGCTCAATCTTTCATAGGTAGAACGTGATTCCTCATTCAGTGAAGCAGTGTCTTTAATAGTAAGACTTACCCGGTTGAAATATTTTTGATAATCACCAATATGCGATTTTCGCAAGTCAGCATAGGTTTTTTTAACCGCTTTTTGAATCGCTGATTCAGCGATTGCTTTTTCATTTTTACCCTGCGAATCAGGACATTTGTCAAAGCCATTAAAACTAGTAGCCGCAGCTATATAAACGATTACTTCACTGGCGTTCATCACGTGAATACCAAAAGTGTCCGTAGCGATTTTTCCATCGTTTGAAATTGCTTTCATTCTGTATTGATAGCGCATCCCATTACAACCGGATACATCTTCATACACCACTGGAATTCTGCCCTTAGCATTATAATAACTTGGGTCTACACGGGCTGGCGCTTTTCCACTTACAACTAGTTCATTGCTTCCACTTACCGATAACGCATAGTGCAACTGGCTTTTGGAAGACAGATCAAAAGTTAGACCACCCTTCCTACTAGTCGTTAATCGCAACACCATAATATTGTCTGGGGCATTAATAAATATTTCCCGCTGATACTTCACTCCATTAATGGTGAAACGGGTAGTAGTAATCGCTTGCTGAATATCCAAATCGCGGTAATAGGCAGATGGGGCAGCCCCTCCAAAATTTTGTTTAATCATCACATCCCCTAACGGTAAATAGGACTCCGTATACAAGCCCTGCATATTTTTAGTTAATTCATAGGCTTTGCTATAATTTTCTTCTTCAAGCAAGGAGGTTCTAATGGAAGGTAAAAACGTTTGCGATGCAGGATTAATATTCTTTTTCACTGGTCCGCCACTATACAAACTGCTCTCATTGAGTTGTATGAGTTCTTCTTCTACTCCACCAAATACCATGGCGCCAATATGCCCGTTACCCAATGGTAAAGCTTCTACCCATTGTTTTGCAGGCGCCTTGTACCAGAGTTTCAAATCAGCCTGCGCTTTGAGCTTTGCAGAAAAACTTAGTGCAAATAATGCTATCCACAAACCTTGTTTTAATTTCATATGCTTGCTTATTAAATTAATTATCTACCAATACAATTAGCCTTTAAAAGGAATACCGACTTATTTATTCTTTAATTTTTGCTCCAATACTTTTATGAAAAATCCGCCCACTACACTTCTTGCTTGAAACCCAACCATCAACCCACTATTGGTTTGATGCCAATCACTTAATGGAACCCTTGAATTAGTTTCGTTCACATAGCGATAGATTGGATGTACAATGGCGTCAAAATCTTTTTGATTGTTTGCTAGTGTAGCCGTCCACAATACCCAATCGGATTTGGTATAAGTAGCCCTGCTATCTAATGGCAAACCAAATTCATTTTGCTTGGTAAGATAATATTTCACTTCTTTCTCCATCACTTCTTTTGGAAAAAGATTCATATTCAAAACTTTATCCCAAATCAAGTTATACTTCTGACTCCAAGTACCCTTGTTATTAAATGTTAAAGAAAAATGATCTCCATCTTCGGCCATGGGAATCCACTTTGCAACCATCTCTTTGGTTAATAGCTGGTATTTTTCTGCAATCGCTTTTTCCCCTAATTGAGCAGCTAATTGTGCATAGCCACCCAAGGCTACAATCGCCTTAACAGAAAGATTGGTGTTTCTAGCAAGGTGACCAGCAAAGTCATCCGTGCACAATTGATTAGCAGGGTCGAAGCCTTCTTTGCTTAAATAATCTGCCCAAATAGACAAGGTTGCCCAATGTTTTTTAGCATATACTGCGTTTCCTTCGGCCTTGGCAATTGCTGCAGTAAGAATTATCATATTTCCACATTCTTCCACCGGCATATCTTCACCATAAGTTTGCCCATTGGCAATTGGGTAAGTACCCAGGTCATGTGCAGCAAAAGGTTTTGCCCATTTGCCACTTTCGCTATAATAAAAAATACCATTCAACATCCCTTTCAATAACTCAGGGTTATAGGCAAGGAATAATGGTGCAGAGGGATAAGTAACATCCACTGTGTTGATAGAACCATTACTAAAATTTTCTTTGGATAGAAAAAGTATTTCCCCATCTGGGCCCTTTACTAATTTATGAGCAGCAATACTTTGCCGATAAGCCAACTCGCACAATTTTGCATATTCCTCTCCCCCTGCCTTTAGCGCATCGGAACGAATCAACCCGTTGGTTTGCTCACATTTTTTGATCGTTTCTGGGTAATCATTTGCTGCATTAGACAATTGTTGTTCGATATTATCAGCAGTTTGCTGATGCCACCAAGGACGCAGGTTTTTTGAAAAATATTGAACAGAATATAGATCATCATACCCTACTAATATCAATTGTTGCTTTTCCGCAGTTCCAACCTTTCCCATATTTACGCTTGTACTAAGCAACAGATGCTTCCCCTCTGAAATATCCTTGGCAGGTTTACCAAATGCATTCGTAAGATCATCGCCAGAACTAATGGATTGCTGAACAGCTGAACCAGCGGGAACGGCAATATACATATAGCCCCAATCGATTCTGAGGTCATCGCCTTTTTTTTGCAATACCGGCTGAGCAACGGTTCCAGCCTTTAAAATAGTAAGTCCGTTAGCAATATATTGCTTTGCCTTAATCGGCTGCATGCGGCTATTG
The DNA here is from genome assembly GCA_044339235.1 of Ferruginibacter sp. Classification (GTDB taxonomy): domain Bacteria; phylum Bacteroidota; class Bacteroidia; order Chitinophagales; family Chitinophagaceae; genus Ferruginibacter. The sequence goes on from JBIIVV010000093.1 coordinate 4,592, forward strand.
GCAGCAATATCCGTTGAAGCACCTACATATAATTGAACATCATGCTCAGCGCCATCATTTGAAATTACTTTGGTATTGATATAAGACACAGGACGCGATAACAAATCAAGGTCACTAAGAATTAAAGGAGAAGTGAAAGTAAGCGACAAGTCAATTTTTCCGCAGGTAAATTGATAAGCAGTTTGCGTAGCATTTACAGTCACTTCTTTTTGCACTGCAGTCAATACTGACTGATCCTGGCTTTCCTTTAATTGGGCCACAATACCCGCATCCAACCATGCACCCCCATCTGTATTCGTAACATGAATGGCTAATATATTTTCTCCCCTTTTAATCTTGGCTTTTACTTTGTCACTAATTGGAATTAAAACAAACTTATCGGTCCAGCCCTTTTTTGAATAGAGCATTTCTCCGTTCAAAAAAACTTCCACATTGTCATCGTGGTGCAATTTTAAAAAAAGATTACTCAGATTCAATTCATTGATAGCGATTTTTCTTCGAACCCAAATATCCTTGGTAAGCCAAAGAGTTTTTGAAACTGACTTATCATCTCCAATAGGAGCCATTCCATTTTTCCAATGGGAATCATCAAATGAAGGATTCATCCATCCATCACCTGGATTGGATTCTGTAAATGCCGACTGATAAGCTTTTTCATTCGATGCAGGAACGATGGTTTTATAAATCACTTCCTTTTTACCCAAAAATCGGTACACCAACCCGTCTACTTTTAATAACCCAATCAGAGAATGATTGGCGCCTGTCCAATGCTTGGTAGTGGAGGCGGAAAGCAAATCAGTCGTAGACCAAATACTAAAATAAGGATCATGGGTGATTAGCGGATAGGCTGGAGCCTTCGTATTTTGAGTAAAACAAATGGTTGTTAAAAACAAAGCAGCCGATACTAAAAAAAGTTTTTTCATTATTTGATTATTTAAAATTTGATTTCATCACTAAAAGGGATCCTAATTTATTTATATACAACTTCATTTATGCTCTACTATTCTCATCTAATGCTGCACTACAAAAATATTAAAGCGTAACTACCACCTCTTCAAATAAAGGGGCTGATATTTTAATTTGTGCAGGTTTCGATGGGTCAACCGATCGGATATATAAAAGCAGTTTTCCATTTTTTACCCTTTGGGTATTATCCTTAAAGTTGTCTGGAAGCGTGTTGGAGGCGTTTTCTGTACCTAACAAAACGGCATTGTCCGAAAGCTGGAATTGAAGTTCAGTGTCTGCAAATGGAACCACATGGCCATCTTTGTCTTTTACCGTTACTATGATATGAGCAACTTCTCCTTTTACAGCAAAATTTTTCTTGTCCGCCTCAGCAAAAATAAACGCTGGCTTACCTACTGTTTCAATGATAGAATTAGCCACTTGAATATCCTTATTAAAAGCTAACAGTTCCAATTTGCCTGCAGTAAAAGGGATATCCCAGAAAATAATACCGGTTGCTTTATCGTACAGCTTTCGGTCACCCACTTTATTGCCATTTAAAAGAAGTTCGGCTGCTTCACAATTGGTATAGCAAACCACTCTTATTTTATCATTTTCTTTATAATTCCACAAAGCAGGTGCATTCATGGAAGGTTTGGCTTCTTGTTGATAAGGATAGGTTCCAATATAGGCGGTGGGCGAAGTAGCCCACAATGCTTTTCTAAAATAGCCACGGGGTTTTAGATTTCCTGACAAATCAATTTGACCAGCCGTTGATCCCCTAGTGGGCCATGTTCCCGACTCGCCTAAAAAGTCATATCCTGTCCATAAAAACTGCCCAAGGATATAATCATTATCAGCAACCGCCTTCCAGTCTTCTATACTGCTGCCATTTTCACTGCCGTAAAAAATCCTATCCGGATATTTTTTGTGATCCTGTGCATACCTGCTTTCTGTATAATTATACCCTACTACATCCAATGCTTTCGGATAATCTGTTTCGTTTGACATGATTGGCGCAGCCAAAGCAGCCGTAGTTGGCCTAGAAGGATCATATTGCTTTACGATCGATACCAATTCTTTGGCAATAATACCCATATCCTCCGCCCTTGGTTGGGAAACAATATGACCTGCTCTGTGCTTCTGACGAATACCCTCCTGGTTTAAAATGGGGTGCGAATAAGGATCTTGAGGATAGTCAATTTCATTACCAATACTCCACATGATTACAGATGGATGATTTCTATCACGGCACACCATATCTTTTATATCTCTGTTATTCCATTCCAAGAAATACGTTGCACTTCCTTCTAAGCCCGGCACTCCATTATTCCAACCGGTTAACCATTTATGCTTGGGATACTCCCATTCATCAAAAGCTTCGTCAATTACCAACATGCCCATTTCATCACAAAGATCGTAAAGGTAGGGAGCCTGCGGATTATGCGACAAACGAATGGAATTACATCCCATCTCTTTTAAAATTTTGAGTCTACGTTGCCAAACCTCCTTAGGCACGGCTGCACCTAGGGCACCAGCATCATGGTGAATACATACCCCTTTCAATTTTTCAGACACCCCATTTAAGGCGAAGCCTTTATTGGGATCAAAATTAATTTTTCGTATGCCCACCCTCGTAGTTGTTTTATCAAGCAATTCTTTTCCCGAAAGAATGGTAGTTTCAAGCGTATACAAATAAGGCGCATCTAAAGTCCATAACAACGGATTTGAAAATTTAATGCTTTGATTTATTTTATTTTTATCCGTTACCTGAGAAGTAGCAACTGTAGAAGCTACCTTTTTTCCCATTGCATCAAACAACTCTTGCTTTACAATAACCGGAATAACTGATCCATCCTGACTTTTGGTATTGATAATATTGGTTTCAATTTTAACGTTGGTACTGGTTCCTATTTGCTCTGTAGTATAATAAACGCCCCACAAATCAATATGAACCGGCTGGGCATACACCATATAAACATCGCGGTAAATTCCAGAACCTGTATACCAGCGTGAATCAGCATCTTCGCTATGATTCACTTTCACAGCTAAGGTGTTTTTCTCTCCAAATTTAAGGTAAGGAGTAAGGTCGTACATAAATGAAATATATCCATTGGGTCTCTTCCCTACATTTTTACCATTAATAAAAACTTCGCTATTATTATAAACTCCTTCAAAATAAATATATACTTTCTCTCCCTTCTTATTTAAAGGCATATCGAAACTTTTTCTATACCAGGCAATTCCTCCTGCTAAAAATCCAGTGCAACTTGAATTTGTATTACTAGCAATTCCCTCTACAGACCAGTCGTGCGGAAGATCCAATACTCTCCAAGCGGAATGATTAAGATACTCTATCCCTCCATATTCTATATCTCCCAAATGAAAAGACCAATGATCATTAAAAAGAATTTTTTCTCCAAATCCTTGGGCAAACACAGTAGAAGTTGCTTGTAGAATAAACAATAAAATACTTAATGCAATAATATTGGTATGTTTCTTCATTTTTATTATTTAAGTTGATCAAATTGAACTTCTATACCGAAAGTATTGATTAGGCTTCAAATTAAAAAATTTATTCAAAATAGTAAATATTTTACCATTAATTCATCTGCATTTCATACCAATAAAAAAAATTCATGGATGAATGAATGACCTATAAAGTTCCACAAAAATCAAAGACCCCTGCAAATACAGGGGCCTTTGCTAAAAGAGAATTTTACTTTTAACCCTTTACAAGATCGAAAGCATTTTGAATGTCATTTTTAATATCTTCAATATGCTCTATACCCAATGAAATCCGGAGCAACCCAGGTTCTACACCCGCAGAAATTTGTTCTGCTTCGCTTAACTGTTCGTGAGTAGTAGTAGCTGGATGAATGATGAGCGTTTTAGCATCGCCCACATTGGCTAAATGGCTGATTAAATTTAATTCGTTCACGAAATTATCAGCTACTTTTTTTCCACCTTTAATTTTAAAAGACAATACGCCACCAAAACCACGTTTGAAATATTTTTTAGCTAGGGTATTGTATTTACTAGTTTCCAATCCAGGATAATTTACATACTCCACCTGGGGATGAGCCTGAAGCCATTGAGCAAGCGTAAGTGCATTCTGTACCGTACGATCTACTCGTAGCGACAAAGTCTCAAGACCTTGCAAAAACAGGAATGAATTAAAAGGACTTAAAGCTGGGCCCCAAGTGCGTAAGCCACTTACTCTAAGTCGGATAATATAGGCAATATTTCCAAAGGGACTACCTGCTCCAAAAATTTCCCAGAATTTCATACCGTGGTATCCTTCATCTGGCTCAGTAAACTGAGGGAATTTTCCATTGCCCCAATTAAAATTTCCACCATCCACTACAATACCACCAATGCTATTACCATGGCCGCCAATCCATTTAGTAGCTGCTTCAACTACTACATTTGCACCATAATCAAATGGCCTGAATAGATAACCTGCTGCACCAAAAGTATTGTCTACCACTAGCGGTATGTCGTGCGCTTTTGCAATAGCTGCAATGGCTTCAAAATCGGGAATACTAAATCCGGGATTGCCGATGGTTTCCAAATAAATTGCTTTCGTTTTTTCATCAATCTTAGATTCGATGCTGGCAGCGTTATCACCATCAGCAAAACGAACTTCCACACCAATTCGTTTGAAGGAAACTTTAAATTGATTATAACTGCCTCCATATAAAAAAGAAGACGATACGAAATTATCGCCCGGCAATAATAAATTGTGCAATGCCAAAAACTGAGCACTCATGCCCGAAGCTGTTGCTACAGCAGCTACCCCACCTTCCAAGGCAGCAACCCTTTTTTCGAATACATCGGTAGTAGGGTTCATTATACGGGTGTAAATATTTCCAAACTCTTTTAATCCAAAAAGATTGGCTGCATGCTCGGAACTTTCAAAAACAAATGAAGAGGTTTGATAAATAGGCACCTGACTTGCATGGGTAGTTGCTTCAGGATCATATCCGGCATGAATCTGAAGGGTGTCAAAATGTAATGGTTTTGCTGACATGTCTTAATTTTTTTAGGTGGAATGTATAATTCTATAAAAATAGTATACTTTACCTAATTAGAGCAAATAAAGAGAAGGAAATTAGTACGGATTTTAGAAAATAATAACATTTGGCTATCGAATCATTTATTTGAACGACATACGCTCTTATATTATTGATGACTATTTTGATGGCATTACATGATATTACCTAGTTTACAATTAGTCTTTTGCTTTAGCCATTTCCAACGCAGTGGTGGTAATGAAATATTTTGCTAAAGTATTAGGCACTTCCCATTTAGGCAATGAATGATGCAAGAGGAAATCCGTAAAAACCTTAAAAGTAATGTCGCGCTTTAACTCTAATTCGGCAGGTATATTAATTTGAATACACTTTCCGTCTTCTGACCAAGATATTCCAGGGAAATCTTTTTGAAGCTTAGCGAAGGACTTAACAAGCTGTTCTTTAAAATCCTTATCGCTCACATTAGCTCTTTTTTGAATGCAAAGTCTTGGTTTGTTCCGTCCAAATGCTTGCTCGATTATCAAGATGCATTTATCTCCCTCTGCATACGCATTGCGAATATCATTGCCCCCTTTGGGTGTTGCGGCACGCCACTCAACATTTACTGCTGCATAAACACCCTTTACATTAAAAAGGATATTACCACTTGCAAATATCGAAAGCATTGAATCTTTCATATAAGGCGCTAGCGATAAAGGAATATCGGGTAGTGAAGTTGCAGCTGAAAACTCAGATTTGGTAAGGAGTACAGCGCTGTGATTGGCGTCTAATACCTTGATATCTTTATTATAGTCGATAGCCTGTTCTGGAAATGATTTCCAAAATGCAAGATCTATTAAATGGGTAGTTACATCAACCACCCCTTCTCCCTGCTGAAGCACATCGAAATACCAAGCTGGACGACTTCCCTTTCCGCCTCTGTAAAAATGGTGAACACTGGATTCGTAAATGGCTGGGTGTGTTTTTGTTCCTTTCGTCAGCTTTCCAAAAAGCATCGAATCCTGCATCAGCGATTGCTGCACTCGGTTAATGAGACTATATCGTTCTGTCATCATATCAAATAATAGCAGTCCTTTTTGATCAGCTAACTGGTAACTTTTTTTAAGCCGCTCAAACCCCGCTTGATTAATGACCATCGGTTTGTCTGAAAACACATTCATCCCAGCTTGAATGGAATGCTCTATATAGTCAATTTTTAATCGATTATTTCCTGCTAAGACAACTACATTGCCTTTCTTATCTGCCACCATTTTCTCGAGGTAATCACTGCCAAAATAGATCTGCTCATTCCAATTGGTTGGGTTTTCTTTGCGTGCATTAAAAGATTTGATCTGCCGCAGATAAGGCTCAATGGCATTTGTATCAGGCGCATAGACAAAAACAGTACTGTCAAAATAATCTAATTGATCATTTTGAGCAGCAGCAGCATGGCTATGGGTGGGGTCTAATTGTATCATTCGAATGGCTTTTGCCTTTACAATGCCATGCTCATTTTTCTTTAATCCGCAAGCGTATAGTAAAGAAAATGTAAGCAGTATCGTTATTTGCTTCGTTGTCATTTTGCTTTTAGAATTTTAAAGTTTAAAAAATAAGTTTTTTCGATACAATATGAAGCTTACTATAAAGCATGAACTAACTGAACACAAAGACCATATCAGTGAGGCATTTAATTCGGCCATGCCAAGACTGGTTAAACCCAGATAAACGAAATCATGTATTCCTGTGTATTGATAGATCGTTTCAAATAGATCGGCAGTAATGTAAATGGCAATAGCATTAGATCCAAATATAACCCCGGTTTTTGCAATTAGATTATTTTTATATCCTTGCAAGTCAATTAAAAATAGCGCTAAAGCAAAGACGATCGCTGCCCATCCTGAAGTGACTAAAACAAACGAACTCGACCAGATTTTTTTGTTGATTGGAAAGGTCCATCCCCAGATATATCCAGCGAAGACAAATGCAATACCTGCAACAATAAGCCAGATGCTTGTATTCTCAGACCTTTTACGAGTAAGGATAAATCGCCCAACTAACATACCTATTATGCCTGATGCAATGGCTGGAAATGAACTGTAAAACCCTTCAGCATTCCAGCCATGGCTACCAATTGTATTCATTGGAAACAATAATAAATCAATCCAAGCAGCAAAATTCACACCTGGTTCCAACGTTCCTGCTATAAAGGCATCCGTTGGTATATAGGACATGGTAAGCCAATACCCAACTAATATTCCAGCGATGATATAAATCTGTGTTTTCCATGAGGTGAAAA
>JBIIVV010000094.1:0-11778 GCA_044339235.1 Ferruginibacter sp.
CACCGAAACCTTGTTTCTACCCATATCCAATAAGTCATTCAAATGGGTGTCTTTAAAATATAGCTCCCCATTGAGTTCATTGTATTCCTTATCAAAGGTTCCTCCTGTAATAAAAATACGTATTGGAATATAATAAAATTAAAAATAAACTATATAATTAATTGATTTACAAATAATAATAAAAAACATTAAATCAATTATTCAATAAAAAAAGAGATAGTAAAATAAAAAAAACTTATTTCAACACCTACTGCTATTGCTATTTATACTTGTTTTTGCGCATAAAATCTAGTATTTCCTTATACCGATGGTTGCCGGAATTGAGAAACTGTGTAATCATCGGCTTATGCTTTTTATTTTCCAAAATGTAATAAATTGGTTCATAATCTAAGCCCCGCAAGGCGGCAACCAATTTTTCGTTGCCAACGGCAATCGAAGGATAGGTTTTACCGCCAACATAAATCAACATCGGCGCCATTCCTTTGTGAACATAATACAATGGGGAAGCCTCCTTCCATGAAACCGGATTATTGGTGAAGGTTTGCAGGTAGGTATTATCCCCCGTAAATTTAGATTCCACCAAATAGGTATACATATCCAATCCAGCGGCATCGATCAAAATAGCCCCCTTGATTGGATTTTCGAGTCCTAATTTGTCAAAATAATCATTGCGAACCGTAATGAGTGCTGCAAGATGGCCGCCTGCAGAATGCCCCGATATATAAATCTTGCTTGGATCCCCACCATATTGCTCAATATTATCCTTTACCCACTTCACTGATTTGGCTACATCGGTTGCCATTTCATCATAATTTGCACCTGGACTTTTTGGATAATCTAGTATCACTGTGACCACATTTTTTCTGGCCATCCTATTTCCTAAAAAGTTATACAAAGATTTATGGCCTGAATTCCAGGTTCCTCCATATACAAAGATGAATACCTCTTTTAACTTTCCATGCTTTCGCGGGGCAAAAACATTTAATGCTTGGGCAGCAATATTATGGGAACTATCCGCAGCTAAATAAGTGATATCCTTGGTACGGGAAACCATTTTAAATGCGCAACTAGTAATCGCTAATAAACATAAGCTACTGATTAATAAAGGGATAATTTTCCTAACCATTTTACAGATATATTTAAAAGATGAGTAATCTAAACCATTTGTATTAACAATCTATCATGCACTAGAGTATAAAATTACGTACAATGTGCTATTTAGAAATGAAATTTTGATGAATGGATTCATTGCTGGAAGAACACCCATTCAGCAAAAATGAAAACCACTTAACTTTGAATATAAATTAAATCTGTCTATGGCCTCCCTTTCAGTAAATATTAATAAAATTGCTACCCTGAGAAATAGTCGTGGGGGCAACAATCCGGATCTAGTAGCTACCGCTTTGGATATCGAACGTTTTGGAGCCAATGGAATCACAGTTCACCCTCGCCCAGACGAGCGACATATTCGTTATGTAGACGTCTTCGACTTAAAAAAAGTGATTCATACTGAACTCAATATTGAAGGCAATTGTACCGAAGACAAATTTGTACAACTGGTATTGAATAATCAACCAGCGCAGGTTACGTTGGTTCCTGATTCTTTAGGTCAACTTACCTCCAATCACGGATGGAACACCATTGAACACAAGGATTACCTAATTGAAATGATTCGGATATTTAAAAATGCAGGTATCCGAACCTCCATTTTTGTTGACCCACTACCAGAAATGATTGAGGGAGCTGCAGCAACCGGTACCGACCGAATTGAATTGTACACCGAATCCTATGCAAAACTGTTTGCAGAAGGTCAAAAACAAGCTGCCATCGCCCCTTTTGTGAAGGCCGCTCATAAAGCCAATGAATTTGCATTGGGCATCAATGCGGGGCATGACCTGGATTTGCAAAACCTACTTTATTTTACCCAACAGATTCCGGGATTACTAGAAGTATCTATCGGACACGCACTGATCTGTGATGCCATTTATCTAGGACTAGAAAATACAGTCCAGTTATATAAAAGGCAATGTAGTGGACCGCTTACCCCCAATGGTATAAAGTAGGCAACTGCCTTTACATATCCAAAATTCCTACATTGACTGTAAAACCAACCTATAGTAAATCAAGGGTTGATACAAAAGCTGATCATAGTTGTAATCTCACAAAAAAATCCCTCCGAAATGAAACGGAGGGATTTACTAATATAAAAAATGTAGCATTCTAAAGACAACAAACTAAACATCTAAATCTCTAAACCCTAAACTTCTAAACTAAGTTAGAACAACCCTTGAATAGAATAAATTCGATTATCCTAAATAAGCCTTCAAAGCACCACTATACCTAGCTTTTTGCAAGCGCTTGATTGCCCTTTCCTTGATCTGGCGAATACGCTCTTTCGTTAGATCATATTTCTGACCAATTTGTTCAATGGTAACACCATTCTCGCCATCCAAACCAAAATATGCATTTACTATTTCAGCTTCGCGCGGACTAAGTGATTTTAACACTCGGCGAATTTCGTTTCTCAAAGAATCATGCATCACATCCTCGTCGGTATCATCACCACCTTGCAATAAATCTCCCATTGCCACATCTTCTGCTTCGTGCACTGGTGCATCCAACGAAGTGTGTCTTGTATTACTTTGAAAAATATTATTGATCTCCGTTTCGCTCATTTCCAATAATTCTGCCAACTCTTCTGTGGAAGGCTCCCGCTCATGTTCTTGCTCAAAAGCCATATAAGCCTTGTTGGCCTTGTTATAAGTGCCGATTTTATTTTGAGGTAAACGAACCAACCTACCCTGCTCAGCCAATGCCTGCAAGATGGATTGACGAATCCACCAAACCGCGTATGAGATAAATTTGAACCCTTTGGTTTCATCAAAACGCTGGGCAGCTTTAATCAATCCAAGGTTACCCTCATTAATCAAATCACTTAGCGAAAGTCCCTGGTGCTGATATTGTTTGGCAACAGATACTACAAAGCGAAGATTCGCCTGAACCAACTTATCCAGTGCACGCTGGTCACCCATTTTAATTTTTTGTGCCAAAATGGTTTCCTCTTCTGGAGTGATCATGGAAATTTTAGAAATTTCCTGAAGGTATTTTTCCACCGCTTGGGAATCCCTGTTAGTGATCTGCGTTGCTATCTTAAGTTGCCTCATTGTAAAATATTAAATTCAGAATATCGTAAGTAAGTTTAAAACGGTTGCAATTAGTAGAATATTGTATTAAACAATTATAATACAAATATGACTAAAACTTGTTGCAAAGTTACAAATCTAATCTTACATTCCACAGAGTTGTTGTAAAAAGGCAAAAATTGCCGAATCAACTCTTTTTGAATTAAGTAATATTTTAATATATTAATTAGAGATTGGATTTATCCACTTACAATAGCTCAATTAAAATCAACCAGTCCTGCATCAAGTTAACCAGTTCCATTTTCATAGTATATTTGCTGCATGAAAACTGATCTTCGTTCTGATACTTTTACCAAACCTTCCCCAGCAATGCTAGAAGCAATGTTTTCAGCCCAGGTGGGGGATGATGTTTTTGGTGAAGATCCATCGGTAAACCAACTTGAGTCGATGGCAGCCAGCATGTTTCAAATGGAAGCAGCTGTATTTTGTCCCAGCGGTACCATGACCAACCAAATTGCTATTAAGTGCCATACCCAACCCGGGGAAGAAGTTATTTGCGATAAATTAAGCCATGTCTATATTTATGAAGGTGGAGGAATTGCATTCAACAGTAGTTGTCAGGTAAAAACAATTGAGGGTAATAGGGGTAGAATTACAGCCAATGATATTTTGGAAGCAATTAATCCCAATGATATTCATAAAGCAAGAACTGGCCTTGTTAGTATAGAAAATACTGCCAATCGAGGTGGCGGTAGTTGTTACGATTTTAATGAAATAGTAAAAATCCGGGAATGCTGTTTACAAAATAACCTTCCCCTACATTTGGATGGAGCCCGGTTATGGAATGCGATGGTTGCTAAAGGCGAAACAACTAAACAATATGGTGAGGTTTTTGACAGCATTTCCATTTGTTTAAGTAAAGGATTGGGAACACCAGTAGGCAGCTTGCTACTGGGAAAAAAGAATTTCATCCAAAAAGCCAGAAGAATTCGAAAGGTTTTTGGAGGAGGGATGCGACAAGCTGGTTATTTGGCGGCCGCTGGTATCTATGCTTTGGAAAATAACATTGGTCGATTGGAGCAAGATCACCAGCATGCCAAACAAATTGCAGCCGTATTGTCCAAAAAGGATTTTGTAGCAAAGGTGATGCCCGTGGAAACCAATATCCTCATTTTTGAATTAACAGGACGTTTTTCTGCCAAAAGCTTAGAAATGGAATTAGCGAAACTTGGCATTCTTACAATTGCCATTTCTGCTACTCAACTTAGAATGGTAACTCATTTAGATATTACTTCAGAAATGGTAACTCAATTGATTTCGATCATTGAATCGATTTAATTAAAATCATCCAATATATAATCAGTAGAAAAAAATAACTTCGTTTCAATTCAATACAAATAAAATTATGTTTCCCAAAATTAACCCCTCTACTACCCTTGCCTGGAATAATTTACAAGCACATTTTGAAGAGATGAAAAACGTGCACATGAAGACGCTGTTTGCCACTGATGACAACAGGTTTCAGTCCTATAGTATTCAAACGGACCAATTAGTTTTTGATTTTTCTAAAAATATCGTAACAGATAAAACGATGCAGCTTTTAGGTAAGCTAGCAACTGAATGCCAGTTACCGGAGGCGATCAAGGCAATGTTTGCCGGAGAAAAAATCAATGATTCCGAAAATAGGGCCGTTTTACATACTGCCTTAAGGAATTTTTCAAATAACCCCGTTTTATTTGAAGGCAAGGATGTAATGCCGGATGTGAAAGCCGTTCTACAACAAATGGAAAATTTTTGCAAAAAAATTCACTCGGGAGAATGGAAAGGCTATAGCGGAAAAAAAATAAAATACATTGTCAATATCGGTATTGGTGGCAGTGACCTTGGTCCAGTAATGGTAACCGAAGCACTGAAGCCTTATTGGGTGGAAGGGATACAAACTTTTTTTGTAAGCAACGTGGATGGTACGCATATTGCCGAAACCCTTAAGCGGGTAAATGCGGAGGAGACCCTTTTCTTAATTGCCTCCAAAACTTTTACCACACTTGAAACGATGACCAATGCACATACTGCAAGGGACTGGTTCTTAACACAAGCGAAGGAAGCAGCTCATATTCCCCTGCATTTTGTTGCCCTTAGTACCAATGAGGCGGCGGTAGTTAAATTCGGCATCGCAGCTGAAAATATGTTTGTTTTTTGGGATTGGGTAGGTGGAAGATACAGTTTGTGGAGTGCAATTGGATTATCAATAGCGCTAACCATTGGCTATACTAATTTTGAACAGCTTTTGAAAGGGGCGCACGAAGCGGACCTTCATTTTTCAAATAATTCATACGAACAAAACATACCTGTAATAATGGCTTTGCTGGGGATTTGGTATACCAATTTTTTTGGCACTAGTTCTGAAGCCATCTTGCCATACGATCAATACTTACACCGCTTTGCTGCCTATTTTCAACAGGGAAATATGGAAAGCAACGGTAAATATGTAGATCGAAATGAAAACGAAGTGAGTTATGCAACAGGTCCGGTTATTTGGGGAGAGCCGGGCACCAATGGTCAGCATGCTTTTTACCAATTGCTTCACCAAGGTACCCAGATAATACCTTGCGATTTTATAGCACCGGCTGTTTCACACAATCCATTGGGCGAACACCATCCGATACTGATGAGTAATTTTTTCGCGCAAACCGAAGCTTTGATGAATGGTACAGATCATGAGAACCCTTTTAGAGTTTTCAAAGGTAACCGTCCGAGTAATTCTTTTCTGTTGTCTCAAATTACTCCGTTTACATTGGGTAATCTCATTGCCTTTTATGAACACAAAATTTTTGTGCAGGGCGTAATTTGGAATATCTATAGCTTTGACCAATGGGGTGTTGAATTGGGAAAGGTATTAGCAAACAAAATATTACCAGAGCTGAACACAGACGCACCTATACAATCACATGACTCATCTACCAATGGTCTGGTGAATGCCTATAAAAATATGAGGAAATAATTCCAAAAAACTACTTTTAAATTAGAAGGCAACCCTTGTTACTAAAAAATATATCGGAAGAATTAAAATGCATTTTCATCACCTTTGACAATTTTATAGATCGTCAAAAATAAAATGCGAATATCCAACCAGATGGTCCAATTTTCGAGATACCATAAATCACTGGTAACCCTGGATTTTAGTTGTTGATTGTCAGTGATCTGACCCCTAAAACCATTTATTTGCGCCCAACCAGTGATACCGGGTTTTAAAAATTGCCGTATCATAAAATTGTCAACAATTTTTGAATAATCAGAAGTGTGTTTTACCATATGAGGCCTTGGGCCGACCAAACTCATTTCACCCTTGAGTACATTTATAAATTGAGGGAATTCATCCAAACTTGTTCTTCTTATAAATTTACCTACCCTGGTTACACGCTGGTCAAATTTTGTCGCCTGTTTAGATTCAGCTTCCTGATTGATTCGCATGCTTCTAAATTTCAGGCAATTGAATCTTTTATTATTTTTTCCGGATCGTTGTTGAGTAAAAAAAATGGGGCCCTTTGATTCTAGTAAAATCAATATCCCCAACAAGGGAATTAACCACGAAAGAATTAAAATGACTACCAAAAAACTTACCGTCACATCAAGTATTCTTTTTTTAATTTGATTGCCAATATTATCCAATGGATCACGTCGCAATGAAAGAATCGGCAGATCCCGAATATAGTCAATAACAACGGGAGTCTTAATTAGTGATGTAAAATCCGGAACTACTTTAAAACGAATGCAGTCCCTTTCGGCCTCATGAAGGATTGTATAAATGTATTGATTTTGTTCTGGCGGAATGGTTGAAAATATTTCCTGAACGTCTAGTTTTTTTGCTATAGCAACCGTATTTTTTATTTCAGCCAAAATTGGATAATTCGACAACTCATTCACATTCTTATTTTCTTCGGTGAATCCAACTAAATCAATATTAAATCCTTCTTCAGAAAAGTAGCTAGCGAGTTTTTTAGCGGTATCGTTATAACCGATGATGATCACCTTATTAAGTAATCGGTTGGATTTTTTTAAATAAATATGAATACCAAGGTATAAAAACCGATTCAATAATAAACCGAATCCAAAGGCTATAAATGTGATAAATACAAATCCCCTAGAAATTTGAAATTTTCGAAAAAAGAAAAGGTAAAACAATACCACAATGATCCAAAATAAATAAACTTGGGCGGTTCGTTTAATAAAAAATTCAAACCGATTAAATTCACCTCCAGAATAGGTTTTTAAAATATACGTAAGTACAATCCAAGAACCGTTTAAGAGCACCCAATACTCCCTATAAACGCTTGAAATTATCCAGTTTATGTTTTCATTAAATATAAAATGAACGGCCAGTACAATAATATTCAAAAAAAACAAGTCTAAAATAATGACCGTATTGTGGATGTAATTTTTTAATGGCGTATTCATAATAAAAACATTCAACTATATTGGCATTTGCCTACTTTATCTAGGTAAATACCATACTAAAGACTACGGAAAATTTCAGATACAATTACTGGCAATTTGCTTAGTCATAAAAGATAAATAAAATATAATTAGTATCCAATGAGATGCTTAAATAATAATAAAATCCTAAAAGAGGGATAGAATTAATACTGAATACGGGATTTTTTTTGACAAACATTACCCATTACAGGAATGTTATTAGCAGGCTGCATGAAAAATAATCCAAAAAACCAAAGATGTTTTTTTATAAAATGTGGCGCTGTATTATCGGCCACTTTCCGAAACGATCGTATGCAACTGTTCGATGAAACCCTTATTTACAATCAAATCTTCCAGCCGCAGGTGCATCCTGTAATTCCAGTAATGCTTTGCATCTGCAGGTATATTGATTCTTTCATCAGTTGGATTAGCTCTTCGCAAATTTGCATCCATTCCCAGAATATCCTGTATCTGAAAAACACACCACATTGCAGGGGATTGAAGATGCTGAATCAGTATTTCCTTATTGATAGCTGGCTCACAATAAAATGGAGCTATGCCTTTGTGCCCCATCACAGAATTATAAAAATGCTGCGTTTTTCCAGGATTTTCTTCCCACCATCCCCGGATGGTACTCATATCGTGCGTTGAAGGAGTAATAACAGATAAATAAGGAGCATCTTTGGGATGGAGAAATTCTTCGTTATATTGCTTTGGCATTCGCTGAATTTCTAGACTGAGGATTCCCAGTTGACGCATTACTTCAGGTACACAGCTGGGTACCATACCTAAATCCTCACCGCAGACCAGCATATTGGTACTTCGCTTCAGTTTGGGTAATTTATACATTGCTTCCTTTCGCCAGAATTCGTCCTGACGATAAAAAAAATAATTAACGTACAATTGCTTTAATTTCTGTTTCGAATATTCGTCTAAATCCCGGAAAGAAATTGTTTGGTCTACATGAATTCGAAAATGAAACTGCTGAATCTGTGATCCATCCTCCTCAAAAAAAATTATATTGCTAATCAAATCGTACAAACCGGTCATTAATAAAAGGTTCTCCGCAGTTTGGGGTAGCTTTTGAAAGTGAGACTCCACTTTACGCTGTGTATCAAAACCAGGTAATAATTTAAAACTGTCATCCCCCCAAACAAGAAAATTTGCTTTTACAAAATCGGCCTGATTACCAAATTTTTCATTCACTAAATAGTCGGGGATATAGGGTTTGCAGTACCGTTGATATTGAAATGAAATACCTTGTTGATACAATTCATTCAGATGAATGGGAATGGCTGGAACAAATTTACCCATGATTCCTTCCACTGCATGTAAAGGGATGCTCCAAATACGGAAAAACCCCAGAATATGATCAATTCGAAAGGCATCAAAATATTCACTCATCTGCTCAAAACGCTTTCGCCACCAGGTAAAATCGTCTTCCTGCATTTTCTTCCAGTTATAGGTGGGGAATCCCCAGTTTTGTCCCTTCACTGCAAAATCATCTGGCGGGGCCCCTGCTTGCACATCCATATGAAACAATGCTGGAGCCATCCATGCATCAGATCCATATCTATAAATACCAATAGGCAGATCGCCTTTGATAACAATTCCATTTTTATGGGCATAAGCAGTCACTTCTTTTAATTGTAAATGAAGATGATACTGGATAAAATAATGGATAGCAATACCCTCATAATGGGGTTGATCTGGGGAAGCGAGCAACTGAACCGCTGCATGATTGAATGTACTATGTGATTTCCACTGACTAAAATCAGCCGTTTCGTATTGATTTCTTAAATAGCAAAAAGCTGCATAAGGAACCAACCAATGACGATTTAAATCAAAAAATTCAATAAAATGAATATCACCCAAAAAAGCTTTTTTTTGGGAGGTAAATAATTCTTTCAGCGCAGAAAATTTCAGATGCATCACCCGATAATAATCTACTTCCAATGAATGATTTAGCTGCGCCTTATTTTTGTATAACGACTTAATGATTGAATTATTTTTGCTCCCTGCTACCTTTTCAAGATTGATATACAAAGGATGCAAGGCAAAAGTAGAAATGGCGGCATACGGATAGGAATCAAGAAAAGAATGAGTAGCCGTAGTATCATTAATAGGCAATAATTGGATTAATTTGAATCCGCAATTTTTTGCCCAATCAACCAATAATGCGATATCTGAAAACTCTCCTGTTCCAAAACCTTTTTCACTTCTCAAGCTAAAAACCGGAATGGACACCCCTGCTCCCCTCCACTTTGGAAAACCTAACTGTGCAAAACCATCATGTAAAATGGTGGTAGTCAATTTTCGAGTTTCGCCATTCAACACCCTGTTATTTCCTAATTCAAAAAATCGGAATTTTTTTTCTTTAGTATTATATACCCCATACTTATACGATATTGGAAAAATGGAGTTACTAAGATCTAGCTGGATGGTCCACCATGCTCCCCGTTTTGTAAGATGATGAAGCTGGTCCGTTTGCCAATCACACAATTGAATACCGGTTCCCCCAATACACAGCACTTCATCCCCGATAACTGTGGGAGCTTTTACCCTAAACTCGTGGGTAAATTTTTCGTGAAAGGGTTCGACAGCAGTGGACGTTTTGGAAGGTCTGAATAATACATCCTGAAAGGCTTTTGTGAAAAATGAATTTTCTATTTCACCTGCATGGTTCCAGGTGTCAACCAAAATAAGCTCTTCCCCCTTTACAGCATCCAATTGAATCACCCGATCATTGCCCCATTCCACGATCTGAATTCCATCTATATCTTCTAGGATGTAGCAATAGTGTAAGTCCGGTAAATTCCAATCGCTGGAAGGTATTTCAATGCTTCCCTGCCAAAATTCTTCGTTGAGATACTGCAGTGGCAAGGCCTTATTAAAATCATTGTTTCCCAATGCAGTATGTGTACCAGAAACAAACAGTGCCTGCCCATATTTTGTTGAAAATCGAATCGTAAAGTTAAATATCATTAGTAAATCAACTTAATAAAGAGTGAATATAAGCACTTTATCGCATAATGTAAAAAATACACAATAAATAACGAAGTTAACAATAAAAAAGGTAAGTACGATTTTAAAAAATGGTCATTTGACAACCAAAATTTAAAATAATACTTACCACATTTATAAATTAGTAAGATTTGACCTACTTTTGCAAAAAATAATTTTACAATGGAATCTACCAAAAAATCTACCGGCCTATATTGGATACTATTTTTTGCATCCTTAGTTGCATCTGTTTTTGTTTATAAAGTTGGGGGCGGGTACTGTTCGATGGTACTTCCTTTTAATGTTACTTTTTTTGCAAAGGCCTTGGATTTAATGTAATCCTTTCCCAGCTGCTTATTTTTTTAAACTATTGATAATGGCCGAGAACTCGGCTGCTACCAAGGAGGCACCGCCTACTAAACCTCCATCTACATCTGTTTGGCCAAAGATTTCTTTCGCATTAGCAGCTTTTACACTTCCACCATATAAAATGGAAATGCTATCAGCTATTTCTTTGCCAAATTGCTCAGCCATTACATTTCGAATATGGGCATGCATTTCTTGAGCTTGCTCACTAGATGCAGTTTTACCAGTACCTATGGCCCAAATTGGCTCATAAGCTATTACAAAGCCCCTCAGGCTTTCTCCAGTTAAATGAAAAAGGCTTTCCTTCAGTTGGTTTTCTACATAACTGTTTTGAGTACCCGCTTCCCGTATCTGCAAGGCCTCACCACAACAAAATATAGGGAGCAATCCGTATTCAAAACAGATATTCACTTTTTCGGCCAACAAGGCATTGGTTTCATTAAAATATTCCCGGCGTTCACTATGGCCGATGATTACATAGGGTACTCCAATGCTTTTCAACATTTCTACACTTACTTCACCGGTATAAGCACCTGAAACCTTATTGGAGCAATTTTGTGCTGCCAAGGAAAAATATTGTTTTCCTGCAATCTTTTGATTGATATTGATTAAATAGGGAAACGGAACGCCAAAAACTGCTTGCTGGTTTTCGGTTAATTCAATTGGATTTGCCAATAAATCAGTCATTAAAGTTTCTGCCTGCTCAATACTCAGGTTCATTTTCCAGTTAGCTGCTGCGATTTGTTTTCTCATTTTTTGTGTTTATAGTTGCGAATAAAGTTGTTGTATCATT
>JBIIVV010000127.1:0-9267 GCA_044339235.1 Ferruginibacter sp.
CAACTCTGTGCTAAAATGATTTACAATTGGAGAAATCTTTTTAGAGATCCGCAACTGCCCTTTTATTTTGTACAAGTAGCCCCCTATAATTGGTTTCAAAATGATGACAAAGCCTATGAATATGCTTTATTAAGAGAGGCGCAAGCTGATATCCGAAAAATTGTTCCCAATACAGAAATGGCTTTGACAATGGATATTTCGGATCCCAATGACATTCATCCACGAAACAAACAAGACCTTGGATATAGACTTGCTAAAATTGCTTTAGCAAACGTTTACAAGGAGCCTAATACAATATATCAAGGACCTGAGTACCTTTCCTATAGAATAGAAAATAGCATTGTCAAAATTAATTTTACCAATACGGGCGCTGGTTTAGCAACCAATGATGGTAAGGACCCCAAGCATTTTTTTATAGTAGGTCAAGATGGTGTATCTTATCAAGCGAAAGCTACTATTGAAAATAACGAAATTTGGTTAAGTTCGGCTAATGTAACAAAACCAATGGAGGTTAGATATGCATTTACGAATTATCCTGTCACCAATTTTGAAAACAAAGAAGGCTTCCCCGCAATACCATTTCGCATTCAATTAAAATAAACAGCCAAGGAATGAAAATCAATCTTTGTATCAACTCGATAAAAAAACTGATTCAGCTTTGTATCATCCTGATTGCAAGTCATTCCAATACCGCAAATGGCCAGACAGCCAAATCGAAAATACAGGATACATTGGCAGAAATCGATAATGGTATTCTAACCCTTAAACTTGATCTAACAAGAGGTGGCGCCATTGCTTATCTTTCAGTAACAGGTTCAACACGCAATATTGTCAATATATCAGATGAAGGAAGGTACATACAGCAATCTTATTACGCAGGCAACGGATTAAATCGACAAGGCGAAGGCCAGTCTAAACAATGGTCACCTTGGCCTTGGAATCCAATTCAGGTGGGTGACTACAATCGGCATCGAGCAAAAATACTGGATTATAAAAAAAATGGAAACCAACTTTATGTAAAGTGTATTCCGATGCTTTGGGATATGGACAATAAGCCAGCTGAAGCAGAGATGGAGCAATGGACAACCTTGGAAGGATCGATCTTAAAAGTGCATAATAAGATAACTTGTCACCGCACCGATCAGACCTATATCGATAGTGTTCTTAGCGATCAGGAACTGCCAGCAGTGTATCCCATATCCGCATTGAAAAATCTCTATGCTTATTTGGGCAAAAACCCTTTTACCAATGACAAATTGGAAAACCCTACAGTTGTCAATCTAGCCAGTGGGTTCTGGGGTATCTACCCAACAGTATCGGAACACTGGATGGCCTTTGTAGATGATAATCTTTGGGGAATGGGTATTTACAATGAGAAATGTGAACGGTTTCTTGCCGGATTAGCAGGTAAAATTGATGGGGAATCCTTCAATTCTTCTACTTCGTATATTGCACCAACCAAAAAAGCGATGCTCACCAAAAACTGCGTTTACGAATATGATTATAATGTAATTGTTGGAACGCTTGCTGAGATTAGAACTGCGGTATATAAAATGCAGCAACCATAGGAGTCAATGATTTTTTAAAAATCTGATTTGTAAAATATAACACTTACCATCTTGTCCTGAACAAATGACTATGAGAAAACATACCTGTTTAATTATCCTGATTTGCCTAACTGCTTATAATTTAATTGCCCAGCCATCGAGTCGAAAAAATTTCGATGCAGACTGGAAATTTCACCTCGGTGATGTTGCTGGTGCACAAGCAACTGAATATTCCGATCAGTATTGGAGAAGTCTGGACCTTCCTCACGACTGGAGTATTGAAGGCAATTTTAAACCCGACAATCCGGCAAGCAACACGGGAGCTTCATTGCCAGGTGGTATTGGTTGGTATCGGAAAACATTCAAGGCTAGTAACACCCAAACCAAACATCATTTTATCATGTTCGATGGCGTCTATCAAAATAGCACTGTCTGGGTGAATGGCCATCTTTTAGGAAATAGACCTTACGGATATTCAACATTTCAATACGACATGACGCCCTATTTAAAAGAAGGAGCCAATACCATTGCGGTAAAAGTGGATAATTCACTTCAGCCCAATTCCAGGTGGTACTCGGGATCAGGGATCTATCGACATGTGTGGCTATCTACCAGCTCTCCTATCCATGTTAATCAATGGGGCACATTTGTAACTACCCCTCAAGTATCAGAAAAAGAAGCACAGGTAAATGTTGAGACCAGCATAACCAATGAAAAGGGAGAAAAGGCAGCCATTCGAATTGTCTCATCAATCCTTGATCTCAATGGAAAAAAGATTACCAGCCAAACACAAACAGAAAATATTGGACCTAATGGTCAACTCAAAATCAATACATCCCTTAATTTAAGCAATCCATCTTTATGGAGTATCGAGCAACCAACTCTTTACAAATTAGTGAGTGAAATTTATCAAGGCCAAGAACTTAAAGACAAATACTTTACCACTTTTGGTGTTCGATCAATTGCCTTTCGATCAGATAGCGGGTTATTTATAAACAACAAATATGTTAAGGTATTGGGCGTGTGCCAACACCACGATTTAGGAAGCATTGGAACAGCAATGAATACCCGCGCACTCACTCGTCAATTAGAAATTTTAAAAAGCATGGGATGCAATGGCATACGAACTAGTCACAATCCTCCAGCCCCCGACCTACTTGACCTTTGTGACAAGATGGGTTTTGTTGTGATGGATGAAGCCTTTGATGTTTGGTATCTCGAAAAAATGAAGTACGATTACCATATTTATTTCAAAGATTGGCACGAGCGCGACTTGGTCGATATGGTATTGCGCGATCGCAATCATGCCTCCGTTTTTTTATATAGCATTGGCAATGAGATAGCCGAGAAAAATCACACCAAATATGGCGGAGCAGCCATTGCAAAAGAATTGGATGGTATCATAAAAAAATACGACAAGACTCGTTTTACAACTTCTGGATTTGCGGGTGTATGGAGAGCCGACACTACATTTATGACAGATAAGGTAGATGTAATTGGAATCAACTATACCGTTGAGCGCTATGCCGAAGAGAAAGCAAAACATCCGAATGGATTTTTTATTGCAACCGAAACCACCTCCTCTTTAAGCAGTAGAGGTATCTACCATTTCCCTGCCGACTCAGCGATTGTTAAATCTCCTGATTTGCAAAGTTCATCCTTTGATAACCATTCTACCTCCTACGATCGACCATGGACTAATATTACCCAAACAACCTGGCGCGAAATCAAAAACACCCCTTATGTAGCCGGATTATTTATTTGGACTGGATTCGATTATTATGGAGAACCAGCCTATCCATATCCTTGCATTTCGGCAAGTTATGGCGTTGTTGACTTATGCGGATTTCCAAAAGATGTTTTCTATTTTTATAAATCACAATGGACCACCGAGCCAGTACTCCACCTACTTCCACATTGGAACTGGCAACCAGGACAACAAATTGATGTAGTAGCATATACCAATTGTGATGAAGTAAAATTATTTCTCAACGATCAATTAATCAGCTCACAATCCTTTGCCAATTCCAGTATGGAGTACCTCACCAGCCAATGGGATAAGGTGATTAGCTTAGGAGTGGATAAAAGATTGTCGCTTGTATGGAAGGTCCCTTTTACCCCTGGCACTTTAAGAGCCGAAGGATATAAAAATGGAAAGTTAATCGCCACCGACAAAGTTGTTACAGCTGGCGATCCTGCTAAGATTGAGCTGAGCGCTGATCATTCAACCATTTCTTCCAACGGCCTTGACTTAAGTTATATAACAGTTAAGATAACAGATAGAAATGGAGTGATGGTTCCTAATGCAGATAACCTAGTTCATTTTTCAATTGAAGGAGCAGGTAAATTAGTAGGCGTTGGAAATGGCAATCCGATAAGTCTGGAGTCGGCAAAGGGTTCTCAACGAACTGCTTTTAGTGGCTTATGCCAAGCAGTCATTCAAAATAATGGAAATAAAGGAGTCATTACCTTACAAGCAAAATCAATTGGATTAGAGAGCCAAAAGATTTCGATTACCGCAAAATAATATTTTAATACATGAAAAAAATTGGAATCATTATCGGAATTATTCTAGGCTCAGTTATTGGGATTGCCCTTGTGCTATTTTTGTCAATCACAACTTGCAATGACAGCACCCCTTATTTTAAAACTAGTTATTATAAACAGACTGAAGCCCGAATAGATAGTCTTAAAAATAACCTAACAGTAAGCAATGATTCCATTAAAGCGGGTTTTGCCAAAGTTAGCATCACGCCAAGTGTTGGCAATTCTGAAGATAATGTTGAAGCGGGGAAATTCAAAGAGGCTCCGTTAGCTGGATTTGGTGCACGCAAAGGAAAATCTGCTACTGGCGCTCACGATAGTATTTTCGTAAAAGCAGCTGCCATCAAAGTAGGTGCGCAGTTAGTGGTCATTGTTGGTGCTGATATTTTAATAATGCCGCCAAACATCATTGATGAAGCAACCCTTGTTTTAGAAAAACAAGGCATTCATCGAAGTCAAGTATTTTATGCTGCATCGCACACCCATTCAAGTATCGGAGGCTGGGGGCCTGGATTCGTTGGCGAACAATTTGCAGGAAAAGCCAATCCAAATATTAATAAATGGCTGGTGATTCAGATTGCTAAAGCGGTAAGTGCTGCCATTGCAGATCTACACCCTGCAAGGATTGGAAATGGTAATTTCAATGCGGCTACTTATACAAAAAATAGAATTGTTGGTGAATCAGGAACAAAAAATAGCGACTTCGTTTTTATCTCCATCGAGCAAATGGGTGGTCGCAAAGCAGTGATTGGTTCCTTTGGAGCGCATGCTACCACGATGGGTGCCGACAATATGGAGTTTAGTGCAGACTACCCCGGCTATTGGCAACGCAAGATGGAGCAAGGGTCTGTAGATCTTGCTATATTCTGCGGAGGATCTGTAGGCAGTCAAAGTCCTTCAGGAGAAGGTAAAGGATTTGAAAAACCAAAAAATATTGGAGAATCCCTTGCCGATAGTCTTAACATTTACTTGCCGAAAGTTGAACTGAAAAACAAGATCGACCTATCATCGATGACCTTAAAAGTCGCCTTGCCGGAATACAATATTAGATTAACGACCAAAATAAATTTCACCCCTTGGCTAAGCAAAAAACTAATGCCGTTGCCAGAAAATGTGTACTTGCAAACTATCAAAATTGGAAACCTAATTTGGCTTACTGCTCCTTGCGACTTTAGCGGTGAGTTTGCGCTTCAATTAAAAAACTCGCTTGCATCCAAGGGATTCAATGCCAATGTGACTAGTTTTAATGGTAGCTATGTTGGATATATTATTCCCGGAAAATATTTTTATCTCGATGCATACGAACCAAAAACAATGGGATGGTTTGGACCTAATATGGGCGAATACACATTTGAATTACTTCGTCACTTATCTGATATAATTACTGATCCTGTTAAAAAGTAAATTAACAAAATGATAAAGCGATTTTTTAAATTTCTGTTACTTGGAATAGGAGGCCTTTTGACATTGCTTGTAATAATCGTTTTTACCCCTGCTATCTGGCACCATTGGGTTACCTACCCAGGCTATGAAAAAGAGGTTCAAGAACTAGCGACATTGCGCAAAGCGCCAACAAGGCAAATCAATTTAAATACCTATCGAGGTGTCATGCATGTGCATAGTTACCTCTCACACGATAGTCGTGGAACATTGGATGATCTTATACCTGCAGCAAAAAAAGATGGACTCAATTTTATTTTTCTTACCGATCATCCTCATGGAGATATTGACACGCTACCTAAAGGATATCGCGGTTTTCACGATGGCGTATTAATTGAGCCTGGAACCGAAAAGCAAGGTTTTTGCACCTGGCCCCTTGGCCCTGCAATCATCAACTGGAATTCAAATAAAGATTCAATTGCAAAAAAGATCGTATCAAATGGTGGAATGGTATTGTATGCCCATACCGAAGAACCTCACAACTGGATTAACCCTGACTACCAAGGTATGGAAATTTATAATTTTCATACCGACACAAAAGACCAGTCTCCTGTACCCATTTTGTTCGATGTATTGGTGAACGGAAGTAAATATCGCCATTGGGCATTGAGACAGTTTTTTAACCCGCAGACTCCTATCCTTGCTCACTGGGATTCATTAAATAACAAGCGCAAAATAGTGGGATTTTCAGCTATTGATGCCCATGAAAATCAAAATCTACGCGCACGGTATTTACCCGACGGAAGGATTCAATGGGTTGGAAATAATGCCCACAACATCGATACGATGAAGGTGACCTTTTGGAATCAATGGCTTTTTAGCGCACCTGATAAAAGTGGATGGGTATTTAAACTACTCGTTGACACCTACGAGACCGGATTTAATTATGTTACCAACTACGTGATGGCTGACAGTCTCAGCACTTCGTCCTTAAGCAAAAACATGAAACTTGGGCATCTTTTTATTGCATTTAAAAGTCTAGGTGATGCGAAAGGTTTTCAATTTTACGGCAGCAATAGCAAGGACAGCATAACAGGCATTCTAGGTGATTCTATAAAAATAGATCAAGTGAAAAACCTAACAGCATTTTCACCTTTACCAGGTCTATTTAAATTAATTCACAATGGAAAAACAGTTAGTACCTCATCCGAAAAGGCTTATCAATTTACTTTTTCAAATACGATTGAGAAAGGAACCTACAGAATAGAGATGGACTTGTATCTGCAAGGAAAGTTAATCCCATGGGTTTATACAAACCCTATTTACATCTATTAAATTCAATTGCTCATTTCCTTGAATCCATTTACCGCATACTGAATTGCTAATATAGTTATTTTGCAATCGCTTTCATTTTTTGAGAAGTATACGTACTAAAATAACCAAGGCACCCACCCACTATATTATTTACAGGGTTTGCAGGGGAAGTAGGCTGTCCATTCGTTGGATCCAATCCACTTAGTTGTTTAAAATACTCAAATACATTTTTATTAATACATTTCATTTCTAATTCAACCATATCTCCAAGCGCGATATATGAGCTGTCATTAAATAGTTGCCGGGCAATGTATTTCCCATCACTTAAACGATCGTCAAATACAAAAATCCGATTGATATGTCTTCCATTCACTAGCTCTTCGAATTGATAGTAATTTTTCACATTGGCTGGATCTGTAAAATTTGGTATTGGACTAATGACATTTCTACCAAATCCTCTATTGTGCTGAAAGGTGATGGAATCTAAAGGCACTTGTTCCGGCATTGTACTGGTCGATGTATAAGCAGCCCCATTTATTGATACATTTAATGAATAAGTATGTCCGACAATGCCTTGCAAATCAAATGTCTGATAAGTTCCCAGGCGGGTTTCATTTAAAGTTGAAATGAGACCGCTACTATTGTCTTTTATTGTTACTACTGCTCCTGAAACGGCAGGAAAAACATTGTCTTGAGAGAAGTTAATCGTTTTGCTAACAGTAACAGTTGTTGTGGCAGTAACGTTAGACAAATTGCCCTGAATAACAAACTTGGGAGCTGCATCATTTAGATTAATGTCAATCACTTTAGTACAAGAAGATAAGGTAACTAAGCCTACAAAAATTGAATGCCAAATTCTTTTTATTTTTAATGATTTTTGCATGGCTTAGAATTTAAAATTGTAAGTGATTGCTGGCACCATTTTGAAAAGTGTTGTCTGCACTGCCTGTGTTTTTTGAGGATTGTCTTTATCCTCCCGGAAGTTGATTGCAAATGCATTTTCACGTCCGTAAGCATTGTAGATGGAGAATGTCCAACTATGCTCTTTTTTAGCAGTTTTTTTGCCCTGTAGGGTTGCACCAATATCCATTCTATGATAATTTGGCATCCGGTAGCCATTTCTTTCTGTATAATAAAAGACCGTTTGTCCATTGATATTATATTTGCCACTTGGAAAGGTTACCGCATTACCAGTATAATAAACAAAAGTGGCAGAAAACGTCCATTTTTTATTTGCCTGGTAAATCCCTACCACTGAAAGCTCATGTGTTCTATCTTGTGTTGCATTGTACCATTTTCCGCTATTAATCAAATCCACCTGCTTTTCAGCTTTTGATAAAGTATACCCTACCCATCCGTTTAGCTGTCCGATTTTTTTCTTAAAAAAAAGTTCTATCCCATAGGTTCGTCCCTTGCCGAATAACAGTTGAGATTCTACATTTTCATTGGCTCTTAATTCAGCTCCATTCTTGTAATCGATCTGATTTTGAAGATTTTTATAATACAATTCAGTAGAAAATTCGTACATATTTTCTTTGAAATTATGGTAATACCCGATGGCAAATTGATCCGCTATTTCAGGCTTAATATTATTGCTGCTGGCAACATATAAATCTGTTGGATTAGAAGAAGTGGCATTGGATAATAAGTGGATATTTTGAACATTTCTGGTATAAGAAAATTTAATGGACTGTTTTTCATTAAACTTAAAACTTGTGGCAAAACGAGGTTGTAGGTTTACATATGTTTTTACAACCTGGCCACTGGTGTAATTGGTGGTATCCTTTACATTTCCGGCTGCATCATAACTATAAAAATTACCTGGCCCTAGTGCATTGAATGAGGTTAAGCGAAGTCCATAGGTTACATTAATATTGTCTGTTGCACTCCATTCGTGAGAAGCGTATAATGCACTTTCTATGCTATATTTTTTTTGAAGTAAAATGCTATTAAAACTGGATTGCTGAGTAGCGGTAACTGAGCCTGGCACTAAACTATGATGAATGAAATCAATACCAAAATTAAATTTATTGGTTGCATTGATATAGTATTGGAAATCCTGCTTAACATTTAAATCACGAATATTGGAAGTAATCAGCAAATTATTATTAGCCGAAGTGATTTTTATTTTATAACTATAGTCTGTGTAGATCAGAGAGGTATTGGAAAACAAACGGCTACTGAAAATATGGTTCAATCGAAGGGTTGCCGTGGTATTGCCATAATCTATCCCGAAATTGCTGCCAAACCCAAGATTGTCCCTGCCGTTATAAATGGAAAGGAATAACCGATTTTTATCATTGAGTTTATAATTGGCTTTCCCATTTAAATCATAAAAATAAAGTTGATTGTTTTTAATTGATGAATCTTTCGCAAAGGCCAAAAACAAATCTGCATAGGTTCTCCTTGCACTAATATTGAATGAGCCCTTATCTTTTACAATTGGGCCTTCTGCATTTAACCTGGAAGAAATTAACCCCAC
>JBIIVV010000095.1:0-11744 GCA_044339235.1 Ferruginibacter sp.
GTCCTGCCCCTTCCGATTCCTTGGTCCATCTTACCCAAAGTGGATGGTCATATTTATCGAGCCATTCAGTGGCGGAATCCCATTGGTGAGGTTTGGCAGCCTTCCCCTCGATATAGATTCCATTGTTCACATCCATCCATATCCCATTGGTACCCTGCACACGAAAACCCAATGAATAAGGTCTTGGTAAATCGGTATCATGTTGTAATAAAACAGTTTCTCCATTGGCACAATTGATTTGCGTGGTAACCACATCGCCGAGTTTAAATTCAACTTTTGCATTGGGATGATTGACACCGCCCTTTTTAACGATTTGATTATGCAAGCCTCTTGCCTTGGAAGAAAATGAATTCAAACTAGTGAAGCGATTCCCCCTATTAATATTAATATAATTGGCAAGCGGACCTACCCCATGCGTAGGATACAAGTCACCATTGCGGTGAACAGAGTGCTCAGTGCGCCACTTGGCCTCGGAATAACCCTTTTCGCCAAACTCGGCTCCATTGGTAAATTTCACTTCCCGTAAATCATGCTGGTAACCGCCTTGCAGGTGAATAATTTCACCGAAAATACCCTGACGAACCATATTTAATACCGCCATTACATCGCGGCGGTAACAAACATTTTCTAGCATCATTACCTGCGCATGGTATTTTTCTGCTGCCTTTACTACATCCCAATGGTCTTGCAAAGTAATCCCCAACACCACTTCAGTAGCCACATATTTTACACCGGCTTCAATGGAGCCAATTACCATTGGTTTATGCCATTCCCATGGAGTTACCACAATTACGCCATCCAATTTTTCTTTTTCCAGTAATTTTTTCCAGGCATACATATCACCCGTATAAATTTGGGGCATCTTCTTGCCACTCTTGGTAATCTTTTTCTTGGCATCAATTAGCATTTGCTCATCGATATCACAAATGGCCACTACCTCTACATCATCTCTTCTTAATACCAATTCCAAATGTCCCTGGCCACGACCTCCAACACCAATAATGGCAATTTTAACTTTTTGATCTGCAGCTAATGCAGATAAACTACTCCCAGGCCAAAGCGCAATGGAGGCTGCTGCCAAGCCACTATTTTTCACAAAATTTTTTCTGTTCATGATTAATAAAAATTTTTAAGGTTTTAAAAGAAGGCGAATATGTAATATGGATTTTTAATAGTCGAATATACAATTTTTAGTACTCAATCCAACGCGTAACCGATTGTAGAAATTATTTTAAAGAGAATTTACATCCGCTATGTAAGAGAATCATAAAAATCGAAACTTTTTACATTAACCCTTTTTTTAATATTGCGGTGAATGGATCATAAGAGTTGCAGTAAACGCTTTAGCATAAAAATTATTTCGGGTGAACCAATCAACTTCTCAACTACTATTTTTATTGAAAATGAATTTCGCCGAAAAATTCAGGCAAATGGAAATTAGGTTCCGCTGACTGGATATCACACCATGCTACAAAATGAGGCTCCGGTAATTTGTCACCACATTTATAAAAATTTGCCCTTCCTTGTCTTCCTGCCAGAGTCGAAAAATTGTGGTGAACAAATACATTCAAAGGAATTGCCACCGACAGCTCCCAATAAATACCCTCCTTCATTTTTACTTTACTGATAAAGCTTTCCGTTTGAATGGAGGCAACCAATGTTTCCGGCAATAAATCCCTTTCTAACTTGGTTTTTCCAAATCCTGCTAACGGAGTACCAATACAGTTAAATTCAAAATTATAATACCCTTTTCCATCATTAAAATGGATAAAAAACTCCACACAACTATCTTCCCAAACAGCTGAATTCACTTGACTATTGACAGTCCTGATAGCATTTTCTGACACAAAATATTTTAAAAAAACATAGTCGTCGCTGTGTGCAATGGCAAACCTAACTGCTGGTTTGTAGGGGAATTCAACCCAAGGGGTAAAAATAAGCTCTTGCGTTTCGAATCCATTGAGCAAAGAAGATAACCCAACGAGAGAATCTTGATATGCTGATTTTTTAATATTGGAAGCGAATACCCTTTGCATTGAAAAATGGAGTTTTAAAATAATTGGACCTTCAATACCATTCGACTGTATATCCAAGACAAGCAATCGAAATACTAACCCTTAAGCTATTTATGAATCCGAAGTTACAGGATAATTCATATTACCCCTGAAAGTTTAGCTTCCCTAAATTTGAAATTAAGGTTGCGCAACCGGTTGTTTTGATTCGGTAATAGATAATCTCGTATATTTATTATTAAATCTACTATAAAATGCATAAAACCAGCACCAACAAAAATGCCATTGTTATTATCGGTATTTTATTTTTCGTTTTTGGATTTGTAACCTGGCTCAATGGAACATTGATCCCTTTCCTGAAATTAGCCTGCCAACTCGAAAATGACATTCAGGCTTTCTTTGTCACTTTCGCCTTTTATATGGCGTATTTTTTTCTGGCAATTCCTTCTTCAATCATTATTTCCAAAACAGGATTTAAAAATGGAATGGCATTGGGCTTGTTAATAATGGCCGTCGGTTCGCTCATATTTATTCCAGCTGCCAACGCAAGAAGTTTTGGATTATTTCTTACCGGATTATTTATTCAAGGCGCCGGACTAGCATTACTACAAACCGCCAGCAATCCATATATCAGCATTATTGGCCCAATAGAAAGTGCAGCACAACGAATTAGCATCATGGGCATTTGCAATAAAGTTGCCGGTATGTTAAGTCCCTTGATATTAGGAGCACTTGTACTAAAGAATGCTGGAAAAATTGAAGCTGAAATTGGCAAGGCCACTGACCCGGCAATCAAAGAAACCCTGCTCAATGAACTGGCCGCCAGAGTGATCACTCCCTATATCATTATAGCCATCGCTTTGGTTTTATTGGCAATCTTAATCAAACGATCTTCCTTACCCGAAATAGACACGAATGCAGAAGATATTTCTGATCAAACTCAGGTAGCAAAGACCAATATATTCCAGTTTCCACATCTTGTATTAGGGGTGTTATGCCTTTTTTTATATGTGGGAGTAGAAGTAATGGCCGGAGATGCCATCGGGGTTTATGGAAGACAGCTGGGCATGCCGCTGGATGAAACTAAATATTTTACCACTTTTACCTTGTTATCCATGCTGGTAGGATATATTATCGGAATTTTTACTATACCAAAATATATATCACAACAAAATGCATTGGCCATATCGGCAATATTGGGTATCATTTTTAGTGTAGCGGTATTTTTAACGGAAGGATATACTGCCATCAGTTTTATTGCATTACTAGGTTTGGCCAATGCTTTGATGTGGCCTGCCATTTTCCCACTAGCTATTAGCGGATTGGGGAAATTCACCAAAACTGGTGCTGCACTACTTATTATGGGAGTTGCTGGAGGAGCTTTAGTGCCTTTGCTTTACACAACATTAAAGGACAAAGGAATTGTATCCAACCAGGTGTCATTTCTAATCTGTATGCTACCTGCTTATGTTTACATTCTTTTTTACGCAGTAAAAGGCTATGCAATAGGCAAAAAATCCAGTTAAGTGGGAACTAGCAATAATTAAATTTAACCAGCTTTTTATATTAAAGCATTTTGTAGCTGAATTATTGAAATAATACCACTAAAATTTGCCAATTTATCATCATACTAATTAAGGGAGACTAGTTAAATTTGTTTTTAATGCCATTTGGCTGAATTTATTTTGGTAATGGTGATGCAAATGAATTGAATGCTAGCTGGAAATTGGAGGACGAAAAAAGAATGAACTCCTGCCAATATATTGTTTTGTAAGTTCAAGTAATTCCTATTCGAGTTTATAGATTGTGGACTTAAAAAATATCCTAAAATATTTATTCAATGAGTTGTTATATCAATCGTATTTTTTTGTCTGCATTTTTTTTTGCAGGAATTATATCAACAGCTCTGTCACAAAAAAAAACTATTGCAGCGCTAAGCAATCACATCACTGCAAAGTCAGATTGGCTGGTAACTCCCATTATCCAAAAAGCACAGGTAATTGAAGAAGGTGATAATATTACCCTTGACAACGGCTTAGTAAAAAGAGGTTTTAGGATGGCTCCGAATTTAGTTTGTACAGATTATACCAATCTTACCAATGGGCAACAGCTACTCCGTGCAGTTAAACCCGAAGCAAAGATTGTGTTGGATGGAAAGGAGTATAATATTGGGGGCTTACAAGGTCAAAAAGAAAATGCATATCTACTGCCCGAGTGGTTAGATAAAATGAAGGTGGGTAATGAAGATTTTGTATTAGTCAATCACCATGTTACCGATATCCAACCCTTCCTCCGTTGGAAACCTACCACCTGGTTGATGGCCCACCCCCCGGCAAAGGGAAAGCAGTTGATACTTGAGTTTGAATCGCCCTTATCCACCTTAAAAGGATTGTTGGTAAAAGTAAACTATGAATTGTATGATGGGATTCCATTGATTGTAAAATGGGTTTCTATTGAGAATAAAAGTAATACAATTTTTAAACTGAATCGAGTAATTAATGAGGTGCTTGCCTTAGTAGAAGAAGAAAGTGCGGTAGTAGGTACTCCCGAAGAAATGAAAAAGCAGCATGGAATTTATGTAGAAACAAACTATGCATTTAACAATGCAATGAGGTATGATATTAGTGACCAAACGACTCATTGGAAAACCGATTCCGTTTATACCTCTCAAGTAAATTACAATTATCAAACGCCCTGCCTACTCGAAGTATATCCGGAAAAAGCGCCTGGCATTGAATTACAAGTCGGAGAGCTTTTTACATCCGTAAGAACACACGAGCTTTTAATGGACAGTTATGATCGGCAAAGAAGGGGTTTGATGATTAAAAAAATGTACCGAACGGTAGCACCCTGGACCACACAAAATCCTATTTTTATGCATTTGGTCAGTAGCAATGATGACGAAGTTCGGTCAGCTATCGACCAATGTGCTGCTACGGGATATGAAGCCGTTATTCTAAGTTTTGGTAGTCATTTGAATATGGAGGATAGCTCCATGCACAATATTGCCCAATGGAAGACGCTGACGACTTATGCGCACAGCAAACATATTTTATTGGGTGGATATTCTTTATTCAGTAGTCGGCGCATCAGTGATGAAGATGATGTGGTGGATGCCAAAACAGGAAAGCCTGGAGGCGCATTTTTTGGAAATGCCCCTTGCTTTGGCAGCAAATGGGGATTGGCATATCGTGATAAAATCAAATATTTTTTTGCACAAACAGGTTTTGATATTTGGGAAAATGATGGCCCCTACCCTGGAGATGTATGTGCGTCTTCCTCCCATCCCGGGCATAAAGGATTAGATGACTCCCAATGGCGACAGATGGAAATTCAAAAAGAATTGTACCATTGGCTGAATGAAAGTGGTGTTTATATTAATGCACCCGATTGGTATTTTTTAGATGGAACCAATAAAATCGGTATCGGTTATCGGGAAGTGAATTTCTCTTTACCCAGGGATCAACAGAAAATATTAAATCGGCAGAATATTCATGATGGCACCATTGAAAAAACAGGGGCAATGAGTTGGGGATTTGTGCCATTGACCAAGTATCAAGGGGGCGACGAAACGGCCGTACTGGAACCATTGAGTGAACACCTTAAGGATTACGAACAACTGATGATGCAATATTATGGTGCAGGTGTGCAAGCTTGTTACCGCGGGCCCCGTTTGTATGATACCGAAGCCACCAGATTGCTCGTGGAGAAAACAATCCACTGGTATAAAAAATACCGCAATATCCTAAATGCCGATATGATCCAATTGCGCCGGGCCGACGGAAGGGATTGGGATGGATTGATTCATGTAAGTCCTTCTCTTAAGCAAAAGGGCTTGCTAATGGTGTATAATCCATTAAAACAAAAAATTACCCGCACTATTAATGTACCCCTTTACTATACCGGCCTCACTAATGCTGCAACGGTTAAGATCAGGGATACAAATCCGTTTTTAACTAAACTAAACAGAAACTATGAAATTGAACTTACGATATCCATTGAACCCGAAAGTTATAACTGGGTAATAATTGAGTAAGCCAATGAAAATGAGTATCTTTAAAATTACGATTTTGCTATGAACATACTTCCTTCAAAAAAAATGATTGGTGTAATCAGCCTGCTTATCATTGCAGCTGTACTCACCGTATTGGCCCTGCCCAATGACAAAGTTGATTTTAATACTCAGGTGAAGCCAATATTGAATAAAAAATGTATCAGCTGTCATGGTGGAGTGAAGCAAAAAGCAGGATTTAGTTTGCTTTTTCGTGAAGAGGCTTTGGGAAATACAGAATCAGGCAAACCTGCAATTATTCCTGGCCATCCCGAACAAAGTGAACTAATTAGAAGAATCACTGCCAACGACCCAGAAGAACGGATGCCTTATAAACACCCTGCGCTTTCCTCCGATGAGATTTCAATTTTGACTAAATGGGTGAAACAAGGAGCAAAGTGGGGAGAACATTGGGCTTATGTTCCTGTTACAGAACCGAATGTGCCAAGTATTTCTAATTCGTGGATCAAGAATAATATTGATCAATATATTTTCTCGAAGTTAAAAGAAGAAAAAATTGATCCTTCAACTGAAGCTGAAAAATCTATTCTCCTTAGGCGAGTAAGTCTTGATTTAACAGGAATACCTGCCTCCGAAAAACAGGCTACCCGTTATTTAACTGATCATTCAGATAAAGCCTATGAAAATTTAGTGGATGATTTGTTGTCGTCATCGGCGTATGGGGAACGTTGGACTTCCATGTGGCTCGATTTGGCACGTTATGCCGATACCAAGGGTTATGAAAAGGACATGGGTAGAACAATTTGGAAATACCGTGATTGGTTAATAAAAGCATTTAATAAGGATAAACCATATGATGAATTCTTAACGGAACAAATAGCGGGGGATTTACTACCTAATCCTGATGATACGAAGTATATCGCTACGGCCTTCCATCGAAATACGATGACTAATGATGAAGGTGGAACCGATAATGAGGAATTTAGAACATCTGCAGTAATTGATCGTGTTAGCACAACATGGAGTGCATTGATGGGTACAACGTTTAATTGTGTTCAATGCCATAGTCATCCCTATGACCCGTTTAAACATGAAGAGTATTACAAATTCATGGCTTTCTTTAACAATAGTAGAGATGAAGATACAGAGTCTGATTACCCCTTATTGCGAGAATTTGGCTCATCTGATAGCGCAAAGTTTGTTCAATTAATACAATGGTTGAATACGAACGTATCCAAAGAAAAAGCCAAAGAGTATTATCTATTTTTAAAGACATGGCAACCAGCTATTAATTCACTGAAATGCGATAGTGTTAATAATGGTTCTATAGCAGCTCTAACTAATTTGAGAAATAATGGTACGTGCAGATTAAAGGACGTTCCATTAAATAATCACACCCAATTGACGTTTAGATATAATTCAGACCCTAATATTAAGTTGAGTGTTTATGTTGATAGTGCCAATGGTCCACAAGTGGCTTCTTATTCATCCACAAAAGAATCGAAAGGATGGAAAATAGTTACAGTAGATATAAATCCAATTGCTGGACGACATAATTTATTTTTTAAATTAAGTAGTCCATCAACAGAGGATGATGTAACAGCACTAACATTCGATTGGTTTAGATTTTCAGATCCTTTCCCAGGAGTTGATAAACTTGGGTATGCTTTAGCCAAGAAACAATATGAAGAGCTGTTGAATGCAGAAGTTGAGACGACACCTGTGATGGTGGAAAATAATGTAGAGTTATTTAGAACTACGAATGTATTTCTAAGAGGAAATCGATTGACAAAAGGAAAGGAAGTTGTTCCAGACGTTCCGCACATTATGAACCCTATGCCTTCCAATGCGCCAAAAAATAGACTCGGGTTAGCCATGTGGTTAACCGATAAAAAAAATCCATTGGTTGCTCGAACCATGGTTAATCGATTATGGGAACAATTGTTTGGGTATGGTATTGCTGAAACATTAGAAGATTTGGGTACACAAGGAATAACCCCTACACATAAAGACTTGCTTGATTACCTGGCATTTCAATTTGCGAATGACTATAATTGGAGCATAAAAAAAGTACTCAAGGAAATGGTTCTTTCTTCAACATATCGTCAAGATTCTAAGTTCACAAAAGAGTTGATTGGAAAAGATCCCAATAATAAGTTATATGCTCGAGGCCCTCGTGTCAGATTGAGTGGTGAACAAATCAGAGATCAGGCTTTAAGTGTGAGTAATGTATTGAGCCATAAAATGTATGGCAAAAGTGTAATGCCTTTTCAACCTGATGGAGTATGGAAATCACCTTACGCTTCTGAATTTTGGATTCAAAGTCAAGGTGAAGATTTATTTAGGCGTGCAGTCTATACCTATTGGAAACGATCTGCTCCTTATCCATCGATGCTAATGTTTGATGGCGGCACAAGGGATGTATGTGTTACACGAAGGATTCGGACCAATACACCTTTGCAAGCATTGACGATTTTGAATGATTCAAGCTATTTAGTCATGGCACGATTCTTCGCCAATAGGATGAATGAAATAGGAGGGAAGGATATAAACAACAAAATTGGTAAAGGCTATGAAGCCATGATGTATAAGTCCATTTCAGCAGGAAGACTAAACGCACTCGTGCAGTTATATAATAACTCATTGGAGAAGTATCAAAAAAATACAATTTCACGTGCTGAAATAGCAGGAGACTTAGGTAAAAATAATCCATCTGATGCAGCAATGGTTGTTGTAGCCAGCGCAATGCTAAATATGGATGAGTGGTTGAATAAAAATTGATTTATTGAATTTAAATGTTTTGTTATGAAAAAAGATATACATAATCAAAAGTTAGTAAAGGAAGCAAATAAGGCAATGCTTCAGCAATCAACCCGCCGTCATTTTCTTAAGGAAGGGGCTATGGGATTTGGTGCATTGGCATTAGGTTCGCTATTGGGAAGTTGTGGTGGCAATTCTTCCACCGCATCCAACAGCTTGTTTGATGCTGCCAATCCACTTGCATCTAAGCCCCCTATGTTTCCGGGCAAAGCAAAGTCCGTTATATACTTACACATGGCCGGTGCCCCATCTCAGCTTGAAATATTCAGCTATAAACCTGAATTATCAAAGTTAGATGGGCAAGATTGTCCTCCATCTCTTCTCGCAGGGAAAAAATTTGCTTTCATTCAAGGAGTTCCAAAGATGTTGGGACCTCAAGCGAATTTTAGACGTCATGGTCAGAGTGGAATATGGTTATCTGATAATTTACCCCATTTATCGACTGTTATTGATGATATAGCTATGCTCAATGCAGTAACCACTGATCAATTCAATCATGCACCTGGACAATTGTTAATGCATACAGGTTCTGCACGATTAGGAAGACCAAGTATCGGAAGTTGGGTTACCTATGGTATGGGTTCTGAAAATAATAACTTACCTGGCTTTGTTGTTCTAACATCTGGCGGAAATGATCCAGATGCAGGAAAGAGTGCTTGGGGTAGTGGATTTTTGCCTAGTGTATACCAAGGTGTTCAGTGTAGGAGTGAAGGTGATCCAGTGTTATTTATTAATGATCCCAAAGGAATGGATCGTGACATACGAAAGGCTTCCATTGATGCAATCAATAAAGTAAATCAAGAACAATATCAGGAATACAATGATCCTGAAATACTCTCCCGCATTGCTCAATATGAAATGGCTTATAAGATGCAAATTTCAGTTCCTGGTGTGATGAATATCAACGATGAGCCTGCACACATACATGAAATGTATGGAACTAAACCAGGTGAGACCTGTTTTGCCAATAACGTTTTACTAGCACGCAAGCTTGTTGAAAAAGGTGTGCGCTATGTTCAACTCTTTGATTGGGGATGGGATAACCATGGAGATTCAGCATTCAATGCGGTAGACATTGGATTGGTAAATAAATGCCGCAAAGTGGATAAACCAATCACGGCTTTAATACTTGATTTGAAACAAAGAGGTTTGCTTGATGAAACGCTAATAGTCTGGGGATCTGAGTTTGGCAGAACCCCAATGCAAGAGAATCGAGAAGGTAGAAAAATGGACTTCAAAGGAAGAGATCATCATGCTGGTGCATTCAGTATGTGGATGGCCGGAGGTGGTATTAAAGGGGGTACATCGTATGGAGAGTCTGATGAAATTGGATATAATATAGTAAGTGGAAAAACGGAAGCATTTGATATACAAGCTACGATACTAAATCAATTAGGCTTTGATCATGAAAAGTTTACGTATGAATCTCAAGGCCGTCCATTTAGGCTGACAGACGTAGGTGGTAGAGTGATTTCAGATATCATAGCATAAACTCACTTCTTTGCAACAGCAATTCTTATTATGAAACAAGATAGAAGGAAATTTATTAAAAACACGTCAACTGCTGCCTTGTATTTGTCGGCACTAGAGTCATTTTCTTTATCGAAAAAAACTGAATTTCCTATGGATAAAAATTACAAACTAACCATCATGGCTACCAGCTGGGGATTTGATGGGTCAATGGATGAATTTTGCGCCAAAGTAAAAAAAGAAGGCTACGATGGGGTAGAATTATGGTGGCCTACTGACAATAAAAAAGCCCAGGATGAATTATTTGCCGCATTGAAAAAATATGGATTAGAAATCGGCTTCTTATGTGGAGGCTCGCAGGAGGACCCTCAGGAACACCTGGATTTTTATAAAAAAATGATTGATGCTGCTGCTAAACAAAAGGTACAACGGCCACTGTATATTAACAATCATTCTGGAAGAGACTATTTTAGTTTTGAACAAAACAAAAAATTTATTGAACATACCAATGCGCTGGCAAAAGAAACCGGCATATCCATTGTGCACGAAACCCATCGGGGCAGAATGTTATTTGCTGCGCATGTTACCAAACAATTTATAGAAAAAATCCCCGAATTAAGATTGAACCTAGATATTTCGCATTGGTGTAATGTGCACGAAAGTTTATTAGCCGATCAGCAAGCAACGGTTCAGATGGCCTTGGATAGGGCTGATTTGATTCATGCCAGAATCGGACACCCGGAAGGGCCCCAGGTCAACGACCCCCGCGCCCCTGAATGGGAGCAGGTGGTAAAGCAGCATTTTGAATGGTGGGATAAGATAGTGGAACGCAAAAAGAAAAATGGAGAACGAATGGTATTTCTTACAGAATTTGGTCCGCCAGATTATATGCCTACCATGGCGTATACTCGTCAGCCGCTAGCAGACCAATGGGCCATTAATGTGCACATGATGAATTTATTAAGAAAAAGATATTCCTGATTTTACATTATTTACAAAAAATGATTACTGCAATTATATTGTTTACGCTCACAGAGTTTATTGGAAAGTTCCATCCTGTTTTGGTGCATTTGCCGATAGGAATGTTACTGCTTGCTGCCATCTTTCAATTGATATCGTATAAACAAAAGTCGGCTTCTTTACAGCCCGCTATTCATATCACTTTATTTTGGGGAATGCTTAGTGCAATTGCTTCCGGTGTTAGTGGATTTTTATTATCAAAAACAGATGATTACGACCCTTCGCTCATCAGCAGCCATCAATGGTTTGGAATAGCGGTGGCAGCCATTGCTATTGTTGCATTTATTTTAAATAAGCGGCAGCACAAGCATACCAAATGGGTGATGTTATTAATGACAATATTGATAGTCATTACTGGCCATTTAGGAGGCTCCATCACCCATGGCTCTGATTATCTTACCAAAGTATTT
>JBIIVV010000317.1:0-3316 GCA_044339235.1 Ferruginibacter sp.
AGTCGCTGGTATCTATACTATGTATGGAGGTATGAAATATGTAATTAATGTAGCAGTATTTGATTTTGTAATGGTATTTGCTGCCGGTATAATCCTTTTTGTATTGGCTTATATGAAGTTGCCTCATGGGTGGAGCGATATAGTCGCACACGCACCCGGTGGTTTTCACTTAATGCAGCCAATGAATAACCCGGTTATGCCATGGCATGCAGTAATATTTTCATTATTTAATTTACAGTTGTTTTATTCCTGTATGAACCAGGCATTAGTTCAAAAGGGATTAGGAGCAAAAACAGAATGGGATGTAAGAATGGCAATAATTCTTGCGATTGTATTCGTCCTCTTTCGCCCTTTTATTGAAATCTTTCCAGGTATGATTGCAAGGGCTTTGGCATATACCGGCCATGAAGAATTCCGTGTATCCATAGATAAAATTGATAACGTATATCCAATGCTGATTACCAATCTAATTCCCGCCGGTTTGAAGGGATTTATGCTAGTTGGAATCCTGGCTACGATTATGTCCACCACTTCTGCTTTTTTAAATTCCATCTCTACCGTATTCACTTATGATATTTACAAAAAATGGATCAATAAAGGTGCTGATGATAAAAAATTGGTAAAAGTTGGGATATGGACAATATTAATAGTTATGATCTTTAGCATTATATATGCACCTGTAATTAAAAATTTCGGAGGAATATTCTTATACTTCCAGGCTGCTTCAACATACATGGCTGTACCAGTAGCAACCTGTTTTCTATTTGGCATGTTTTGGAAAAGAACTACGCCAACGGCCGCTCTTACCGTTATGATTGCTGGTATACCATTAGGCATCCTGCTTCATCTTGGAATAATACCTGCTCTTTTCCCAAAGGAGGTGATTGTTAAATATGGCTTAACCAATTTTTATGTAGTAGGCGGTATTACCCAGTTCTTTTGTGCATTGATTATAATACTCGTAAGTATAAATACTAAACCCAGAAATATATCCGAGATCATCTCGTTGACCTGGTCCAGGGAACTACTGAAATTACCACCAAATGAACCAAAGAGGCCGTTCTGGCAATCTGTTTGGCTCTGGTGGATCATTCTGGCAATCATATACGCTATCTTTTATTATATGTGGTGGTAAAATAGGGCTATATTTTTAAAATAAAATTATTCATAATCAAGCTTACTTAATTTTTAAATATTTAAAATGGAAAAGAATAAAACCGCACTATGTCTTGTGGCTCATCCTGATGATGCTGAAATTCTGTGTGCAGGTACACTGGCCTTATTGGCAGATAAAGGATGGAAAATTGTTATTGCAACAATGACACCAGGCCAAGCAGGTTCCACAGTATTAGGTCCTGATGAGATTAGTATTATACGCCGTGCAGAAGCTGCCAACTCTGCAGCTTTATTAAATGGTAACTATCATTGTCTTGAAAGTGAAGATGTATTTATTATGTATGACCGGCCTACTTTGCTCAAAGCCATTGAACTCATCAGAAAGGTTAAACCAACAATTGTATTTACTGCCAGCCCTTCTGATTATATGCTTGACCATGAAATTACAAGCAAAATAGCGATGACTGCCTGCCTGTCCGCAGGCATACCGAATATTAAAATAGACGGAACAGAACCATTTAACACAGTTCCTTCACTTTATTATTGCGACGCAGTGCAGGGAAAAGACATACTTGGGCAAAAAGTGCAGCCTTCAATGTATGTTGATATTAGTTCCACTATTGATATTAAAGAAAAGATGCTGTGTTGCCATAAAAGTCAACGGGAATGGTTAATCAAAATTGCAAGGGTTGATGAATTTGTTATTATGATGAAAAATTTTTCTGCGATGAATGGGAAAGAAATTCATTGCGCTTACGCAGAAGGTTTCCGGCAGCATTTGGGATTTAGTTATCCGTCCGAAAATATTTTAAAGGCTGAATTAGGCTCCCTGGTACACATAGCAGAATAATAATTATTAAGCAGGTTTAAACCAAACAAATGAAAATTTCGAAGAGTAATATAAACAGTATTGAGGTTCTTGTAGCGGAAAATGAACATATCAGGATCGCGGTAGCCCCGGCTGTTGGCGGAAAGATCCTAAGCGTATATAATAAGATTTTTCAAAAGGAATTTTTGTGGAGCAATAAGGATTTAAGTTTGGAAGCCTGCCCGCCCGGAACAGATTATGATACAAATTTTTGGGGTGGAATTGATGAATTGATTCCAAACGACATTCCAGAGAATATTGATGGTAACGAATACCCTGATCATGGAGAACTATGGACGACTTCATTGGAGTATAAAATTGAGCCTGATAAAATATCTGTATTTGGAAAATTAACGAGGAGCGGTTTGTACTACATAAAAACGATTTCGTTGAAGGATAATACTCCCGAAATAGTATTAGAGTACACCATCAGAAATGAATCAGACAACACCAGGCATTTTTTATGGAAGTTACATGCTGCCTTGGCAATTAGAGAAGGGGATAAATTGGTTTCAAGTGCAAAGAAAGCAAAAGTAGTTTATCCCGAACATTCAAGGTATAAAACGGCTGATGAATTTCCCTGGCCGGTTATTGATAATTGTGACGCCTCCCTTGTGCCTCCAAAAAATAATACAATGGATTTTTTCTATCTGTATGAAATTCCTAAAAATGAAATGCATTTACAGGTTGAGAACGGCGAGTTTTTATTTAGTATTTACTATGACAAAAAAGTTTTTCCATATCAATGGTATTTTGCATCCTATGGTAAATTTAACGATCACTATACTTCAATATTGGAACCGGCAAGTAGTATGCCCGTA
Organism: Ferruginibacter sp.; assembly: GCA_044339235.1. Taxonomy (GTDB): domain Bacteria; phylum Bacteroidota; class Bacteroidia; order Chitinophagales; family Chitinophagaceae; genus Ferruginibacter. Next base: position 2,806 of record JBIIVV010000317.1, read on the forward strand.
AGCGTTAATGAAGCCATTGCATCAGGGCAATGTACGGTGTTGGAGAAAGGTCATGAAATCAATACAGTAGTTACTATTTATGCAGGAAAAAATAAAAGCATATAAAAATGAGAAGGAGAAAAGTTTTAATCACAGGTGCATCATCCGGTATTGGCAGAGCTACTGCTATCCGGTTCGCAAATGAAGGCTTTGATGTTTGTTTAAATGATATTCAGGCAGAAAAATTGACGGCATTATTAAGTGAACTCCCTGAAGGCAACCATTTATACTTTATTGGCAGTTATGCTGAAAAAGAAGTAATACTGGAGGGCGAAAAAAACATTCTTCAAAACTGGGGGTCTTTAGATGTATTAATTAATTGTGCAGGGGTATCCGAAAAAACCGACCCTATTGAAATGGACATTGACCGATGGCGGATAATTTTCGACTGTATGGTGAATGGATGTGTGCTAATTTCCCAATTAGCCGTCAAATTCATGAACACTGGCGGAAGAATTGTTCATATTTCTTC
>JBIIVV010000318.1:0-3314 GCA_044339235.1 Ferruginibacter sp.
CCTGTTGGAACTGGTGTGGTAGATTTTCCTGCAATTTTTGCTGAGCTGAAAAAGCAAAATTTTAAAGGACATATTTATATAGAAAGGGATGCAGAAGATTTGCCAAGCAATCTTTCATCTGTAATTCAAACAGTTCAATATTATAATGAACAGCTGGGTAAGTTAAAATAAAAAATTAATTGAACTAGTTTTCAATTGGTTTAAAAAAAGTAGGCCTTGAAATTTTTCTTCTGGAAAATCTCAAGGCCTTTTTGTATTTAGTTATGCGTACTATTTTTTTTCTTCTGTAAATTAGGTGTCCGCTATATCTATTTTCACCCGACTAAAAAATCTTCATTTCTTTATTTTAAAAATAGCCTTACTTTTCCAAATTGTCTGGAAAATACAAATTGGCTAAATTAGAAAACTCATCGCCTCGCATAAAAATAGAAATATCTACTTCTGAAAAATTATTTTTTCCCGTTGCTGCCAATAATTCATTTGCTGCATGCAGGGTATTTTTATGGAAATGATATACTCTATCATACTTGTCTGTAACGACTAAGCCTTTCATCAGCATTTTGTCTTGAGTGGCAATACCAGTCGGGCACTCATTGTTATTGCATCGCAAAGCTTGAATGCATCCTAGTGAAAACATAAATCCCCTGGCGCTATTGCACATATCTGCACCCAAGGCAACGGCTCTTAAAATGGAATAGCCCGAAATGATTTTACCACTGCAAATAATTCGAATTTTATTTTTTATTCCTAAATTAACCAATGTGGTATTAACAAATATCAAAGCGGGTTCAAATGGCATACCTACTCCATCAGAAAATTCTGGTGGTGCAGCTCCGGTTCCTCCTTCAGCTCCGTCAACAGTTATAAAATCGGGAAAGCAGTTTTGATGAATCATTTCTTGGCACAACTTTTCAAATTCATTGGTTTCTCCGATGCAAAGTTTAAAACCAATTGGCTTTCCATTTGACAAATGGCGCAATTGAGCTATAAATTCAACTAATCCTTTATAATCTTTAAAAGCGGAATGGCTTGGAGGAGAAAGGATGGTGGTAAAAGGCGCTACTCCACGAATTTTTGCAATTTGTAGCGTATTTTTTTGTGCAGGAAGAACCCCGCCATGACCAGGTTTTGCTCCTTGTGAAAGCTTAATTTCAATCATTTTCACCGCAGGCAGATTGGCTTTTTCAGCAAATTTATCCGCATCAAACTGCCCCTCCATATTTCGGCAGCCAAAATAGCCTGTTCCTATTTGCCAAGTTACATCTCCGCCTTGTAAATGAAACTCGGTTAAGCCGCCTTCACCAGTATTGTGGTAGAAATTTCCTTTTTTCGCACCCAGATTTAGTGCTTTGATCGCATTTTCACTCAGTGATCCAAAACTCATGGCTGAAATATTCAGTAAGGAAGCCGAATAAGGTTGTTTGCAATCAGGGCCACCTACTAAAACCCTCGGAAGTGCTTCATTCACTATTGTAGGAAACATCGAGTGTTTTATCCCTTCATAGTTCGAATGGTTCAAATGCATTTGTGTTCCAAATGGGGTTGTAGCATCAATATTTTTTGATCTCTGATAAATTAAGGAACGCTCATTTCTTGAAAATGGTTGCCCATCTGTGGAGCGCTCAATAAAATACTGTTGAATTTCAGGGGCAATCATTTCGAACATGTACCTGAAATAACCTAATACAGGAAAATTTCTTAAAATCGTATGCTTTGTTTGTATACTATTGCGGTATCCAACAACTAATAACACTAAAAAAATTAAAGGGGTAATAGGGCCAATTATCTTAAAAAAAAAGAGAAGAGCGGTAACGGCAGTAAAAATAATTCCGAAAATGAAAAATTTTTTTCTCATGGTTGTGGGATATTGTTTTATTGCCATCCGGCCTTTTTTTTCAAAAGCGCCTCTCGGCTCCTTAAAACTATTGATTTTACTGCGCTTTACAAAAATTAGTTTTATAATAGAAGGGTTATTGAAGCAAACACCGCTGCTAATTTACAATCAGCCTTTACTTGTAATTGTGTGATTTTAGTTGAACTTCAAGTCTACAGCCCTCATATTTTAGCGGTGAATGGGCAGTAGTTTTCCATATAATTGACTACGAAAATGCTGTAATTCTGCTGCCATAAATTCCAATATTTTAATTTGAGGTTGATTTTTATTCAACATTACTAACCGAAATTTGTGGAAGCTTACCTGTTTCCCATGAAAAAAGCATTTTCCTTTTTGCTGATTTTTTTTTATGGGCATTTGTATGCCCAAAAAACAATCCAAATTAAACATTCCAACTATACCTCTATTTTTTGCACTTCAAAATTTTATCCTCTTCAGGTGGATTGGTGGGAAACCAACGCAAAGGTACTTTGTGCTTTTTCAACCACCAGAAAGGATCAATTTAGGCCTGATCCATTGCTGCCTGATGAAACCAATTTAAAGGCGGATTACCTTCATTCCGGAACAGACCGTGGGCATATGTGTCCGGCAGCTAGTAACAAGTGCCAGGGTGAATTAGTGATGGCAGAATGTTTTTATTTTTCCAATATGGCCCCCCAATACCATGCATTAAATGCAGGAGATTGGGAGGCATTAGAGCGGCTTACCCGAAAGCTGGCTATTCAGGATGATAGTATTCATGTATGGGCAGGGAGTTTGGGGGAGGCAAAAAAAATAGGGAAGGTTTCGGTACCCTTGCAGTGCTGGAAAGTAATTCATGTTTTGAAAACTCAATCATACAAAGCGTATTTGTTTAATAATGATTTATCGCATGCAGACGGTATTGACAACAATGAGGTAACTGTTCATCAGATTGAACAACTGACTGGATTTAAATTTGTACATTAAGTGAATGTACTTGTAGTAGGGTTGCTCCTTGTAAATAACAAAATGGCGGAAATCCTTCAGGCCCTCGCTTCAACTCTAAAGGCTAAGCTGAAATAGGAATAGGAAACCCCTTTTTTGTCTATGTTGGTAAATTTCCACTCTTGCCCATTAATTAAAGTCGGATTTGAATTGCTAAAAATTGCCTCCCCCAGCCCAATATAGGAATTAGGGCATTCGAGTTGAAATCCATAGTATGCTCCTTTTTTTAAGTGCGGTCCTGTAATATGGACTGACTTCCACTTTCCACTATCATCACAATCGAGGTGTATACTAGCAGATACTAGGGCGGGGCCCCAGGTTTTTGATGATTCATCCACCTGGTGAACTGTCATTTCCATTTCCCCAGGGTGGGTTACCAAGCTGGTGAAAACCTCAATTGCCTCCAGATCGGCTTCAAATGGTGATAAAAAGGTTTGCCCCCTTTTTGTGTCAA
>JBIIVV010000319.1:0-3310 GCA_044339235.1 Ferruginibacter sp.
CCCCATCGGTTGAATACGCTGAATAATTTAAGTGACCGCATGCCCATTAAGATCGGTCTTATAACATCATTGTTGCCATCATTGTTTGGAGTAAATGCTCCTGGCACATAAAAGCCTGGCGCTATTTTATACACTTTTATTTGAATGTTGTCAATCGCTTTGCATCCTCCAGTACTTATTGCGGTTAATTGATAGGTAATACTCTCCTGGGGGGTGGCGGTGGGATTGGAGATGAATGGATTGCTCAACCAGTTGGCAGGCTCCCATAAGTACGTAACACCACCAGTTCCATTTAATACTATTGGCTCATCTATAACAACGGAAGTATCTGCTCCTGCATTAGCTAAAAAAATTGAATCCACTGAAACGATGATGCTATCGAAGACCGATTTATTGCAGCCTAAAGTATCTCTTACTTCCACCCTAAATTGAGTGGTAAACGGAAGGGCAACGACTATGGGATTAGCGATATTTGGGGCCGTTAAATATTGAGCGGGTGTCCAAATATAGATACTGCCCCCTGTTGCCTTTAGTTGTGCAGGATCCCCAAAACAAATGATCGTGTCTTTTCCTGCATTTGCAATTGGCGTGGGTGCTGTTCGGATGGTTATTTGATCCTGACTCTGACATTTTCCAATATTTCCAACTACGGTATAGGTTATAGAGGCAACCAATGGAGTGGCGATAGGATTTTTAATGGTATTACTGCTCAAATAGGTGGCAGGGCTCCATTTAAAATTGAGCGCATCACTTACTGTATTAAGTGTAAATCCACCGGGTGTACAAATGGTGGTATCATTTCCTGCATTAATAGTTGCAAATGGTTTTACATCTACAAAAACTGAATCACTGTTTTTACAACCGTCAAAATCGATAAAACTTACAAAATATTTTGTAGGTATATCAGGACTTATCAAAGGGTTTGCTGAGGTAGTACTACTAATACTATAATTGGGGGTCCATACAAAATTTCCGATACCACTGGTTTTTAATTGTAAGGTGTCAATTGTACAGATTAATGTATCATGGGTATTGAGTCCAATGGGGGGGCCATTGAGTATTGTAATGTTTTTCTTGATGGTATCGGTGCATCCAAAAGTATTGCTCACAATGAGTTGTGTCAAGTAGGTACCTGCTACAAGATAGGTATAGCTGGGGTTTTTTAGGTTGCTGGTATCATTGAAAGTAAAGAGGTTGCCAAAATTCCAACGCCATCCTGTGGGAGTTCCATAGTTGGTAGTGGTATTATCTGAAAACTTAAATGGCAGACCTTTGCAAAAGGGGCCATCGGCCTTAAAATCGGGGAAAAAACCAGGATATACTTTTACTGAAATTGAATCCGAATTAACACAAAACCCTCCTAAGGAAACCGTTAATTTCACTTTGTATACACCGGTGTCTGAGAATGCATGAACAGGATTTGGCAAGGCGCTGCCATTGTTTGAACCAGATAAGGGGTTGCCAAAATCCCAGGTGTAGAGTATGTCGGAAGGATTAGTGGCAGAATTGGAAAAATTAACCCCAAAGCCATCACAAGTGGTGGCTTTGGGGTCTAATTTGGCAGCTATCGGTAAACAATCTTTTACTTGAATGTGCAGCTCCTTGCGAGTTTCTCCTACATATTTTCCGGCCCTGGTTTCAGTAACACAAACCGTAATTACAAATTCACCTCCCGATGTATTTGGCATGGGGGATATTCCACTGATCAAACCTGTCAAAGCATTGATAGTAACATTTGGCCCCATCGGTCCATATCCAGAAAAGGGAGAAATATAGCTTACTTCTGAATAGGGTGGGGCAGCAGCAGGGTTAGGTGCGGGAAGAGTGGTGGTACCTCCTGTAAATGCTGAGCAAAGGGAATAAGTTAGCTCATCTCCATCTTTATCGGTAGCAGAAAAAGGGTAAGTGAAATAAGTTCCACCACATACAACGGCCGTATCATTTACAGGAAAATCAGGGCTATTGTTTTTATTGGCATTGGGTACTAATGAATTGGTACCTGGTATAGAAATGGAGTAGGTATTTCCAACATTTGCTGAGTTCTGTATATTTTGCATATTGGCAATTCTGCAGCATCGTTGGTAACTAATGGTATATCCGGAGGTAGATGGAGGCAGCTCAATACTATTCAGTTCGTATACCACTACAGTATAATAACATCCTCGCTGATCTAAGGAAATGCAGGGTTCATCCGTTTCTTTGCTGAGATTATAGTTTTTAGTGATGCTTACAGCCGGATTGGCAACTACAGCGTTGAATCCGGTCTCAAAGATGGTAAAATTAATGGGATTGGTAAGTTGTCCGGCGTTGGGATTGCAACTCATATAAACGGTTAGTGTAATCTTGTAACGCAAGTAAGTTGGGTTAGATACGCCAGCTCCAAGGTACTCGTAAGTAAAAAACCCCCCTTTAATATGCGCTGAAAAAGCATGGAAAAGCGAAAAGGATAAAAAAAGTGAAAATAAAAACTTCTTCATAATCAGCTAAATGAGCAAATACTCATCATAAAATTAGCCAAAAACTACCTCTCATTGCAACTGATATTTGTTAAAAATTAAAATAGGTCAAACTCTTTTTGCTAATCTTTACCTTATTGGGCTAATATAAGCCTTAGCAAAATTGGATTTCAATGGGGGAATGACAAAATTAACTGCGCTTTAATTTTTAATTACAGATTGAGCCAGTAATTCATTTTAAAGACCAAGGCCCTGTTTTTATTCTTCATGAGAGGGTCTGTAAAATAATTGTCACTATACACTAGGAAGATGTCACTCATGGGTTTATAACGCCATTGAATCTTGCTGTTGATGTTAAAATTATTGCGCTGATTATTGTATTGCAAAAAAGTGGACCAGGTTAAGTTATTGGAGAAATTAATTTCAATTCTTGGAGCAATTAGGAAAAGATTGCTGGAGCCATATTTTTCCGGAAATGCTAATCTGGCTTGCTGAAAACTAAAGCCAAAATTACCCCAAGGCTGAACCCTGTATTTTGTTATTAAATCGTATTGAAGGATACTGCCATTGAAAAAATTCCCTCCGTTTAACAAGAGCGTATAAGATATTTTCTTTTTGATATCAGATCCATAGGTAATAGAAGCTGTGGCTGCCCTGTATTTTCCAGGTGGAATTGGCAACTTATCTGTAAAGGAAGTATTAAAGAGAAGATTGTTTGCATCAAATGAAGATCCTACTATCAGACTGGAAGTATTTTTGAATGAAAATTCAAGGGTTAAATCATGGATACTTTGATTAAAAGAATGGTTGGGATTTAAAAAAATAATATTGCCTAACCCAAGTTTGATCTGGGT
>JBIIVV010000320.1:0-3302 GCA_044339235.1 Ferruginibacter sp.
GATACTGTAATTCATCAAACCATCAAGTCCATACAAGCGTTGGATTATCCTACTTCATTACTGCAAGTGATTGTTGTTGTTGAAAAATCTGATCTATTAACTCAAAACAGCCTTTCTCAAGTTGAATTGCCTGGTTATTTTGAACTGCTGTTAATTCCTACATTGCCTCCCTATACAAAAGGACGTGCCTTGCTATATGCATTGGAAGCCGTAACAGGGAAGTTTCTCACTGTGTATGATGCAGAGAGTCGACCGGAACCGATGCAGCTCAAAAAAGCCGCAACATGCCTATTGAACAGCAAAGAGGAGCTATGTTGTCAAGCAAAAATTCGGATCTCCAATAAATCGCAGAATTGGATAACGCGTAATTTTGCAACCGAATATTACGAATGGTATGAACACCACTTGTTTAAATTGTCGGCCAAGGGATTGCCTTTCGGTTTGGGTGGAAACTCCTTCTACATTAGTAAGGAAAACATGTTAAAGGCGGGCTCATGGGATCCTTTCAATGTTACGGAGGATGTTGACTTAAGTGTTCGGTTGATTCGCAATGGTATGAAATTTTGCATCTTTGATAGTTTCACTGATGAGAATTGTCCTGAAACATTTACAAATTGGTTGAACCAGCGAACACGCTGGAATAAGGGATTATTCATTACACAACTGGTTCATTTGCGAAAGACATTTTTTAATAAGGAATTTGGGTTTAAAGGCTGGTTTAGTTTTTGGTTGCGTATGTTTTGCGGAACAGTTTTGCCTTTCTATAATATTTATATTACTGCGTACATATTATTTGCCTACAAACAATTCTCATTTTCTTATACATACAGTATAGTTCTGTGGATTTTATTTGGAATTAATTTATTGATTTCTGTACTTATCAATGCAATTAATTACAGAAAGCTGGATATCAAACAATCTTTATTTATCACATTAACGGATGTGTTCCGTTATTTATTTTTACAAATTTTTGCAGGGTTCACTTCCTTTTGGGAATATTTTATTTCTCCATTAAAATGGAATAAGACCATCCACTTGGAAACAGAGCCTGTGAAGGTTTAGTTAGCTATCCACCTGCCTTTCGCTTTATGGAAAGTGGCCGTTTTAATGTCCCTTGGATGTCTTTTTTTCAAGCTGTTCTTGTTTTTCAGGAAAGTCCTTTATTGCTGTTCCCCCATAGATACTTACCAATTGAGCAATTGCGCCGGTAAAACCAGCATTGTAGTCACAGGCAACTTCATTTTCCTCAAAGTTGAAACGTGAATCAGTATAAGTGTCATTGGGTTTGCTTGGTCCCCCAACCAATGCTCCATAAATCATATTTTTATTGTTTATGGGAAAGGAAATACTTCCGGTTAATGATCCATGGGCATTTCTGTGATGTGGATTGATGGGGGGATTGTTTCCAAATCCAACAACAAAACTTCTTTTTAGGGGATTATCCCCGAGCAGGTAATTTATTTGATTGACTGCAAATGCTACGTATCGTTTACTTTTTATTGGATCTCTATTTTTAAGGTAGCCTCCATAAACCATTGCTAAAAAAGCCGTATTTGCAGCATGCCTGAGCGAGCCCCACTTGTTGAAAAAGGCCTGTCCCCCCGGAGAATATGCAACTCTGGCACCATGGTATCCCGTTGTCCAATAATCCAAGTGACTTTCTGAGTCATTCTTATAGGTTGAATCACCGGTGATTACGGCCATCAATACATAACAGGCAAATGCCTTGTTATCCCAGCTATCCCCACCTGCATATATTTTTAAGTTTTGATCGCCAAAATTCGGCAACTCTTTGTAAGCAGTTTTTGCCTTGTCTAAATATTTTACATCTCCAGTAGCCTTGTATAGCCAAATGGCACCCCATACCATTTCATCGTTGTATCCGCTTTTTGATTCATAAAATTGTTTTGCATCTGGAATCGAATTGGAGTAGATTCCCTTGTAGGTTTCTGCAAAGGCATACAGTGCGATTGCTTCACTCAACAGCATTGCACTATATGCCGGGTCAATGTCTTTAAAAACAATACTTGCTGCCGACATCGCTGCAGCAGTTTCTGCCGTTAGATCTGAACCGGGATGTTCCGCATCCACGAAATACGAAGGTCTTGTCATGGGCATCAACTCCGCAGGACCCCACCAATGGTGATCAACTTTGCCGGTTCCCACTTGTCCGAAAAACCTCAATGTGCTGCCGTCTTTTTTCTTAATATGGCATTTTACAAAGTAATTATTAACCCATCTTAAATTATCTAGTAACACATTCCACTGTCCAATAGATTGATATGCTTGTTGGTTTTCAATGGCTGACCACGCTAATTTTGTGGCGGTGTTAGCCATTGGAAATCCAAATTTAACATGATCTCCTGCATCGTACCAACCTCCGGTTAGATCTACGTTATTGTCCATCCCGTCATTTACACCAGAGTTGCCTCTCCAGTTCACCCGATTGTTTTGAGGAAGTACACCGGATCGCTGACATTCATAAAAATAGAGAGACTTTTGCAGTACTTCTCCATAATTATATGTTTGGGCACTTGCATTAAAAAAATGAAATATCATTGGCCAGGTAATCTTTATGGCATGCTTCAGTAAAATGTTCATTATTGCCTTATTGAGGAATCATTTGTTTTGATCCTACTTTTAAATTTAAGCTTTTTCATGTTAGCACAATGCAAATTTAATTCATGAATACAATTGGCTTAACGGGGTCAATTAAAATTCATTTAATATTATTAACAAGGCCGCATCTTATAAAGGCCATTAAAAAGCCCGCTTCTTAAATAGAAGCGGGCTGTATTGAATTCACTGTTGGTGAAATAAACTAGTAACGGTAATGCTCCGCTTTGAAAGGACCTTCATTGGAAATTCCCAAATAGGCACTTTGCGTTGGGGTCAATTCGTCCAATACCACGCCGATTTTGGCAAGGTGTAAACGGGCAACTTTTTCATCCAACACCTTTGGTAATACATATACTTTGTTCTCGTATTTCTCGGTGTGGTTCCATAGCTCCAGCTGGGCTAGGGTTTGGTTAGTGAAAGAGGCACTCATCACAAATGAAGGGTGACCTGTAGCACAACCTAGATTCACCAAACGGCCTTCTGCCAAAATGATGACATCTTTTCCTTCAATGGTATACATGTCAACCTGTGGCTTGATGGTATTTTTGGTATCGCCATAGTTAGCGTTCAACCAGGCCATGTCAATCTCAATATCAAAGTGACCAATATTACATACAATAGCTTTGTCCTTCATGTTGCGGAAATGCCTTTCTGTAATCAGGTCGCGACAACCAGAAGCCGTA
>JBIIVV010000096.1:0-11504 GCA_044339235.1 Ferruginibacter sp.
TACATTATTCTTATGTAGTCGATCCTCAAAAAGTTGAAAACTGCCATTCGATAAAGCTTTTGATCAAAATGAATCAATAAAGAACAACTGGATAATCAACCAAATGATTAATAACCTTGCATTTCAACTAGTTTTTTTTCGTAAAAAAAGGGAACTATATAGGCTTGGAAACCAGCACGGAATAGCGATCCTTTACTTTTTTGCCTTGATGCAAAAAAGTAACAAAAAAAATCAATCCGCCGCGGCGGATAAAATCAAGGAACTCGCCGGCAGAGTAAGTTAAATTAAAAAGTGTGCATCCGCCGCGGCGGATTGATTTTTTAACGGCCGATGTTGACCATTTCAAGCACTTTTTATTCAAGGGCACAAAACACCTACTTTGACAAATCGCCTAAACAAACTTTTTGAGGGTCGACTATGTAGAAAACGAAAATGCGATTCCTGTCTAAGGATGATTTAATTCGGGGCAATTCAATTGCATATTTAAAATGCAACAATCATTGACTTGATCTTTTGTTGTTGATGCTCCATTAATTAACTCCCATCTATGTTTAAAAAAGTCATTGGATTTAGTCTGGCTTTCTGTAAAAATCAACTACTTCAGGTTTAAGCGGTTGATTTCCTAAAATTATATCCGCCGCCTTTTCTGCAATCATCATTATGGGAGCATACAGATTTCCATTCGTTAAATAGGGCATTACACTTCCATCTACTACCCTTAAACCGTCAATGCCATGCACACGCATGGTTAATGGATCTACGACAGACATTTTATCCGTACCCATGCGACATGTGCAGGATGGATGCAACGCAGTTTCAGCATCCCGGCTTACCCAATCCAGTATTTGCTTGTCAGTATCAACGGTAGGTCCAGGTGAAATTTCTCCACCATTAAATTCATCCATCGCTGGCTGATTCAATATTTTTCGAGCACAACGGATGGCTTCCACCCACTCAGTTCGATCCTGATTTGTAGAAAGATAATTAAACCGGATGGCTGGTTTTTCTTTTGGATCCGATGACTTAATCAAGATAGATCCACGGGCATCAGAATTCATTGGGCCAACATGTACCTGATAGCCATGCCCCCCTGAAGGAGACGTGCCATCATATCGTATCGCCACCGGCAAAAAATGAAATTGAAGGTTAGGGTAAGCAACCGTTTCATTACTTCTAATAAATCCTCCTCCCTCAAAGTGATTCGTTGCCGCAGGTCCTTTACGGAAGAACAGCCATTGAAAACCCACCCAGGGTTTGTTATACCATTTCAATGCCGGGTATACGCTGACTGGTTTTTTGCAAGAAAATTGCACATATACTTCAAGATGGTCTTGTAGATTCTGCCCCACACCAGGCAGGGCATGTAATAGCTCAACCCCTGCCGATTTCAAAATTTCAGGATCTCCTATTCCTGACAGCTGAAGAAGCTGGGGAGAATTAATGGCACCTCCGCAGCATATCACTTCACTTGCTGTAACCTGGTGTAAACTATTTCCTTTCAAAAATTCTACTCCGACTGCACGCTTTCCTTCGAAAAGAATTTTGGTGGCGAGTGCACCACAGACTACTTCCAAATTTTTTCGTTTTCCCAAAATAGGATGTAAGTATGCCTTTGAGGCAGACCAACGCCTTCCATTTTTGATGTTGCGGTCGAACATTCCAAAACCTTCCTGCTGAAATCCATTGACATCTTCTGTCAGCGGATAGCCTGCTTGTTTTGCCGAACCAAAAAATGCTTTAAACAAGGGGTTGGTAGCGGGTCCCGTCTCGAGGTGGAGAGGGCCTTTCCCACCACGCAGAGAGTTTGCTCCGACGGTTCTATTTTCAGACTTTTTAAAATAAGGAAGGCAATGCGAATAATCCCATGATTCCATTCCTGGATCCTTTGCCCATTTTTCATAGTCCAATGGATTGCCACGAATGAAAATCATTCCGTTAATGGAACTGGAACCACCTAACAGTTTTCCGCGGGCATGATACACCCGGCGGTTATTCATAAATGGCTCTGGCTCCGACTGGTATTTCCAATCATAAAATTTACTGCCAATCGGGTAGGTAAGCGCAGCCGGCATATGAATAAAAATATCCCACCAGGAATCTTTTCTTCCCGCTTCTATCACCAATACTTTATGGTTGGGATTTTCACTCAGTCGGTTTGCCAGCACACAGCCTGCAGATCCGCCTCCGATAATAATTGTGTCAAAAACTGTATTCATATCAATGTTATCTATTTTAATAAGGAGATTCTACATTTCCTAATTCTACATAAACACTTTTTAGTTGGGTATAATGTTGAATAGCAGCAAGGCTATTTTCCCTACCCTGACCAGATTGTTTATATCCGCCAAAAGGAAGTTCAATCGGAGTAATATTATAATTGTTAATCCAGCAGGTACCTGCTTGTAATTGATGAATTACCCGATGGCCGCGTTTTATGTCATTCGTAAATACACCTGCCGCTAGTCCGTAGGCGGTATTGTTGGCCCTTTCAATCACTTCTTCTTCGGTGTCAAAGCAGAGTACAGAAAGCACTGGGCCAAAAATTTCTTCTTTGCAAATTTCCATTGAATCATCGCAATCCGTAAATATTGTCGGAGCCAGAAAATTGCCGGAACTAATATCCCGTCCTTTGAAATCTTTTTCAAGTCGGTAGCCCCCGGTCAATAATGTTGCACCTGAAGATTTTCCTGAGTCTATAAATCGGATAACTTTTTCCATGTGCGCCTTACTAATCAATGCACCCATCTGGGTATCAGGATCTGAAGGATCGCCCAGTTTTATTTTTTCAGTTCGCTCCTTTAGTTTCATTAAAAAGGAGTCATAAATTTTACGATGCACAAATACTCTTGTACCATTTGTACAAACCTCTCCTTGCGTATAAAAATTTGCCATCAAGGTAGCTGATACAGCATTATGTATATCTGCATCTTCGAAAATAATTAAGGGAGATTTTCCACCCAATTCTAGTGTGACGCGTTTCAGTTGGGATGCGGCAGCAGTAAGAATTTTTTTACCAGTTGCTGCAGAACCTGTCAATGAAATTTTTGCAATGAGGGGATGATCTGTTAACATAGCTCCAACCCTGCCATCGCCCTGCACTACATTAAATAAACCAGCCGGGGCTCCGGCTTCCATAAAAGCCTTAGCTAATTCAATTGCAGTTGCCGGGGTGAGTTCGGAGGGTTTAAAAATCATTGCATTGCCGCAAGCCAATGCCGGAGCGGCCTTCCATGCAGCAATTTGAATAGGGTAATTCCATGCACCAATTCCCGCACAAATACCTAGCGGCTCCGGGCGCGTATAGCCAAAGGCGTTCTTTAAATCAAAAAACTCCCCATGTATACCAGCAGCCATTCCTCCAAAATATTCCAGTGCATCTGCAGCCGAACTAATATCCACCGCCAGTGATTCTGAAATGGGCTTTCCTACATCCTGGGTTTCTAAAAAAGCAATTTTCTCCAATCTGGCTCTTAATACATCGGCTGTTTTTAATAAAACTCGGCCACGTTCTGCTCCGGTTTTGGTTTTCCATATTTGGAAAGCCTTTTCTGATGAATTTACGGCTGCTTCAATATCCTGGTTGTTAGCCTGGTAAACCTCTCCCAAGGGATTGTTATTAGCTGGATTATAGTTTATCCAGGATTCCCTGTTTGAACTTGTAGATATTGCACCGTCTATAAACTGAGTATATTCCATATTGCCTTTAAGAAATTCTTTGACTTTTAAATAATTTATAATAATAAATGAACACACCAATGCCAATCAAAACAACGGTATAAATCCACGCAGCATACTGTTGATACCATTCCAAACCATAGGTTGCAGTTCTTGGCCATGACACATTGATAACCATAAAGCTGCTCCAGATCAGGGCCAGAATATTAATCGGGAATCCCCATTTGCCTAAATTGAATCTGGCGTCTGCATCTCCTCCACTCCGGGCCAATATAATCCTTTTTTTTAGTTGAAGTGCTACCACTATCCAATAAGCTAGGTTAGCCCAAAGTATGGCAATGGAAGTTACCAACTCAAATACTTTTGGAAATTGAAGATTCATCGCTAAAATAATGAGGGCTCCCAATCCACAAAGCAGGGTAGCTAAAACAGGGGTCTGGGTTTTTGAAGATACTTCCGATAAGGATTTACTAAAAGGCAAGCAACCATCCCGTCCCATGGCGAACATTAATCTTACTGCTCCCGAATGAACTGCAAGGGTGCAAACAATGATCGCAAAAATAACAATACAAAGAAAAAGCCTGCCGGTAGTTTCACCTAGGACTGATTTTACCAACATGGGTAAGCCTCCACTTATATTTCCCAAATCCGCCATGCCCAAATCCGGCACAGCCATCAAGGCCAACAGTAATACCAGTAATCCGGAAAGTCCAGCGGCAAGAAGCGCCTGCAAGATTGCACGGGGAGCTTTTTTACGCGGATCATGCGTTTCTTCAGCCAGTGTTCCAGCAGTATCGAATCCATACAAAACATAAGAGGCTGTAAGGGCTGCTGCTGCCAGCAAGGTCGTAAGATTAGGAAAAGATTTGAATCCAGATCCTGTGTTTCTAATGTGAACGACCGCTTCGACCGGGGATCTTATTTTATGCAGGTATAAAAAAACGATCAGCAATATAATTCCAACCAGTTCGGTAAATACGCCAATATTATTGATCAGTGCCAGTAGTTTAATTCCCCTGGCATTGACTATAGTACTTATAACAATCAGTATCGATCCGAGCATAATGGCATTAATAGCCACTGATTTTGGGTCATTCGAATTTCCAATCAACTGGAATGAATCTGAAATTTGAGGTAGACTAACCTGAAGCGCCATGGCCACAGCAGCAATCGTGACAATAAGACAAACTAGGTAAATCCAGCCTGTCATCCATCCAAGGAAAGGGTTTCCGGTAAACTTTGCCCATTGGTAAACTCCGCCCGACAAAGGAAACCTAGAAGCTAGTTCTGCAAAGCAAAGCGCCACCAGTAATTGCCCCACCAATACAAATGGCCATGTCCAGAAAAATGCAGGTCCGGCAATTCCATAACCCAAATAAAACATTTGAAAAAGACCAGTAAGAATAGAAATGTAAGAAAAGCCTGCAGCAAAACTTGAGAAGCTACCCATTGAGCGCTTTAATTCTTGGCGATAACCAAAACTGGCAAGATCATTATTATCAGTAACTGGAGAATCCTTCATATTTTAATTATAGGAAATTGGTCTTACTAAATTAATAAAATATAATGAATTGGGTGCGACTTAATTAAATTTATTCGGTGCCACCCGGGTGTTTTTCTTCTGCGCTTTCATGGAATATTGAATTGCAAGTCCATGATCAGCAGCATCTATTTCCCTGAGTGAGCAGTTTCCACCACCATTTTGAATATATCGCTGGAAGGCGCGGGTTATAATATTATTTAAATGCTTTTCATATACTTTGCCGGATTGCCTGCTACCATAGTGTTGTCAGGTACATCTTTTGTAACAATAGAACCAGCAGCTACAATTGAATTTTCTCCTACCGTGATACCAGGCAATATTGTGGCAGATGCACCAATCCATGCATTGTTTTTGATAACGATGGGTTTACCTATCAATGACTTTCTTTGTGTAGGATCGATAGGGTGATTCTCCGAAACTAAACTCACATTTGGTCCAATTAAAACATTGTCGCCAATAGTGATTCCACCCATATCTAAAAAAGAGCAGGCATGATTGATGAATACATTTTTACCGATGCGGATGTAGCGACCAAAATTGGTAAAGAAAGGAGCAAAAATAGTGGTGCTCTCATCAATTGTACTACCTATAATATCACTTAAAAGATCTCTAAACTCATCTGTGGTAGTAGCGGCATTTAATTGTGTAGATAAGCGTACAGTTCTTTCCTTAAATACATTGATTTCTTGAAATGCTGGATCATCTAAGCGAAATGGTTTACCTGATTGCATTCTTTCCAATAATTCCCTATTCATATTTTATAGTATTACTAATTTAATTTTTTTTATGTCCTTTATGCAATTAGAGAATGTTTAGAATAGAGATCCATTCCAATCTAAATATTGTTTAAAATTGATAGGAATGAAAATAGGTGTTGGTTGAAATTAAAAGGGAAGTTAAGTAAAATTTAATAACGAAATAATTTCAAAAGTAATGACAGTACAATACAATAGCCAAGGATATATCAATTATAAAAGTATTTATGGGCGAAGCTGTTGATTTGGAGTATACAGATAATATGAAGTTCAGGCATAAAAAATTTGCTTTTAATGAAGAAGAAACAGACCATGTGTATTTAACGGAGCAATAATTAGCGAAATTGTATGCATTAAAAATAACCAACAAAAAGTTAGAAGAAGTAAGAGACCTTTTTATTTTTGGAGCTTGGGTTGGTTTAAGGTTTTCAGATTTTAGCAATATAAAAACAGAGAATAGTATACAAATTGACGGTGATTATTTTATTAAGAGGATTACCCAGAAAACTAAGGAACTGGTTATTATTCCTTGCAATCTTGTTGTGATGGAAATTTTTGATAAGTATGCAGACCGACCAAATAAACTACCCAAAACCATAAGCAATCAAAAATTCAATGACTACATAAAAGATGTTTGTAAGTTGGCAGAGTTTAATGAAAAGGGAAAGGTGCTTTCAAGGCCAAAGGAAATGTTGGCTGATTTAGTTTCTAGCCACACAGCAAGTAGGTCTTTTGCCACCAATTACTATTTGCAAGGATTTCCAACTATTGATTTAATGAAGATAAATGGCCACAAAACAGAGCGCTCTTTTTTGAAATATATTCTGGTAAGTAAATTAGATGCCGCCAAAAGATTGAGTGAGCATATTAAAGCGTATTGGAGTAGGAAGTTGCATTCGGTGAATTAGTGTAACTTTTTATTCCCCTAATAAACCTTTTACTTCAGTTTGTAGTATTGGAATGTGGTTGATAACAATTCCCCAGATAATCTCATCAGATACTGAATCGTATCCATGTATAATTCTATTTCTAGTATCTACTATTTTTCTAGCGTTTGAAATTTTGATAGACTCATCCTTTGTAATAATTCTACTCAATGCTTCTCCTATAATTTCAATATTTCTTTCTATGGCTCTTCTTGTTCGAAGATCATCTTTGTATGTAGAAAATTCTTTGGGGATATCAATGAAGAAACTATCAATTTCCATGATAGCATTTAAAATATCATAATGCCACGCCTTTATTTCAATATCCATAAACAAGTTCTTTGGTTTGATTTACCACTTGTTTGAAATAAGGGTTCTTGATAGCCTGCTCCTCCAATAAATCTACTGGACGATTAAATAAATCTTGTAAGGAGAACTTAAAATCGAAGTAGTTATCAGCATAGTCCTTCACATCGATATCCTTAAAATCAACTATAAGGTCTATGTCGCTATTGGTATTGAAATTGGGAGTTAAGACCGACCCAAAGGCATACAAGCTCCTTACCTTGTGGTTATCACAAAGCGCATGGATTTCATTTTTGTATGCAGATAGCGTGTTCATATTTATAATTGAATACAAATTTACTACTTATTCAATTAAGTCACTAATTAGCTAAAAGCTAGATAATTTTTGAAATACCCTTTGAGTAAGGAAAACACCTCCTCAAATCCTGTCAAATCGGTCGTTTTCTGTTTTTCCAAAACATAACTAACTACAATTCAACGCGTTCATTTTCTACAATAATCTTCAATAACCCCTCGTCGCCACATTAAATTAATCCCCTATTTGCATTGTATTTCAGATAGGTTTTTTGTTGCAACCAATTTATAATTGTAATATTTTTTAGGGGGTTAGGCCAAAATGGTATTGTGGGGAGTAATAACGTGGATTTTCCAATTCGCCAACAAAGACTTAAACTATGGACCACCTTATTTTGAGAATCACTAGTTGTTTTCTTAGAAAACCTGACTGAAGTAAATGTATTAGTTAAGGACGGCGAGAAGAAAGGGACATCTTATAAATTGAAATTTGGCGGATAAATTAATGTATCCAAAGGGCTAACAGTGGTCTGTAAAAAATGGTGAAGCTGTCAAATTGATACCGCGCTTGCAATGTAAAGTTAAAGGTGGTTTTTGCTAATTTCGTTTAAATCCATAACTATAAAAGAAATCTTTTTTGCAGTAAGTATTCTTTAGGAGTAAAGCCTGTTTCTTCTTTAAAGGAAGTAAAGAAACTAGTTTTTGAAGAGAAGCCTGATTTTGTCCAGATGCCTTCTAGGGAGGAGATATTGATTTCATCTGTTAACAATAAATCCTTCGCATATTTTACCCGCAATTCAGTTCTTAATTTGGTAAACTTTTTATCGAAAAAATTACTGAAGCAATAGTAAACATGGTGTTTTGGAATATCTAGTTTTTCAGCAATGTCATCAATATTAAAACTTTCTGATAAATACGGCTTCTCCGTATTGATATATAAAATGATTTTATCTGCAATTGGTTTTAAGGGATCTCGGTTATCGACAGGATCTGTTTTCTTTAATTTAAATGCATCAGCTGTGGTTGATTCCAATGCAAGCTTTTCGTTCAATTGATTATGGGCTCTTGGAAGCCCGTATAAAATTTCAGGAAATATCAGTAAGTTAATTGGAATTAGGCAATAGCAGGTTGCTGCTAACACCAGCAAAGGGTATCGATTTAGTTCGAGGTTGGTAAACTCTGGCAATTTGAAAAAGATGTAGGTGGTAATCGTGTAACAAATTGCCATGAGCAAGGTGATTACTGAAATAGACACCAGCCATAACAATATAGAGCGTTTTTGTTTTTCGGGTGCTTGTTGAAGCGATTTATTTTTTCTGAATTTAAAAATAGTCCATAAAGAAGCGATTGCATAAATCAGTAATAAAACAGGTCGAAAATAACTATTCCAGAAATTAGGATAGAGCCAAGAGATATCCAAATGTTTATGAAAAGAGATATGGTTAACTACTTTTTGGGCTAAATCAAGTTTAATTTGAAAAGGGACAAAATAATAGGGCAGAATGGAGATAAGCCCAATCAGAAACGGTAGAAAATGAATTATATCGATTGAACGTAATGTATATCTTTCATCGTTGAGGGTAGATTTTGTATAGAATAATAAGAGCGGGCCTATTAAATAAAATAGGGGCATAAAATGTCCATACATGATGGCGATACTAAAAATGGACTTGCTTAAAATTATAAAATAATGAAATACTCCATAAATGGAAATGAGCAGCAGAAGAGAGAATAAATAAATACTACTTTTATTTATTTTGTAATTGAAGACAAATTGGATCGATGTTAATAACATCATTAATATGGATATAATTAGAATCACAGGTATTAAATTGTTTTATTTGTATTTTATGTCTAAAGTGGATGATTGCCTTAATCGTTTAAATATATACCATCTATTTAACTTTTTATCATCAAATGGAGCTGTTTATTAAACATCGGAGTTTTATATAGTAAATAAATATAATACCGATGGTCATTTTCTAAGCAAGATTCAAGTGTACGTTATTGCGGAAATTGCAAACAATTCTTTCTATTACTTAACCTATTCATTTTATTTTTATTGTGTTTACAGCAATTTAATGATCAAAGTTCTATTTTGTAAGGCGAAGTTCTAAATTCTAAATGCAGCAATAGGTTCTAAAAATATAATTTGGTAC
Organism: Ferruginibacter sp.; assembly: GCA_044339235.1. Taxonomy (GTDB): domain Bacteria; phylum Bacteroidota; class Bacteroidia; order Chitinophagales; family Chitinophagaceae; genus Ferruginibacter. The sequence goes on from JBIIVV010000096.1 coordinate 9,659, forward strand.
TCATTTCTTCGTATTTAGTACCACACTTGCTGTAAAATGCTAAATTTTGCACCAAGAAGTTGGCCTGCAAGCAATTGAATTACAGTAATCAATTCCAATTACCAGGTTTCGAACAACTTATTTAACAGCTAGAAATGAAAAAACTGCTCATCCTGATACTGGGTCTATTACCAACCATACTATTGGCTCAGTACCAAATTAAAATCAAGGCAATTAGGCCCGCCGATAGCATTGCTTATTTCAGGGGCACTGTATTTGACGACAAAAACTATCTGGCCAAGGATACCATTCCCTTGTACAAGGGCAATTATACCATCAAATACACAAAATCAATTGTTGGGGGCGTTTACTACCTCTATTTTCCCAATTCGAAGCAAAAAATTTATTTCATCTTAGAAAATAAGGATAGTCTTCAGTTTGAACTGAGGGGGGCACCATATTTGGACTCTGTTACCACCAATCTTTCTAAAAATAAAATACTGCTGGATTACCAGCGACTTGAAAAAACGTTATCGACCGTTGACACGATCTATAGTGCTGAATTACAGAAGGGTAAGAAGTTTACGGTGGCTCAGAAAGCCTTATTTTTTCATGAAAAAACCGACCAATTAACCAGTTTTAGGCAAAAAGCCCTCAAAAAATGGAAGCCGGAAGATGGTTTGTCGGTTTACTTTACTGCACTCAATGCATTGGATAGCCATGTGCCCAGCTACAGCAATATAGCAGGCAGAAAAGATCTGCTGCAGCAAATCAATTTTGCTAACCCTAAGTTATTATTTACCCCAGTTATGAAAGAGCTGGTAATGGAGTATTTGTCTTATTATCCCAGGCGGGCAGATTCAATTTGCAAGGGGATCGATTTAATAGTGGCTAGGGTAGATTGTAAGGGTAAAGCCTATCCCTATGTGATGGATCTTTTTACTAAGTTGTTGAAAAACAGAGCAATAGTAAATAATACGGAAGGGTATACCTATTTTATAGAAAAGTATGTACAAAATGCAAATTGTAAGTTTCTTTCGCCAGACGCCGAAAAGAAAATACTAGCCGAATTGGCCCTTATCAAAGGACTTAAACTGAACGACACTTGTTTAAACATGCTACTCCCCGATACCTTAGGGCTAGTTAAAAATTTACATACAGTAGCAAAAGACTATGATTACACGGTAATTGCATTTTACGATCCCCTATGTGAGCATTGTCAGGTAGAAGTTCCCAAAATGGACAGTATGGTATCGCTATTGGAGCGGAAATTAAAAAGAAAGATAGGCATATATGCCATTTGTAATACTTCCGAAACAGCCGATTTGGATTGGAAGCGGTTCATCGCTGAGCATCGGCTTACCCACCAGTATACGCATGTAAAAATAGGCGCCAATATTTCGATCCGCAATGCCTATGACGCCTATTCCAATCCAGTATTTTTTCTGATTGATCGGCAGGCAACAATGATTGCCAAAAAAATAAGTCCCACCACGCTGCGAAGCATACTGATTTCTGAACTGAAATTGGTAAAATAGCAATCCCCCCACTATATTCTTTGAGTTCAGAAAATTAGAATGGGGGTTCTAAAATGTCAACATCCTCCATAGTTATACCATATCGTTTTTTTTGAACTCTTTTAGTAGGCCATTTTGCTGAGTTAAAAGTTAGTTTTATTTTTTTTGCATTTGGAAAACTATTCTCTTTTGAATAGCGGCACATTATTGTGCGGTTAAATAGATTGATACATCCATCTATTTAATTCCTAATTGATTTTAATATCTATTGAATATGAACCATATTAAGTCTACTGTTAAGCGTATTGCCTTGTTTTTTATTGCCATTACTTTTTTGGCGCAACATGCTA
>JBIIVV010000321.1:0-3280 GCA_044339235.1 Ferruginibacter sp.
AATTTCGGTTGGGTTAGAGCATGTGGACGATATACTGGCAGACATTTTACAGGCACTCGAAAACTGTTAATACAAATACCGGTCGGCATCGCAGGTCAGACTGGGTAAACCATCAAAGACTCAACTGTCCCAATCACATAAATGATGCTGCAGCCAGGCATTGCGGACAGTCATCCGGATCAGTGATCTCGGTCTGACCTGCGGTGCCGACCCAGTTTGGACGAAACCTGGTATTGACAACGCACACCTAGTTAATGAATGGCGCCGCCGATTGTAAAGATTCGCTTTATCTGAATTCCTGCCGCCCTGAAACGAAAGTTTTAGGGCGGTTTTTATGATGGGGTTTGATCTTAATTGTTTTTGTGCATTTACTTTATTGTCACTCTCATTCCAACAAATCCCCTGATACCCTGGTTAGGCGCATACACATAGGAAGGATCAAATGTAAGTGCAAATGGGTTGGAAGGAGTTGCCAATACTTTGCCATCAGCGCCATAGTTCACCGTTTTATCAAACGGATCATGGCTTCTGGCAATGATAAATGGATTGCCTTTATTCGGTGTCCAGTTCAAGAGGTTTTTTATGCCGCCATAGCATTCTATTTTCTTCCAGCGGTTAAAAGTAAATTGTATGTTTTGAATACTCCAGGTGGGAGAGTAGGCTTTCCTTGGATCCAAATGACCCAGCAAAGGCAGGCGCATCGGTCCATACAGGTTTCCGGTGTAATCTATGCCGAGGAAAAGTTTCCTGATTTTATAGGAAATTGCCCAGGTGCCGGAAAATTTTTCTGTCAATATCTGGGGCGCCCTTTTTCCATTTTCTACCGTTGCTACATTCATGAAAGTGGCACCCGCCAACAACTTCAACCCGTTGGTAAATGCAATGTCTATGTTGGTGCTCAGCCCTTTGCTTTCTGCATAACCGTTTAAATTATCATAAATGATTTTATTGGGATCGGTTTCGTAATCTGCAATGATGCGGTTGTTAAAATAAGTGTACCAGCCCGTTAATTCCAATCCATAAATGGCATCGCTGCTTTGTATTTTTTTGATGTAGTTCAGGTTTACGTTGTAACTTTTTTCAGGCTTCAATTCGCTTTTTACTTCAACATACCGGGCACCAGTAAGTGCTGCATGATCTTCTGTAAAAAGGTTTACCACCCTGAAGCCTGTACCCGCATTTAGCCGAATGATATTGTTGTCGTTCATGCTCCATTTGTAAGCAATACGTGGAGTGTAAATATTGCCATGCACCGGGTTATGATCATAGCGGAAGCCCAGTAATAATTTATGACTGGCAGCCAGCGAAATTTCATCCTGTATAAAGATTCCCGGCAACCAGATCTTGTCTGCCATGTTTTGTTGATTGATGGTGTCACGGGTTGCAGTGGCGGTGGTGTTGTCATCATAAAAAGTGTACCTCAGTGCTACACCCGCTAATAGGTCGTGTTGGGCAATTGATTTATCCCAGGTAAGTTGCGCAAAACTGATTTGTTGTTTTGCGATATAGGATGTAGTGCCGTAGCGGCTATCCTGGTCGTGCTGGTTAAAGGAAAAGGATGCCATTAGTTTTTCCTTTACCGGTAACTGGTAGTTGCCCATCAGTTCCCACCGCCTGGTGTAAATGCTTTCGCCATACAAACTATCGCCACCCCGGAATACTTTTGTGTACCGAACATCTCCGCCCCAGCGGTATTCATTAAAATACCTAGCTGCAATACCGGCCTGCCGGTTGTTGCGTCTTGCAAAATTCCATTTCTGAAAAACAGAGAATCTTTGCTGCAGGGTAACATCGGTAAACTGGTCCTTATTGTGATCGATGATGTTGCCATATTTAAAATAATTAACCCCCGTGAGGGCGGTGATTTTTTTACCCGCATTTAATTTAAAACCAAGGTCTGCATTCATTTCCTGCCAACTTGTTGCCATTACATCAACGGCGATAGCGGGTGCATTCGTTGGCTTTTTTGTAATGATATTGATCAATCCTCCCACGGCTTCACTACCATAAAGGGAAGAGGCCGGACCTTTTACGATTTCAATTCTTTCAACCAAACTGTTGGGAATACCCGATAAGCCATACACTGTGGAAAGGCTGCTTACAATCGGCATTCCATCAATCAAAACCATGGTGTAAGGGCCTTCCAGGCCATTGATATGGATATCGCCGGTATTACAAACATTGCAATTCAGTTGCGGCCTGACGCCATTTACATTTTGTAATGCTTCAAATATATTGGGCGTAGGGTTTTTTCTGAAAAACGCAGGGCTATACACTTCCACCGGAACGGGACTTTCAATTCGTCTTACTTCTTTTAACGTGCCGGTGACCACTACTTCATCCATTTCGGATAATTTTTTCACCAGTTCAAGTTGAATTGTCAACTGTTCATCTGGATGCAAATTAATTTTTTTGACCAACTCCTGGTAGCCAACCCGGGAAGTTTTCATAATGTAATTGCCGGCTTTTAGATTAGCTAGCAAAAAATTGCCAAGGCTATCTGTGATCGTTCCGGTTTTTGTTCCGGATAAAATAATATTAGTTGACTGCAATGGTTTGCCATTTGAAAATACCCTTCCGGCAATACTGGTGGATTGTGCAATTGTGAGGCCTGTTGACATATAAATGAAACAGGAAAAGAAAAATATGGGGAGAAAAAATTTCATTCTTATAATTGTTATACAAACAAAAATATAATAGTTAGAGTAGTCTAACAAAATAAGTTTTAAAAATCAGTTACTTTTGCCAGATGCTATCCTTCACAGAAGAGAATTATTTAAAAGCATTGTTGCAAATAACAATGGAAAATGAGGACAAACCTGCAGCAGGTACCAATGAGCTAGCGGCCGCTTTAAATGTAAAGCCTGCTACTGCCACCGATATGCTGAAAAAATTGAAGGATAAAAAGCTGGTGGATTATAAAAAATATGGCAAGATTACTTTAACGACTCTCGGTAGAAAGCATGCCGTTGAAATCATTAGGAAGCACCGTTTGTGGGAGACATTTTTATATAAAAAACTGGGATTCACCTGGGATGAAGTGCATGAAGTGGCAGAACAGCTGGAACATATCCAGTCACAAAAGCTGGTGGATAAGCTGGATGAATTGCTCGACTTTCCTGAGTTTGATCCCCATGGCGATATTATACCAAATGCCAAAGGCGAAATAAAGGTTGCCTTTAAAAAAACACTGGCGGATGTGGATGCCGGTAAATCCTGTAAAATGATGGCGGTAAAAGATAATTCTGTTAACTTTTTACAATATGTGGTGAAGGTAGGC
>JBIIVV010000322.1:0-3278 GCA_044339235.1 Ferruginibacter sp.
ATCCCTTCTGATCAGATGCGATCAGTTGTAAAAGTGTTTCTAAACCCCTGATTGCACCAATATCAGTTTCCGCCTTAATAGATATTTTCGAATCGTCTACCTCTAGCTCATAAGATTCTTCCATATTAAGTTGAACCACCCCTTTTTTATTGGAGTGAATCTGAAGAGAAGAAATTGGATTTACATTTTCTTTGGTAACATTCCAAGTGGTAAAAAACAGACCGGTCCTTTCCGACAACCGTTGAAAAAATCGACTAGCCTCCTTGTATAATCTTTCATCTGCTACTCCAGTTACAGCAATTGAAAAATTGGGAGATAGGCGAAAGTTAGTTTTATTCAAAACTACAGAAGCGGGTACGGGCATAATATCAGTTCGCTGGGCTTTCGCCGCTATTGATATCATAAAAATTAAAATAAATAAGTAGGTATATTTCATGCGTAAATTTGATTGATAGGAACTAGGCTGTAAGGCGATATTATTAAAGATATTTATTAGTAATCCATTCCAATTTCTTTTTGACAGATAGCACATTTTAAAAAATAGGTTTACATGTAATAAAAATAAATATAAATGACTTGAAAGACTCATCAATACTACAATTTTATCCCCAAATACATCCAATTAGATGATTCAAAGTTGGCATTTTTAATTGATAATAAGATGTTTTCCACAATACATTCAATCCCCGCTATTTTTAGTGCAATTTTCAATCGTATGTAAGCTAAAAATGATATCTTCACTTTGTTTAAAACATCCTTTTATTATTCACAAAATTATTACCCCACAATGACTATTAGGCTATTGAAGAAAATTATGTTTTCTCTAATTTTTATGCAGTCCTATTGCTTAGTTGCTACTGCTCAAAGTAAACACAAGGATCTTGCTTTTTTACAAGAATACAGTGAAAAATACAATATCGAAAAATCCCTTCCCTCGGTACAATTAAAAAAAGTTTTTTGTGATAGGAACGGTGTTATCCAAATCCTTTCTTCTACCGGAATACTTCGTCCTGTAGCTGCTCAGTTATTATATCCAGGAAGGCTTGTTGCTGATATGTCTTCTCGCCCAATGACTGATAAAAATATTAAAGCCATTACTATTTATAAAAAACAATTTGTTTATGCGGATGATAAAGTAGTTTTAAGCAATGCTTGGGCAGGTAGATTAAATGCCAAGCACAGCCTTACTGATGTCAGTTTAATGGATGGGGATGCTAATTTTGGTTTTCTTATATCGGATGGTATTCATTTGCAATTTATTAAAGATTCGAGTATTACATGGACAGGAATAGTCACTGATAGCATCAAAGACATTGCGTTTGATCAAAAAAGGAATGCGTTTTGGATATTGACTTCTAAATCGATTCATACTTTTTCGGTAAAAGATAAAACGCTACAATCTGTTTTCAATGGCGATGCATTTACCAGTTTTGCACTGGCGCATAACAATACAGAATTATTTGTTGGAACACATAATGGCTATTTTATTATTGACGCCGACTCAAAAAAACAAAAGGGTGATTATTATCGAAAACTCCCAAGCAATGATATTACAACCATCAAAGAGATCGGTCAGTCAATTTGGTTTGGATCTTTAATGGGAGCATTCAAACTTAAAGAAGATAAGAAATTCGATTACTATGCTTCTAGGCGTTGGTTGCCTTCTAATCAGGTGATAGATATTGAAAATGGTCCAAATAATTCTATACTGATTCTTACCGATAAGGGTTTGGGGAAAATTATTTCGTCCAGCATGACACTCGAAGCAAAAGCCGAATTCTATGAAAAGCAAGTGCGGGAAAGGCATTTAAGAAACGGATTCAACGCCTCCCTGGTTGGAATGAAAGAAGGCGACCCTGCTACTGGATGGTTTGAAAATTCAGACAATGATGGACTTTGGACTACGATGTATTTGGGAGCTGAAGTTTTTAGATACGCTGTAACCCATTCACCGGAAGCACTTCAAAATTGCCGAGAATCATTTGATGCATTGGAAAGATTGTATTCCATCACCAAAATACCTGGCTTTCCAGCTCGTTCTTATGAACGTACAGGGTATAATCGTGGAGATACTCCTTGGCGCAGAGCAGCAGAAGCAGATTGGGATTGGAAATCCACTACCAGCAGTGATGAAGCCATTGGTCATATTTTTGCTTTTGGTGCCATTGCAGAGTTGGTGGATGACGCAGATTTGAAAAAAAGGGCCATCACACTAATCGATACACTCATGCAGCACATCGTTGATCATGAGTATTACTTGATTGACTGGCATGGTCAGCCTACACTATGGGGCCGCTGGAATCCTGAATATGTCAATGCATTCCCTATAGTAGTTGGAGACAGGAAAATAACAGCTTCCAATATCACGGCCATGTTGCAAACTGCTTATCGGTTTACTGGTAAAAAAATATACAAGGATAAAGCAATGGAACTTTTAAATAAACATGGCTACCTAGAAAATTTGATGCGCCCCATGAAAATTATCAATGGAGCTCCATCTGATGCTAGTGGCTTAAGTAAATTACTCTCCAGTTCATGGAATCATTCAGATGATGAAATGTATTTTCTTGGATATTGGGGACTATATCGATACGCTTTTAACGATACGCTAAAAACAAAATTCAAGAAATCAATCATAGACCATTGGGAAATTGAAAGACCAGAAAAAGAAGGGGCATGGAATATTTTTACCTCCATCACCGGTGAGAAAAATTTCGATTTAAAAGAAGCGATCTGGTATTTGCAAAAATATCCGCTAGACTTAGTCAGTTGGCGAATGGTAAACAGCAAGCGAAATGATATAGAGCGTATAGCTCCGAATTTCAGAGAGCAGAGCACCAAAGAAGTGCTTCCTCCTAGTGAGTTGACCATTGAAAGACATAACTCCAATCGATTTGGACTCGATGGTGGCGATGAGCATGGCTCCTCTGAATATTCAGCGGGAGACATTTGGTTATTTCCATATTGGCTGGGTAGATACTTACAAGTAATTAGTGCACCCAATAGCAAATAACGATTCACCTACAATACCAACATCCAAATATGAAAAAATTAGTTTTACTGTCAACGGGATTGATTTTATTCAGCTTTCTGTTTGCTCAGCAAGCAATTCAAAACGCGCCCATAAATTACCAGGCACTTATTTTCCCGCCAGTAATGGAACATGTTCATGGAAGCAGTATTGTTAGCTTACCAAATGGAGACTTACTGGCAGCCTGGTTTCAGGGGCATGGTGAACGTACTGCTGATGATGTGAAAATCATGGGAGCAAGGCTGGT
>JBIIVV010000097.1:0-11454 GCA_044339235.1 Ferruginibacter sp.
CTTTGTCTTCTGAGATTACCCGTGCAACTGCTTCAGAGAATTTAAAATTAAATATAGCAGATACTGCATCTCTATCCAATAGGATAAATGCCTCTTCTACCGCTTTGTCTGCTGAGATTACCCGTGCAACTGTTTCAGAGAATTTAAAATTAAATATAGTAGATACAGCATCCCTTTCAAATAGGATGAATACCAAGGAAAATGAATTGAATAAATCAACGAACACATCATTAGGTGCAAGTGATGTGTATTATCCCACACAAAATGCCGTTAAGACCTATGTGGATGCTGCAACTCCTGGTGCTACCACTTTGGTAAAAGGTTTGGTACAGTTAGCTGGAGATCTTTCGGGCACAGCGCAATTACCAGTGGTTGCTGCAGGAGCAATTACTACTGCTAAGATTGCCGATGCAAATGTAACCACTTCAAAGATTGCCGATGGGGCTATCACAGATAATAAGCTTTCAAGTTTTAGCGGATCTAAAGTTACAGGTGATATCAGTGGCAATGCTGCTAATGTAACTGGAACTGTAGCAGTTGCTAATGGTGGAACAGGAGCTACAACTGCAACTTTAGCAAGAACAAATTTAGGATTGGTAATTGGAACAGATGTGCAATCGCCATTAAGTTTCAATGCACCTTTAACTAAAAGTTCAAGTACAGTTAGCCTCAGTCAGGCAACAACAACTGTAGATGGATATGTAAGCGCTGCTGATTTTACTACCTTTAATAATAAAATAGACGCTACTCAAAAAGCAGCTATTAATGGAGTAGCTACTTTGGGCAGCGATGGTAAAATACCTTCAGGACAACTTCCAGCTATTACTTTGTCGAGTGCAACTGTGGTAGCAACTGAAGCGCTTATGTTGGCCTTGTCAGTAACGGTAGGTAGCATTGCTATAAGAACAGATATCGCTAAAAATTATGTATTGGGTGCACTGCCTCCTACTACTTTAGCTAACTGGAAAGAATTAGCAGCAACTCCTTCTGTTACCAGTGTGAATACTTTTACAGGACCAAATGTAACATTAACAACAACTAATTTATCAGAAGGAACCAATCTTTATTACACAGATGCAAGAGCAAGAGCTGGAATTAGTGCGTCGAGTCCATTAAGTTATAGTGCTTCAACTGGAATCTTTAGCATGGCGGCTGCTACAACTTCAGTCAACGGTTATTTGAGTGCAGCTAATTTTACAACATTCAATAACAAACAGACTGCATTAACATTTGGAACAGGCTTAACGAATACGAGCAGCACAATCACTGTAAATCCTTCACAAAATATTACTACCCTTTCCAACTTAACAAGTAATGGTATCGTTACCACAACGGGATTGGCAGGCACTTTATCAGTTGTATCCACTTTGCCTGTTACAAATGGAGGAACGGGTGCTCCAACTTTAACTGGAATAGTAAAAGGTAATGGAACAGGAGCTTTTACTGCTGCTATTGCAGGCACAGATTATTTAGCACCCAATGGCAATGCTGCAACGGTTACTACCAATGCAAATTTAACGGGCAATGTTACCTCTGTTGGAAATGCGACTACAATAGCAACGGCAGTAGTAACCAATGCAAATTTAGCCAATGTAGCAACGGCAACCTTTAAGGGGCGAACTACCGCAGCAACGGGAGTTCCCGAAGATTTAACGGTAGCTCAAGCCAAAACATTATTAAACTTGTCGGGCACAAATACTGGAGATCAGACATTGCCAACACTTTCAAGTTTAGGTGGAGTGGCTTCCAATTTAGCAATAACAGGCGCAACCAATACTAAAATCACCTACGATACAAAAGGCTTAGTTACTTCTGGTTCAGCCGCAACCACCGCCGACATAGCAGTATCCACCAACAAAAATTATGTTACTGATGCGCAGCAAACCGTTATAGGTAATACTTCGGGTACAAATACTGGCGACAATTCAACTAATAGTTTGTATTCGGGATTAGTAACCAATGCAACTCATACCGGGGATGCAACAGGATCAACAGCTTTAACAGTGGTAAAGATCAACGGCACTTTGATGAGTGGTTTAGCAACGGGGATATTAAAAAATACTACATCAACCGGTGTACCAAGTATTGCAATAGCCGCCGATTTTCCGACTTTAAATCAAAATACTACAGGTACTGCTGCTAATGTAACCGGGATTGTTGGTCTTTCTAATGGAGGTACGGGTTCATCTACTAGAAACTTTGTGGATTTGACTTCTAATGAAATTATTGCTGGAGGAAAAACATTTAAGGAAAATATATCTGTTAATTACGGAACAGATGGAACTACTGCAATAAGGGTTGGAGCTCCAAGTAGTGGTTCACAAAATGTCATGTTCGGTGCTGGAACTTTTGTTTGGAGTACTCCCGGAAATAATAATACAGCTTTAGGGCATTTCACACTAACTACTGGTACTGGGGGAAGCGATAATACGGCTGTGGGTACAAATGCACTTCGTCAACAGGCTGGATCTGCTAACGGGAGTCGTAATACCGCTGTTGGCTCTGCAGCATTATCAAATGGACTTGGGGCAAGTGATAACGTTGCCATAGGGATTTCTACATTATCAGCTACAACGGGAGGGGCTAATAGCGCAGTAGGTAATAATGCGCTAGCGGGTAATACAACTGGTACAGATAATACAGCTATAGGATATAAAGCAGGATACACCAGCACAACAGGGTTTAATAACACTTTTATTGGAAATGGTGCTACAGGATCTGCCGTAACGACAAACAATCAAATTACCTTGGGAAATTCATCGATTACAAGTCTGCGCGCTCAGGTTACTTCTATAACTGCTTTATCTGATAGGCGTGATAAAGCAGATATTATTACTATTTCTGAAGGATTGGATTTTTTAAAGCAATTAAAACCTGTAAGCTTTACCTGGAATACCCGCGATAAAGCTAAGGTTGGTATTAAGTCAGCTGGTTTTATCGCACAAGATCTATTGGCTTTGCAAAAAAAATCTACTATTGGCGACCACTTGGATTTAGTGAGCCAGGACAATCCAGATAAATTGGAAGCTCGGTATGGTAATTTATTGCCTGTAATTGTAAAAGCCATTCAAGAGGAATCTGCTCAAAAAGATGCTGAGATCGCAGCTTTAAAAGCAGTATTAAAATCCTTAGCAGCAAGATTACAATCCTTAGAGACAATCGTAAATAAGCAATAAGCATTTACCGAATAAACCTAAGTTTTTTGCTTACTTGCTTTATCCATTCCCTTGCCATCAATTCATGACCGGCAGGCATTGGATGAACGCCATCCCAGATCCAATACGCTGCAGGGGCATTGCTTACAGCTTTGTCAAATGCTTTTTGATAAGGAATAAAAATTGCATTGAATTCCACACTCAATTTTTTAGCGATTGCTTGACGTTTGGCCATTTCTGTTGAATACTCGGCCCATCTTAGTTTTAAATTAGCCACCGGAAGTATAAAAGGCTCGCAAATCACTAATTGAACATTGGGTAATTGTTGGATGGTTTGTTGCAGTAATGCTCTGTAATCCTGCTCGTATTGTTCCGCTGTAAAATGTGCATTACCCTTCAAAAAGGCACTAAGGTCATTCACGCCAATTAAAATACTCAGTACATCTGGTTTCAATTCAATCGCTTCCGTTTTCCATCTTGCGGCCAGATCAGGTACCCTGTTTCCACTGATACCCCGATTAAAAAACTGAAAATCCTTCTTAGGGAAATCATACCAAAGTTTACTGGCTACTATATACTGGTATCCATGCCCCATAACATGATTCCAATCCTGATTGCGGGTTCTATTGCCATCCGTGATGGAATCGCCCTGAAATAAAAATCGATAGCCATTCCCCTTCGTGCCATCATCATCCAATGCAATTGCATGCAATTGGCTAGGAGATAGGGAAGCGATCGTACCTAAGCTGGCTATTTGTTGTAAAAAATGCCTTCGCTTACTAAATTTTATTTTATCCATACAATTCCTATTTTATTTAATAATAACCAAATAACCCTACCGTAAGCCCGCTAATAGTTTCGATCAGTTAGGCTAGCTCCTTGTAAGTTGGCTACAAGATAAGTGAAATATAATGGGTCGATTTGAAAGTATACAAAACAAAGGGGTTCCTATTTTTCCACAATATATTTTTGCTCATTGTTGATAAATAGCAGTATTTTAATCCAATTTTGGCCGATTTTATATTTTTAGCTAAAAATAGTTTGTTTATTTTGGCGATTGATCACCCAATTGGCTGTAGGGTGTATAAATTATTCATATACTACTATTTAATATATAATTGATATTGGGTTTAAGCATACATTTGCAATATCTAAATATTCTTCGATGCTTGATACAGGATTAACCGCATTTATGCTACTGGCCACCAGTTTGGTCATGCTTATGACACCGGGACTTGCTTTTTTTTATGGTGGACTTGCTTGCAAGAAAAACATACTCAACGTAATGATGCAAAGTTTTGTATCCATGGGATGGACCTCCGTATTGTGGTTCATTTTTGGATATTCGTTGTGTTTCAGCGGTGGCGAAGGTGGAATCATTGGCAATCTGGATAAAGCATTTTATCACGGTATTAGTCCCGACACCCTTTTCTCAGAAGATAAACGCTTCCCCGAGATTGTTTTTATTGCCTACCAAATGATGTTTGCCATCATTACTCCAGCGCTGATCACGGGCGCTTTTGCCAATAGAATCACCTTTAAGGCCTATTTCATATTCCTTACTTTTTGGCAGATACTAGTTTATTACCCCTTTGTACACATGATTTGGGGCAATGGGTTATTGGCCAAATGGGGTGTATTGGATTTTGCAGGTGGCATTACTGTTCATGCTACTGCTGGGTTTGCAGCACTCGCATCTGTTATTTATGTTGGTAAACGTAGCTCAATCAATGCTCGTCCGAATAATTTACCGCTCATGGCGATTGGTACTGCATTGCTTTGGTTTGGATGGTATGGATTCAATGCCGGTAGTGAACTGCAAGTGAATGGGATTACTTCTTTGGCTTTCATTAATACGGATATCTCTGCCTCTGTAGCCGCGGTAACTTGGTTGGTGATAGAGTGGACAACTGGTAATAGGCGCCCTACCTTTGCTGGATTATTAACAGGCTCTGTAGCTGGCTTAGCTACCGTAACGCCAGCCGCAGGTTATATTACCTATGAAATGGCTTTTGTAACTGGAATTCTAGCTTCCATTGTATGCTATGCAGCCGTTAAATTAAAAAATAAAATGGGTTGGGATGACGCATTGGATGTGTGGGGTGTGCATGGAGTAGGAGGGTTGTTGGGAACGATATTACTTGGATTATACGCTTCCAAAGCCATTAACCCCAATGGTGCCGATGGATTATTTTTTGGGGGTACCGACTTTTTTATGAAGGAATTAATTGCCGTAGTAGGGACTTCTATTTATGCATTTGTTTTCACCTATTTAATGCTGGTATTGATTAATAAAATCACTCGAGTGAGAGTTACTGCAGAAGAGGAAGAGGAGGGCTTGGATTCATCTTACCATGGAGAATCGGCAAGAGATACCGAGTAAATAATTAACTTTCAACATCGTCCTAATCAATTGAATTGTGTACTGAATCCTGTAATGGATGTTATCTGCCTATTCGGTTCATTTCAGAAAGCATTTTTTGTAAAATGATACATACCCCATTGTCATCATTTGATTTGGCATGGTAACATGCTGCTTTTATTATATCTGGATGCGCATTTTCCATCGCATAGCTAAAACTTGCCTGCTGCATCATTTCCAAATCATTGAGGTAATCTCCAAAAACCATGGTTTCTTGAATACTGATTCCAAATTTTTTCTGAACCACATTCATTGCTCTTCCTTTATTTGCCATCCAATGCGAAATATCAAGCCAAATATTTCCGGACACCTTTAATTGAAGGGAATCTTTTTTGTTTTTAAAATAGGGATAACTATTTTTTTCTGATCCTGCAAAATCACAAATTGCAATTTTTAAAAACTGATCATCTTGCACATTTAATAAATCTTCTACTACCTGGTATTGATCATAATACATTTTTACATGCCGCATAAAATCAGGATGATCATTTTCAATATATGCACATTTTTTTCCGCAAAGAATAACAAAACTGTTGTCAATTTTTTTGGCAGTGATAATCTGTTCCATGGCTACTTCACGCTCCATTGCCTGTACCAATATTTCTTCTCCTTGATACATTACATAGCTTCCATTTTCGGCAATAAAAATTATTTCATCCTTGATACTTTCAAAGCGGTTCATAATATTAAAATACTGACGACCACTGGCTGCAACAAATAAAATTCCCTTTGTTTTCATTTGATGAAATAAATCAAAAAATGCAGGATTCAATTCATGTTGGCTGTTGAGTAAAGTGCCATCCATATCGGATGCCACTAATTTAATTGCTGCTATATTCATTTGATACTGTTGCCGATTTTTCTGAAAATAAATTCACCTTTTATGAGATGCGAAATTGAGTTATTTTTTTTAATTGATCCCTTTTGATTTCCTACTAGTAGCACATTATACATTATAGCAACCAATATGATTCTATGGATAATTGCTGACTTCAAAAAATTAATCTATATTTAGTATTGAAAAAAAATACAATCCATCCATTATATATTTATCCATCCAACAATTAGAAAAAATCTAATCCGTAAAATGAAACCATTCTCTATTATAATTTTAATGCTTATTTTTTTTAGTGGTATACAATGTTACCATTCCAATAAAATAAATGCTGCTGCCAAAGAACTATTTCCGCAGGAGTTGGTTCAATTTGTTGCTTACCAAAATAATCCATTATTTTCCGGAACCGGACTTGCAACTTGGGACAAACAGATTCGTGAAAGAGGCTATATCATTAAAGAGGATAGCATCTATCATCTCTGGTACACCGGCTACGCTAGTAATGATGGAACTAGATCACTTGGGTATGCTTCATCTGCTGATGGAATCAAGTTTACCAGGCATGCCCAAAATCCCATTCACCAATCTAGTTGGGTAGAAGATATCTGTGTAGTAAAAAAAGCCGATACCTATTATATGTTTGCAGAAGGAAAAGGTGATTCTGCACACTTACTCATTTCAAAAGATAAAATCAATTGGGAAGAAAAAGGGAATTTGGATATTCGACAAACCAATGGTAAACCTATTAGCAGCGGCCCTTTCGGCACACCTGCTGTAATTATTGAAAATGGTTTGTGGTACTTGTTTTACGAAAGAAATGATTTAGGTATATGGCTGGCCACTTCAGAAGATCTTTCCATTTGGACCAATGTGCAAGATGAGCCAGTATTAAAAACGGGACCAGAATCATATGATCAGTTTGCTGTTGCTATGAATCAGGTGATCAAATACAAAGGGCTTTATTATGGATATTATCACGCAGCTGCTTTTAAAGATTGGCATGAATGGTCAACCAATGTAGCCGTTTCGAGTGATTTAATTCATTGGAAAAAATATTCCAACAACCCCATCATGGGGAATAATCAATCGAGTGGTATATTGGTAAATGATGGAAATTTATTTAGGCTCTACACGATGCATAAAAAGATAAATCTGTTTTTTTCTTCGAGGGCAGCTACATTTAAAAATTAAGCTTTTTTATAGGTAGAATAGTAGCTTTTGCAAGGTATTTATATAAATAAATTTTAAATAAGACAAAAAATATATAACCTGCTAAAAAAATGTTAATAAATATTGCCGTCATTTAGTTTTTTATTGATATCTTTATTTCACCAAAATTAAAAATCGATTTCATTAGTACTTAAAATCTGTCATTGAAAAGTAGTTAAAAACTGCTTTTAAAGACAATTATTCTTAACTACTTATATGTTTACTGCTTTGCTTTATAATGAAAATGAATTACAAGCATTAATTGCCCAAAGCGATGTGTTTGTTCTTGCTAAAGTAGTTCCACATTGTACTAACAGTTTTTTTAGTATTGCTTACAAATCCCCCAATTGCACTGTTATTACCGAAGAAATCGTTCACGATGTCTTTTTTTCGTTCTGGAATAAGCGAGCCAGTTTATCTGAAAATCACCATTCCCCAGCTGATCTTTTTATTGAAAAGGGATATAAATTATTCTTGCAAAATGTGGTTGAGCGTTTACCGAAGCAGCAAAAGGTAGTGGATACCCTTTTGAGGGACCAGGGCCTTAAACGCGAAGCATTTGCAATTAAGCCAACTATTCTGCCAGAAACTGTTAATTTTTATAGGTCGCAGGCTGATTTTTTGAAAATTGGATAATAAAAATGACAATAATTGTATCGATAACCAAGTGGCTCATTAAGCCCTTCTGCTGTATTAACTGAAGGAAATTGAGCTATTTTTATATTCAATAAAAAAATAATTAAAAAATAATTGTAAAAACATCGAAATATTCAAAAACCTTATACCTTTAACATATCGTTAACCAAAGAAAAACCTGCAATTGTTTTAAACAATTCTGGCGTTTAGTTGGTTTACATATTTTTAATATAGGAAAGACTTTTCATTATTTAACCAAAACAAATCAACATTATGCAATTTAAACATCTTAGCAAGCCTCCAGGAAAGTCATGGAGCCTAATGATTCCAATGCTGCGTATTATTAAGTTAACTGTGCTTATGCTGCTATTTACTGCTACACAGGTAAGTGCAGTAAGTAATCCTCCGATTCAAGTTCGCGGTAAAGTGTCGAATCAGAAAGGAGAAGCTATACAGAATGTATCTGTAGTGATAGGCGGAACTAAGGTAGGAACCACCACCGACAACGACGGTCGTTTCTCAATTTCTGTTCCTAATAACAATGCTGAACTTGTTTTTTCCAGCGTAGGATTCAAAAACAAAACAGTAAAAGTTGGAAATCAGACTGAAATCAATGTTTCATTAGAAGAGGATATTTCCGGATTGAATGATGTAGTGGTTATCGGTTACGGTACAGCCAAGAAAAAGGATGTTACTGGATCTGTGTCTACCATTTCTTCTAAAAGATTATTAGAAAGAACAACTGTTAACCTTGGACAAGCCCTTCAAAATAAAATTGCGGGTGTACAAGTAATCTCTCAAGGTGGTGGTTTACCAGGTCAAAATCCTTTGATCCGTATTCGTGGTACCAACTCTATCACTGCAGGTAACGATCCGTTATATGTATTAGATGGAGTAGTTGGTGTTGCCAACCCTTTGTCTACTTTAAATCCAAATGATATCCAATCAATCGACGTTTTAAAAGATGCTTCTGCAACTGCGATTTATGGTGCTCGTGGTGCAAACGGTGTTATCCTTATTACTTCTAAGCGTGGTGTGGGTGGAAAAACTCAAATCTCTTTCGGTAGCAACGTATCTAGAAATGTATTGCAAAGACATGTGTATGCTTTGAATGCAGAGCAACTTTCTTACTTGTATTTGCAAACCATGATGAATGCTAAAAAATTCGGTAATGTAATTCCAGGTAATGATTTCCGTGCAACTGCTCAAGGTGGTGAAGGTAATCAAGCTACCAATACTTTTTCCTCCATGTTACACCTGTTTAAACCGGTTACGGCAGGTAGTTATTCAGTTCCATTATTAGGTGCTGATGGTAATTACTACAAGCCGATGTATGATACTAATTGGGAGAGCTTAATGTTCCCTGGATCTACTTCTCAAGCACATTATGTTTCTATTCGTGGTGGTAACGAAAATGCTAAATTTTCTGTATCATTGGGAGCGAATGATGAGAAGGGTTTGATGCTACAATCTTCTTTCAAACGTATTACCGCTAAAATTACAGGTGATATCACTGCAACAAAATGGCTTAAAATAGCTACTACTATTGGATACAACAAGAGTACAGCTACTGGTGATGATGGTATCACTCGTTCTGCTACCGAGGTTTGGTCAATATTGCCAGTTAAATATCCTGCTGATGCTCCTGCAGCATATGCTGGTCGTTGGGCATCTAACTTTGACTTTAAGACTGGTGAGCAATGGTGGAACGTTATGTTCAGAAGAGATCAGATCTATCAACAAAATAACGTAGGTCAGGTAACAGGTAGCTTTAATGCAACTGCACAAATCACTAAAGATTTAAGCTTCAAAACTGATTTCTCTATAGATTATAACAATTATAAGAACAATAGCTACAGTGGCAAATTGTATGGTGGTACTGGTAGTGCTTCAATAAGTGCAACTCAATCATACTTTTGGCAAAATGAGAACTATTTTAACTACAACAAAAAAATTGGTAGTCATTCAATAAGTGCTATTTTGGGTCTTTCTTGGCAAAAGAATCAGTTCCAAAATATGAATACTTCTAACTCAATTTTCCTTTCTAATTTCTATGGATATTCTAACATTGGAGCAGGTGCTGCACCAAGACCAGGTGCTGGAAGTGGTGATGGTGGAAACTCTTTGAACTCCTATTTCACTAGAGCGAATTATTCATTCAAAGAAAAGTACTTGTTGACAGTTACTGCTCGTCAGGACGGTTCTTCTCGTTTTGGTGCAAACAATAAATATGGTTTCTTCCCTTCAGTAGGTGCCGGTTGGAAAATTAGCGAAGAAAATTTCATGAAAAATGTATCTGCTTTGTCTAATTTGAAACTTCGTGGTAGCTGGGGTAAAACTGGTAACCAAGAAATTGGTAACTACCAAACTCAACAATTTATTAGCACTACAAGTGTTTTGCAATATGGTTCAGTTCAAACAGGACTTGTACCATCTTCAGTTGCTAACCCAGATTTGAAATGGGAAACTACTACTCAATACGATTTAGGTCTTGAAATTGGTTTACTAAAAGGTAATGTCAATATTGGTGTTGACTACTATAATAAATTAACTAGCGACATGTTGTTGAGCGTTCCTCTTCCATTGTCAGTTACTACCGGTAGTGTTTTAAGAAACTATGGTAAAGTTGAAAACAAAGGATGGGAATTAACTTTAAATACTGTAAATATTGCTACAAAGAATTTCAGATGGACTTCTGATTTGATTGTTACAATCAATAGAAACAAGGTGATTCAATTAGGACCTACAGGAGCTCCTATTTACCAACAATTTGGAGCTGGTAACGCAACTACAATCATCAAGGTTGGTGAGCCAGTTGGTTCTTTCTTTGGATTGGATCGTATAGGTACTTGGAGTACTCAAGAAGCTTCTGCTGCTATGAGATACGGAAGGATACCTGGTGATTTGAAATTTAAAGATGCAAACAATGATGGTAGAATTGATTTGTTAACTGATGGTGCAATCACCGGAAGAGCATTTCCTGATCAAATATATGGTTTGCATAACTCAATCAACTACAAGGATTTTGACTTTAATTTAGATATTCAAATTGTACAAGGAGTTAACAAAGCATTTATCAAGGAATCAGCTGAAGATCGTCAATTGGTATCAGGTGGTTTAAATACTAGTTTAAATGCTTGGCGTCCAGATAACCAAAATACTAGGGTTGGTCAATTCCGTCCAGGTAATGGTGGTGC
>JBIIVV010000098.1:0-11382 GCA_044339235.1 Ferruginibacter sp.
CATGTGGTTTTTGAGATGGAATTTGAAGCCCAGATTCCTTTGCAAATCCGAAGAACTGGCAGGGATAATCCGATAACGGGTGTACGATACAGTATGAGTCAGTGGTATCCAAAAATGTGTGAATACGATCTCGAAGGCTGGCATCCTACACCTTATGTGGCGCGAGAATTTTATGGGGTATGGGGCGATTTTGATGTTACAATAGCCATTGACCGAACTTATAAGCTAGGAGGCACTGGCGTGCTCGTTAATGCTAAGGAAATTGGTTGGGGGTACGATGTGCCAGGATCTGCTTTAAAACCAACGGAAAAGGCCAAACGTAGTTGGCATTTTGTAGGAAGCAATATTCATGATTTTGTGTGGGCTGCCGACCCAGATTATATTCATCTGGTGAGAAAAATGCCCACTGGAGGTCCCGTATTTCACGTGATTTACAACCAAAAGATCAATGACCCAAATAATGACACCGCCTGGAATACCGTTGCAGATGCAGCAGTGTTAGTTTTGCCATTCATAGAATCTAAATTTGGCAAATACGCCTACCCGCAATATTCTTTTATACAAGGGGGCGACGGAGGTATGGAGTACCCGATGGCAACTCTTCTAGTTGGACCAGGATTGGGTACCGTTTTTCATGAATTGATGCATAGCTGGTATCAAATGATGCTGGGCACCAATGAAAGTATGAATGCTTGGATGGATGAAGGCCTTGCAGAATTTTCATCTGCCCAAGTGCAAGCATTTTATAGGGACAAATTTACTAGGGTAAAAAATAGTGGCAACATCGCTTATATGAAGGCGTTGGATTCTGTCGCAGCGTTATTACCCTTGGACCACAGCGGAAGTTATCGGTCGTATTATTTTTTAGCAAAAACTGATTTCCAAGAACCGCTTACCACCCATGCAGATCATTTTGAAACCAATATAGGGTACAGTATATCCAGTTACTCAAAGGGGGCAATTTTTATGGCGCAACTTGGATACTTAGTGGGTGGCGACATGAGGGATAAAATCTTGCTGGAATATTTTAATCAGTGGCATTTTAAACATCCCAATTCCAGCGACCTAGTTAAAATTGCTGAGGATATGAGTGGTATAAAACTGGATTGGTACAAGGAATATTGGTGTAATACTACCAAGACGATTGATTATGGAATCGATAGTTTGTGGGAAGAGGGTGGGGTATCCAAAGTTCGATTGATTAGAAAGGGAAAGATGCCCATGCCCATTGATTTTCGCCTTACCTTCAAAGACGGTAGCACCGAAATGCATTACATACCGCTCAATTTGATGTATGGCTCAAAACCTACTGAAAATGCTGCTGAAACTAGAGAAGTGCATGCCGCATGGAGATGGACTCATCCAACTTATATTTTGGAATTTAAAAGAAGATTAGCTGATTTAAAAAGGGCGGAAATTGACCCATCTAAACGGATGGCGGATACCGACCAGCGAAGTAATTTATTGCAACTTAATTGGTGATACCACTCATTGAAGAATTTCCCAAATTAAGCCTATAATTAAAACGATAACCATTCAGTAAAAACCAATTCCCTTTCGGGTATAAATCTATGGAGCCAATAACAATCCGGAGGGCTACTTTAGCGGATGCAGTAAAACTTTCTGCTATTTCGATTCAAACATTTTACGATACGTTTACAGGTACTTGTACAGAAGAAGATATGGAATCATTTCTAAAAGACTATTTTCATTTAAAGCAAGTACAGTTGGAGTTGAGTAATGAAAATGATTTTTATTACCTCGCAGAGCAGCAGGGAAAGGCAGTGGGCTATTTGCGTTGGATGGAGGATTATAACAATTTTCCTCTAATGAAGCAATGGAAGTCTTTGGAACTGAAAAGAATTTATGTGTTAAAGGAATTTCATGGAAAAGGGGTGGCTCAGCAACTAATGGATTTTGCATTGCAATATGCAAGCGCTAATCAGTATCAAGTAGTTTGGCTGGGGGTTTGGGAACACAATCTTCGAGCTCAAAAATTTTATGAAAAATATTCATTTGTTAATTCAGGCCATACCCATGATTTTCCAATAGGTAGTACCCCGCAAACAGATTGGTGGTTTTGGAAATTTTTGTAACCCAATGCTAATTTTACTTTTCAGGGTCGACAATTTATAGGTAAGCAGGAGTGGGGCTTAGATTTATTGTGTTAGGCTTGAGGAAATTCTTGCAGCATATCCATTGATAAAATTTATCTTCCAAAAAAAGCATTCACTGCTTCAATTCTATTACTAACGTGCAGCTTTTCGTAAATATGGTATACATGTTTTCTTACAGTTTGCGGACTGATAAATACTCGTACAGCTATTTCTTTGTAAAGTAATCCTTTCGAAAGCATTTCAAGTATTTCCTTTTCTCGACTTGACAGTAAACCCAGTGGGATTTTTAGTGATGAATCGATCGAGGTATTTTGAAAATGAGTTACTACTTTTCTAGCGATCTGACTGCTCATTGGAGAGCCACCATCCTGTAATTCTTTTATTGCTATCAGTAATTTATCGGGGGCTGTTTTTTTAAGAATGTAGCCGCTGGCACCTGCACGGAGTGCTTCAAAAATTTTTTCATCTTCTTCATAAATGGTGCACATCATAAATAAGACTTCCGGCATGTTTTTTTTCAGCAGCTTTACCACCTCTATTCCATTGATGCCGCCTAAATTGATGTCCATGAGAACTATCGCCGGCTTAGTTATCGGAATTTGCAAAAGGGCTTGCTCCCCATTAATGTATGAACCTGCAAGCGAATAACCATCTGCCATTTCGATAATCTGTTCAAGCGCATGCCGGATGTCTTGATTATCTTCTACTATTGTTACTGATATATCCATGAAATGTGAAGTTCAATCAAAATTTAATAGAAAACAATACCCTAAAGGGTGTATAGATTGCCCTTTGGCAAAAAAGGTTATATGGCAACTTGTAATAAAAATTTCTCCTTAAAGAAGGGGGTCTCAAATATTTTTTCGATTTCCCAAATCCTTGGTTTACAGCCGCTTTCAAAAATTTCCTGCGCCAAATCTCCCCCTTTCAAGCAGATGAGTCCGCTTGGTTTGCTCCCTTTTTTCAATAATGGCTTGCTCCACCACCAAAGATCCTTGAGTGGGGCAACGGCTCTGGTAACCACTACATCAAATTTTCTGTTTTTAATTTCTTCGGCCCTACCATGTTGGGTGCTTACATTTTTTAGGCCAATGGCTGCAGCTACTTCATTGACTACTTTTAGCTTTTTATTAATGCTATCTACCAAATGGAATTGGGTGTCAGGAAAAAAAATGGCCAGTGGGATTCCCGGAAATCCACCTCCACAGCCCAAATCCATAATCTCCATGCCAGGAGTAAATTCAAACTGCGTGGCAATAGCAAGAGAATGGAGAACATGGTGTTCATAAAAATTATCCATATCCTTTCGTGAAATCACATTTATTTTTTCGTTCCACTCACTGTATAAGCCCTTGAGCTCACCCAATTGTTGAAGTTGAATTTGGGTAAAATCTGTGAAATATTGTTGTATTTTTTCCATACTTTTTTTGGACGGGTGTACTAAATTTTAGTAGTGTATTTTTTAAAGTGAAAAGCTAGTTATTTCCAGCTCGATCGAGGTTTAATTAGTAAAGTAATGGAAAAGATGAGATAATAAAAAAACATCCAAACATCCAATAATAAGAAAAATGGGAATAGGTCTTTTTCATTCAGCTTTTTCATGGCAGGATATAATGTGATTACCTGAATAACAAAACGAATGGAAAAAACCAGCAGGCTCCATTGCCAGTTATAAAAACAAAGGGCAACTATCAATAAAGGGTAAAATAAAAAATGTGAAAGGGAATAGAGGCCTAATAAAAATTGGTGTATCGGCCTGTAGTACTTTGCTGTACTGTAATGTCTTCTTTTTTGTATTATCCACTGACTCCAGGAGACGGGTGAATCACTTAAAGTAAATGCTTCTGGCGAAATATTTATCCTGGTATTTTTTTTGGTTGCGGCTGTGTTAATGAACAGGTCGTCATCTCCGCTGGCAACATGATTGAATGCAGAAAATCCCTTGTGTCTAAAAAAAATAATTTTCTTATAACTTAGGTTTCTTCCGACTCCCATATATGGGTTTCCAGCCAATGCATAGCTAAGGTATTGTAAAGCGGTATGAAATGTCTCCCATCGGATCAGTCGATTGAGAAACCCTTTTGTTTTATGATAAGCGCCATAGCCTAATACTATTTCGGTAGCGTCGTCATAGCTTTCCTGCATTTTTTCTATCCAATGTTCACTTGCAGGAACACAATCGGCATCAGTAAGTAATACAATCTCATATTTTGCAGTCTTGATACCCACACTCAGTGGGAATTTTTTTCCTGGAATCAATATTGCTTCCTGTTTTAATTCTACTACTTTCAAATGTTTGAAACTCCGTTCAAACTCTTCCAATAAGTATTTGCTATCGTCAAATGAATTGTCATTCACTACAATTACTTCGTGGGTAGTTGAATATGCTTGAACCAAAGCGCCAGGAAGATTTTTAGCAAGATTAGCTGCTTCATCTCTGGCGCAAATAATAACCGAAACTGGATGGGTTTGGGTATTGCTTTTACTAGGGACATGGTAAAAAGATAACCTGGAAAAGAAAAAAAGGTAATAGAAAATTTGAATGAAGGTGATGCCACATAATAAAAAGAAAATAATCTCCTGCCAGTTCAGAAGAAAGTTAGTTAGGTTCATAGATGCAAAAATAAGGTATATTGAAAGGTTAGTACTTTTTTAGAGAGTCAATCTTATAGAAAACTGCCTTACAGTTCAAATTAAGGTTGCCAGCGTCTTAAAATTACATTGTGCAACTGCAGCGACCCATTTAATTAAATAAACAATATTTTTGTGTCCCGCTTTCAATTGTGGGTCAATTTTTATGGCAGCACTTCAATTTGAGTTACAATATACCGATGCCCTATCTAAGGCAAGGGCCGCTACAATTTTAACCGATCATGGTGAAATACAGACGCCTATTTTTATGCCCGTGGGAACTGTCGGAAGTGTAAAAACGGTTACCCAGCAACAATTAGAACAGGATGTAAAAGCAAGGGTTATACTGGGCAATACCTATCATTTGTTTTTAAGGCCTGGTTTGGAAACTTTGGAGGCCGCTGGAGGGCTGCATTCATTTATGGGCTGGAATCACCCCATATTAACTGACAGTGGAGGGTATCAGGTTTTTTCATTGGCCAATAATCGAAAGATAAATGAGGAAGGGGTGATTTTTCAATCGCATATAGATGGGAGCAAGCATTTGTTTACCCCTGAAAAAGTAATGGATATTCAGCGAGTTATTGGAGGGGATATTATTATGGCCTTCGATGAATGCCCTCCCTATCCCAGTGATTATGCCTATGCAAAAAAAAGTATGGACCTTACGCATCGCTGGCTCGACCGATGTATACAGCGCTTTGCTGAAACTCCCGATAAATATGGCTATTCGCAAAATCTTTTCCCGATTGTGCAAGGCAGCACCTATAAGGATTTGCGAACTGCTTCCTGTGAATTGATTGCTTCGAGAAATGCACCGGGTAATGCCATTGGCGGTTTAAGTGTCGGGGAACCAATAGAAATGATGTACGATTTTACTGCGCTTTGCTGTGAGATTTTGCCGCCTCAAAAACCCAGGTACCTTATGGGCGTGGGCACTCCGTGGAATATTTTAGAATGCATTGCGCTAGGTATAGATATGTTTGATTGCGTAATGCCCACCCGCAATGGTAGAAATGCTATGTTATTTACTAGCAACGGCGTAATTAATATTGATAATAAAAAGTGGGAAAGAGATTTCTCGGTGATTGATGAGGGAATCGATTGCGCGGTAAGTAATTATTATAGCAAGGCGTATGTTCGACATTTAATTAAGGCAAAGGAGATGTTGGGCCTTACCATTGCGAGTGTGCATAACTTAGCTTTTTATCTTTGGTTGGTGAAGCAAGCCAGGGAACATATTGTAGCGGGTGATTTTAGTCAATGGAAATCTGAAATGGTGGTTCGTTTACAGCAACGATTATAAGCCTTGTTTGTAATAAAAGAGGGCATAGTGTTTTTTCAATTGCTTTAAACCTCAATTTTTCAAGCTGCCTGATTTAGTTTAGATTTGTATTCATATCATTCAATGAAAAAAATAGACAGCTACATACTGAAAAAATTCCTGACTACTTTTTTATTTTGTTTGGTATTGTTTACTGCATTAGTGGTAGTGATAGATATTAGCGAAAAAACAAATGATTTTGTAAAGTCCAAGTTGCCGGTAAGCACTATTATTACGGATTATTATTTTGGACTTGTTCCACGCATTGATGCTATGCTATTTCCATTGTTTGTGTTTATAGCGGTAATATTTTTTACAGCTAAGATGGCGGACCGTTCAGAGGTGATTGCTATTTTAAGCAGTGGTGTCAGCTTCCGACGTTTTCTTTTTCCCTATTGGATTGGCAGTGTATTTTTGGCGGTTTTCCTTTGGCTGGTATACCAATTTGTTTTGCCAAGGGCTAACGCAATCTGGGGGATTTTTGAAGCAAAGTATGTTGATTACTCACGCGTAGATGTCAGATCATTTCCACAGAATTATTATTTCAGATTGGATTCGAATTCCTATGCTGGTATCAAATATTATGATACGACTTCAAAAACCGGTAATAGTTTTTTTATTCAAAAATTTGAAAATAACCGGCTGAAGTATAATATTAGAGCGGACAATATCACTTGGGATACGGCTTCAAAAAAGTGGAAACTGAGTAATGTCTTTGAACGTACGTTAAACAATGAAAAGGAAAGCCTTACGCGCTATACAACGCTTTTAAAGAGCTATAATTTCAAGCCGGTTGATTTGAGAAAAGATGAGTATTTAAAGGACAGACTTCCCACTCCCGAATTAAAGGAACTGATTAAAAAGGAAAAGATGAGGGGTTCCGAAGGTATTAATTCCCTGCTGGTGGAAAGGTATAACCGGGATGCAATTCCTGTTTCGGTAATTATATTGTCGATGATTGGTGTTTGTCTCGCTTCTAGAAAAGTAAGGGGGGGCAGCGGTTTTCATTTAGCCGTTGGCGTTATTCTAAGTATGCTCTATATTTTATCAGGTAGGTTTTCACTGGTATTTGCCACCAAAGGTAATTTCACTCCTTTTCTAGCTGCTTGGCTTCCTAATATTATTTTCGGGATGCTCGCCTACGTTTTTTATCGTCGAGCTGCAAGGTGAGGGGATAGGCTTGTGAAGTTTTTCTTTAGCCTTTTACAATTTTATTATAACTCGTTGCAATTCCTTTAATCAGTGAGGAGCTGAATCCCTGGTGCTCCATTTCATTGAGTCCTGCAATGGTGCAGCCTTTCGGCGTGGTTACCTTATCGATTTCTTGCTCTGGGTGAGTGCCGTTTTGTAACAGCAATTCTGCCGCACCTTTTACTGTTTGAGCTGCAATGAGCGTAGCAGTGGTAGCATCAAATCCTATTTCAATACCACCCTGAATATTGGCGCGTATGTAACGCATCGCATAGGCAGTTCCACAGGCACCTAATACTGTAGCGGCATCCATTAACTTTTCATTGATCATCGTCACTTTGCCCAGTGTGGAAAATAAGTCGTTCACAAAATTGATTTGTGTAGCTGAGGCATTGGTATAACTGATACAAGTCATGCTTTGCTGTATGGCAATGGCTGTATTAGGCATGGCCCTAAAAACGGGTAGTTTCTTTTTAATGGTCGTTTCAATTTCTGTCATGAGTACTCCGGTTACCACCGAAACCAAGATGTGTTTGGAGGTGAGTTCTTTTTTTAATCCATTTAACACTTCACTTACTTGAAATGGCTTAATAGCCAGGATAACCAATTCGCTATTTCTTACGGCTACCGCATTGTCAGATGTTACCTGAACCCCTTTGTTAGCAAGTTGTTTGAGGGTAGCCGTATTCCTTTTGGTAACGGTGATATCAGCCGGTTTGCAAAATTTACTTTTTATCAAACCTTCTGCAATTGCAGTCCCCAAATTCCCACCTCCAATAATGGCGATTTTTTTATTCATGGTATTTGTTGTTAGATGTTTGATTTTTATTTGTAAAGTAACATTTTTTAAAGTGCAATCAACGCTTGTTCTGATTCATGTCCTGCTAATAAATTTCCAATTGCTTGGTCGTATTTTTTACCCCATGCTTGAATATCACCCCAGTTTTCATTATCAATTTGGATGTCACCAGCTGTTACGGATCCGAGTTTTTCAAAACTAACATTGGAAGCCTTCACACTTGCTTCAAAGGCGGCCACCTGCTGTTGGGCTACCGATACGATTACCCTACTCTGCGCTTCCCCAAAAAGCCAAGCATCTTTGCGGAAGTTTTTGTTGCTATTGATTTGGTACCCAAGATTTCTGTTGAAGCCACTTTCTGTGAGCGTAACAAATATTCCGCCTTCGCTTACATCATGAGCAGAATTTACCAATTGATGTTGGATTAGTTTTTCAATTACCCGGTGCAAATCAAATTCTTCATTCAATTCAAAATGTGGTGCCGGACTAAATTCTACCCCATGTATTTTGTGCAAATATTCCGATGAATTAAAATCGTTGCTGCTATTGCCTATTAAATAAATAGAATCCCCGATATTTTTAAAATCCATGGTCATTTTTTGGCTAACATTGTCCAGTAAACCCACCATGCCAATGGTAGGAGTAGGGTATACAGGGCCATCAGGAGACTGGTTGTAAAAACTTACATTTCCTCCTGTAACGGGCGTGTCAAATTTTACGCAAGCTTCTCCCATGCCTTTAATGGCATGAACAAATTGGTAGTATACCTCAGGATTGTAGGGGTTGCCAAAATTTAGACAGTTGGTCACACCTAAAGGCTGACCACCACTACAAACGATATTCCTTGCCGCCTCTGCTACTGCAATCATTGCTCCTTTGTAGGGATCGGCAAATACATAGCGGCTATTGCAATCGGTGGTAAGGGCAAGTCCTTTATTGGTGGGCTTTGCCAGTACGATGGCTGCATCGCTTGGTTCATTGGTACTGCAGCTGCCAGCACCCACCATGCTATCATATTGAGTATATATCCAGCGCTTGCTGGCAATATTGGGTATTTGAATTAATTGCTCCGCTACCGCTTTTAGATCCGACGGTTGTTGAATCGTTGCTGCATCAAAAGCTGCTATTTGGTCCATGTACTGTGGACGGGCATATTCCCTTTCATATACTGGTGCACCGCCGCCCAAAACAAGTTCCACAGCCGGAAGGGATGCTTCCAGTTCTCCATTCATATAAAATTCAAGTTCACCACCTGCTGTAACCTCGCCAATTTCACTGCAAGGGAGATCCCATTTTTCGAATATTTCAATAACGGCGGCCTCTTTTCCTTTTTCTACTACCATCAGCATTCTCTCTTGACTTTCGCTCAATAATAGTTCCCAGGCCTTCATGTTTTGTTGGCGCATAGGGACTTTATCGAGATAAATTTTCATTCCTGAATTTCCTTTGGCACTCATTTCCGCTGTTGAGCAGATGATACCTGCTGCTCCCATGTCCTGCATTCCTACAATAGCACCCGTCTTGATTACTTCCAAACAAGCCTCTAATAACTTCTTTTCCTGGAAGGGATCACCTACCTGTACCGCCGGAAGATCTTCTGCGCTGTCTGCTGTTATATTGGCGGATGCAAAGGATGCACCTCCAATACCATCTTTTCCAGTTGCACTACCAACAAAGAAAACAGGATTGCCATTACCTTCAGCAGTAGCCGATATGGTATCTCCATTTTTTAAAATGCCTACACTCATGGCATTTACAAGGGGATTGGTATGGTAACAGTTTTCAAAATAAATTTCTCCTCCCACCGTTGGTACGCCAAAGCAGTTGCCATAATGGCCAATGCCATGTACCACCCCCGCAAGTAAATGCTGGGTTTTGGCCTCGGTTAAATTTCCAAAGCGTAGTGAATTCAGGGATGCAATCGGCCTAGCCCCCATAGTAAAAATATCGCGGTGAATACCACCTACACCTGTGGCAGAACCCTGAAAAGGCTCAATGGCACTAGGGTGGTTGTGACTTTCTATTTTAAATACAACTCCGTAGCCGTCTCCAATATCCATCAGCCCTGCATTTTCCTCTCCGGCTTTTACGAGCATTTTTTGTCCATCTCTAGGTAATGTTTTTAGCCATTTGATAGAGTTCTTGTAGCTGCAATGCTCACTCCACATGGCGCTGAAGCAACAGAGTTCCGTAAAGTTTGGGGTGCGCCCCAGCTTTTGCTGTATCAAGGTAAATTCTTCTGCTGTAAGCCGAAGTTGTTCTGCGGTTGTAACGGTTATTTCCATAATTATATCAAAGTGCGAAAGTACAACCTGTATTTCTTTTTTTAGGGGCCTATTCAATATTATTTTAGTTATTTACTATTATAATTGTTTTACAGTCCTTAAAAATACGGGAAGGGTTGATTTTGTCCTATCTGTGGCAATGGTAAATTGAACAGTCTATTTTTTTACTGCTTAGTTATTATGAGGGGTAGGAAATGATTTTTTAGTTCATATTCTATTCATTTACTGATCAAAATCTTTTTTGGCGGTGATTTTTGTTTCTGTTTTTTTAGTAACAATGTTAGATATAATTTTATACATTATAAAATTATATAATATTTAAAATTTACTCTTTTTTGATTAAAAAAATCGAAACGATTTCGCCAAAACGTAATTTACTGATAAATATTATCGTAATTTGTGGTTCTAAATCTTAAAAACTATGCAATCATTACGTTTTAAAGCAATTGAAAACTTGCGGTCTAATCCGGAAGTATCTGTTAAATCCTCCGTAAAAATTACCGGAATTTTTGGTGAAAATGTTTTTACTTTAAAAACTGCTCGTCAGTTTTTAAGTGATGAGGCTTACAAAAGTTTAGTTTCTTCTATCAGGGGAGGTAAGAAAATTGATCGTAGTATGGGCAACCAGATTGCGAATGGTTTAAGAGCTTGGGCTGAAAGCAAAGGGGTAACACACTATACACATTGGTTTCAACCGTTAACAGATCTTTCTGCTGAAAAACATGATTCATTTTTTACATTAAAAGGCGATGGCACCCCGATCGAAGAATTTGAAGGTGCAGCCTTGATACAACAAGAGCCGGATGCTTCTTCTTTTCCATCAGGGGGTTTAAGAGCAACTTTCGAAGCGCGTGGATACACTGCATGGGATCCTTCTTCACCTGCATTTATTATGGAAATCGGCAATGGTAAAACTTTATGTGTTCCTACTATTTTTGTTTCCTACACCGGTGAGTCACTGGATGCAAAAACTCCATTGATTAAAGCATTGGTTGCTTTAGACAAAGCAGGGGTGGAAGTAGCTCAATATTTTGA
>JBIIVV010000323.1:0-3246 GCA_044339235.1 Ferruginibacter sp.
AATATCCAGGTGTCTTAATCCCGTCTTTAAAAGATAAATGATGTCCGGTCCAAGCATTCCATTTGCCGGAATTATCTAAGAAATCATATTCGATTCCGGCATTCCTTCCATACCTGTCTAAAGGGTCTGTAAATCGATGATCTTTGTCTTCCAACCCCTGTCGGTTTAAAAAATATCCCTTTATAGATGAGCGGGCTTGCACCTGTTCATTAAAAGTAATGGCCGTATAATTTTGTGCCGCCGCATCATTTTTGGCAAGCGTTTGCATATTCATTAAACCGATTCTAGTTTTTTTGCTAATATTTCCACTGATGCGAACACCAGCTGCAATCGGTATCTTATTTCCGTTTTTGTCAAGCCCAATCGTTCTAGAGTAAAATGGCCGGATGGGCGGAATGCCAAAATTTGAAAACAAGTCATCATTTTCCAGAAAAAAAGTTCTTTTTTCTGGAAAAAAGATGTCAAATCTGGTTAGGTTGGTTACCTGCTGATCTGCCTCCACCTGAGAAAAATCAGGATTAACAGTAAGGTCCAAGTTTAAAGAGGAGGTAAGGGCAATTTTTGAATCGAAGCCACCATTTAATTTTCCAGTCCATGGAGCATTGGCTTCTTTATCGGAAGATTGAAAACTAGATACATAGGGTATTGTAGATATGTTGGTGCCAGGAGCTGGTGGTGGCGTATTCCAATTAAGTGAACCGGAATAACCGAAATCATAAAACGGAAAATTGGTGGGCATCTTGGTCCAACTAGAGAATTCATTATTTTTAACATCGGTTCTTAAGAAATTGATGCCCCATTTAGTTTTTCCTTCTTTAAATCGTAGGGTCTTGAATGGAATAGCGATTTCTGCAATCCAATAGTTTGGATGCCTAGTAGTTGCTGAAATCCATTTGTTATCCCAGCTAAAACTCAATTCTCCATTGCTTTGTCCACTTGCAACTAGGTCTTCAGATTGAACATTGTATGGGGTGATGCTAAATAAAAATCCATTGGTCCGTTGATTTACCGGGTCAATGGCAATGGTTACGGCATCACTCATAAAAAACCCCTGATCTCTTTTCAATGATTGTACTACATAGTAGTTGGTGTCAATGGCTTTTATTCCTATATATAGAAATTGGTCGTCATAACTCATCTTCACATAAGTCTGTCGAACAGGTCTTCCCACATCGTTTGGCCATTTTTTCCAAAAATCACTTGTCTGCCCAGCAGACTCCCATGCCGCTTCATCCAATAATCCATCTATTTTTATTTTGGAGCTTGCTTTGCTGATGTTGACCTTAAATTTCTCCTGAAAATCCAAAATGTTTTGCGAAGCCCCACTAAGAAATAAAAAAAGCAGCAGAAGTAAAACCGTATTAATTTTTGTGATCATGAAATAATGCTTTTTGATCATTCAATGCGGAGCTGTTGTTGCGCAGTATCATGACTTTTACAAGTAGTAATTTATAATGTTTTGAGGGAGGTTTATATTGGGTATTTAAAAATAAAGTGGTTAGGTATTTAAATTTTAATAGCTTTTAAAGATAGCAAAGGTACTGAAGTGAATTAAATGGAGGCTTTTTTCTGAGAATTGGGCTGGGCTTGACAGAAAATTAACATTTCTTAATTCAGTAATGTCGTTGTTAACTATGTGTTTTCACCTTTCGATATAGTCAGCATTGATTTAGAATACAGCTAAATTAATTTCAAAAAATGATATAGTATTTCATTCACCTTTTCTGTCTCTTCCAGCATTCCCATGTGGGCTGATTTTTCTACAATATGAATATGGGCTTGTGCAGGAAGATAACATTGCTGCAGACTGCTTTGCAAAGGAATCACATTGTCTTTTTCGCCGATGACAAATAGGATGGCTTTTGGAAATTTTTTCAGCACCTCAGTTCTATCTGGCCTTTGTATCATGGCCTCATAATATTGAATGAGTGCATGTGGACTAAAATTCTTCGCTTTATGGATTAGCTCATTTATTTCAGCTGGGTGATTATTAGTAAATTCTTGGGAGAACAGTCCGGGAATACTGGTTTGTAAAAACGGGTAGCTTCCCTTGTCTTTAATAAAATGGATGGCTTTGGCTCTTGTCAATTTTTTTTCTTCATTGTCGGCAAAAGCAGTGGAATGAAAAAGGCCAAAAGCAGCAAGGAGCTGCGGGTACTTTTCAGCAAAAGCCAGCGCAATATATCCTCCCATACTATGACCGATCATTATGATCTCTTCTGAACCTTCATTTCCTTGTTGATGAAAGTCGTCTGCTAAGATTGCTTTGATTACCTCGGCGTAGGTTGCTATATTTCCATCCGGTATAAGTTCGGATCTTCCACTGCCGGGGATATCAGGAATGAGTAGCCGAAAATAATTTTTTAGAAAGGCAATCTGATTTTCCCAGATTGTTCCATCCTCCGCAAAGCCATGCAAAAGCATGACTCGTTTACCTTTTCCTATCGTTCGATAAAAAATGTTGGAATCGTTATATTGTACATTATTTTCTGTCAACATTATTATTCTGCAATTGTTAAAATAAAGGGATACAAAAATTTATACTTGAGCTTGCATGAATTTTCGAGCACTTCTAAAAATCAGCAATAACACAATTGAAATAAGGGAAGTATTTAATTGTTGCGGTAAAAAAAACCAACTAATCAGTAAAAGGGTCAAGGCAATCGCTTGCACACCAAAATATTTTTGAACCCATTTTTTTTGACTAGGCAGTAAAAATGCAGCAATGATATTGGTTGGCCATGTCCACAATAAATTATAATTGTTTTTAGTCATGGAGTGATCTGTTCCAAACCACATAAAAATTAGCAGTACACCTAGGGCGCCTATTAAAAAAAAGAAGATCCCATCAAAACCCTGTAAAAATATTTTCACCCAATTGTTAGAAGAAAAACTGATCAACAAAATACCGCAAAACAGTAGGGAAAACACAAATAGGGGGGTAAAAAGAGATCCGTTTTCAGTTGCTTCAGTTATCGGGTATAGGTTAGTGGTTGAGATGACCAATGGATGGTTTTCGTTACTGCTATCCATCGATTTCATCAAATTGTCGGGCAGAAACTGTGAGTGCAATGTGGTCATTATTCCATCGGTAGGGGCACCTAGCAGCAGGTCGATACCCAGTTTGCTCCAATATTTTTTATTCTTATCAAGATACAAATGTATTGCCTGTCGAAATCTAGTTCCCTTGGGCATAACCGGTTGAAAACCGGGATGATTTTTTTTAAATTTTACCAGCATATCCCT
>JBIIVV010000099.1:0-11373 GCA_044339235.1 Ferruginibacter sp.
TTGGGACGAGACTTTGCTATATTGGGTGTTGTAGTTCTGGCTGCTATTATTTTACAACTAACGATGCTTCATCCTAAACAGATTAATAAAACTAGTTAGTGGTAATGTTGTGAGTAGTAATTGGGTCTTGACTTTTTTGTTAGTAATGAGTTGGAAACCAAGTGAAAAGAGTCAGTTTTAAAAAAAAATTAGCGATTTGTTAACTTCTAATTAGATTTGGGTTGAATTGTTTGCCAACTAATAATCTATGAAATATGAATAAAGCTCTTTTTATTCAACTATCCGAAGGCGAAGTAACGGCCTTTCAAATTATTTTTGATTACTACAAAAAGCCATTTTATTTAGCAGCATTCAAAATTACCCGTTCTGAATATTTAGCAGAAGAAATTGTTCAAGAGGTGTTTATTTTGCTTTGGACAAAGAGAATTCAAATTGCAGGTGCCGATAATCCAGGAAATTATTTGTATACCATTCTATATAATTGCATTTTCAACCAATTCAAAAAAATTGCTGCAGAAAAAAAAATGGTTATGGTAGTTTCAAAGAATTTGTTGGAGTGGGAGGAGCAAGACATGGAATCAATCATGCAGGAAAAGATAAATAAGGAGGTTCTTCACACCGTTATTAATCAACTACCACCTCAACAGAAAAAAGTGTATCAACTTAGCAAAGAACAGGGGTTTAGCCGATTAGAAATTGCTAATCAAATGAAAATTTCCCCTAATTCTGTAAAAAATCACCTCCACGAAGCCGTTAAATCAATTCTTTATCATTTTAAGGGAAAAAGCTTTTTTATGGCATTGTGTTGCCTTTTCTAATACCTAGAAAGTTGATTTCAAATTATTTTTTATTTAACTAGTACATTTTTCTTGTTCGTTGTGTCTTAATAAAAAAACCTTTACAGGAGCTATTTTCTGTAAAACTTTTACAACGATATGCAACTTGCTAAAGAAAGAGTACTTCATTTATTGGAACTATATTCCAGCCGTAAGGCTACTGTTATTGAAGAACAGGAACTTTTTCAATGGTTAAATACCAATGAAATCCAACAACCCTTCCAGCAACATATCCAATCGTTGATACATCAATTTGATGAAGATGAACTTTCTTCAAATATTGATTGGGATTCAATTTATCACCAAATCTTACAAAAGACTAGTGAGGATAATATTACATTCACCAGCAGCGTTAAAACAATTTGGCCACGCTTGGTTGCGGCGGCAATCCTTATTGTAGTGGTTGGATTCGGAGCAGTTTATTTTGTAGATGCAAATAAATCAAAGCCCCAATTTGTTGATCATAATAGATCAGATCCAAAAGATATCAATCCAGGATTCAGTGGCGCAGTACTTACCCTTTCCAATGGGAACCAGATTTTATTAGATACAGCGAAAAATGGGCACCTTTTTTCTCAAAGTGGATTAAGGTTGATTAACCAAAATGGTCAATTAAGTTACAAAAATTCCGATGCTAATTCAAATGAAGCAGTAGTATATAATATTATGACTACAGCAAAGGGAAGGCAGTACCAGCTTGTATTGTCGGACGGAACAAAGGTTTGGCTCAATGCAGCTTCTTCCATCAAATTCCCTCCCGTTTTTTCTGGCAAGGAGCGAAATGTATCCATCACAGGGGAAGCTTATTTTGAAGTAGCACACAATGCAGCCAAGCCTTTTAATGTAGCTGTAAATGGAGCCAATATTCATGTTTTGGGAACGCATTTTAATGTAAATGCGTATGAAGATGAATTGATCACAAGTACCACTTTATTAGAAGGTAGCGTTGAAATTACCAAGGAAAACACTACGATTAAACTGCTGCCCGGTCAGCAAGCCCAACAAAAAAATACGGGTGAATGGAATGTATTAAAAGATACGGATATAGACGGAGTCACTGCCTGGAAGGATGGGTTATTTGTTATGA
Organism: Ferruginibacter sp.; assembly: GCA_044339235.1. Lineage (GTDB taxonomy): Bacteria > Bacteroidota > Bacteroidia > Chitinophagales > Chitinophagaceae > Ferruginibacter. Next base: position 1,924 of record JBIIVV010000099.1, read on the forward strand.
AAAATGCCGATATAGGAATTGTGATGCGGCAAATTGCAAGGTGGTATGATATTGAAATTGTTTATGAGGGAACAATTCCATCAGGTCATATTTCAGGTGATATTCCTAGGAATATGAAATTGTCAAAAGTGCTGGAAGTGATGCAACTCAGTGGAGTTCATTTTACTTTTGATGGAAAAAAAGTGATTGTTAAAGCTTGATTATAATAATTTGTATAATATTTATTATACGGCGTTAGCGCATTCAATTTTTAAAAAATAAAATTATATACCCTCTTTTAAAAAAAGGTATTTAAATAAATGGTCAGCCAAAAAAAACCAAAAGTGTAGCAAGCACTTTTGGCAAATTTTAGGTTGATTACAATTTTCAATCGTTCGATAGACTGCCATCATTTAACCTAAAAAACCAAAGTTATGCATTTTAAAGACTTTCCCCATCCCTTTTCTCGCGGGATTTTAAACAAAACGTTGTTAATCATGAATTTTACAACTATTTTATTATTATTTGCCTTCCTTAACGTAAATGCTAATGGGAATGCCCAAGGAATTACGCTAGTAGCTAAAAATGCCCCATTTGAGCAGATGTTAAGGAAAATTAAGGAGCAAACAGGCTATTCCATTGTTTATAGAGAAGAATGGATGTCCGAGTCCAAACGGACTACGGTCAATTTAAAAGACGTGTCAATTGAAATGGCATTAAGCGAGTGTTTTAAAAATCAGCCATTTGATTATTCGCTGGTAGAAAAAACCATCGTTTTAAAAGAAAAGTTGCTTGTTCCCCCTGTGTTAATAAGTAATCATATAGAAGCTCCTGCGATGATTATTACTGGAAAGGTAACGGATGAAAATAATGTCCCTTTACTGGGCGTAAATATTGGAATTAAGAATACAAAGAAAGGAACCACTTCAGATGCACGGGGACAATTCACAATAGATGTTCCTTCAAAAAAGTCGGTATTGGTTTTTTCTTTTGTAGGGTATACAAGTCAGGAGATTGTTGTAAATGAACAAACTTCGATCAATGTAAAATTACAAACTGAAAATACAGCCCTATCTAATTTAGTAGTAACCGCATTGGGAATTAAGAGAGAGAAAAAAGCACTGGGTTATTCCGTTGGTGAAGTGAAAGGTGAGTTGTTGAATGCTACTCCTCAGACCAATGTATTGGGAGCTCTTCAGGGAAAAGTAACCGGTGTGCGGATTTCACAAATGGACGGAACAGTCGGTTCTTCTGTTAACATCATTATTCGTGGAGCGAAGTCATTAAGCAATGACAACCAACCACTTTTTGTGATTGATGGAGTACCAGTTGCGAATCAAGTAAATAATAATTTCCAAGGAGCCGATTTAGGAAATGCGATCTCGGATTTAAATCCAGATGACGTAGAGTCGGTATCTGTTCTAAAAGGTGCAAGTGCTGCTGCTCTTTATGGCTCACGTGCTGGAAATGGTGTGATCTTAATCACTACAAAATCGAGTGCAAAAGGGAAGGGAATTGGCGTTTCTGTTAATTCTTCTGGTGTATTTGATGCTCCTTACGATTACTATCCTTACCAATCACAGTTTGGCACTGGTAAAGCTGGATCACATCTTTTCAGCGAAGGTGACAATGAAACTTGGGGATCTCAGCTTGATAAAGGCGAGAATTGGGCTCAGTGGAACTCAAAAGGAGTTGCAGTACCATTAAAGGCGTATAAGAATAGGATTCAAGACTTTATGCGAACAGGTGCCACTTTAACGAATAACATATCTTTTAATGGAGCAAACGACAAGGGATTCTTTCGGGTATCACTTGGAGATATGAGCAATACGGGTATGATTCCAAATACGGATATGAGAAGGAGTACGATCAATCTGAATGCAATGCAAAAACTTTCAGATAAATTATCAATTATTTTCAATGTCAATTGGACTGAATCTGGTTCTGGAAACCGTCCAAATATCAATGGAGATGACCGTAATGACGTAATCCGAAGCTTGTACGAAAAAGGTGCTCAGGTAAATATTACCGACCTAAAACAATATTGGATGCCAGGATTGGAAGGTATTCAACAAATTTCTAATGCTCAGAAACAGAATAATGCGTATTTCATAGCCTATGAAAATACCAATTCATTTACTCGTGATAGATTGATGAGTAAAGTTCAGCTAGACTATAAAATAAATGATGCATTTACTTTAATGGGTCGATTCACAAGAGATGCTTACACAGAAGGACGCCAGTCTAAAAAAGCGTTTAGTACTTTTGGCCAAACCAATGGTGGATACGTAGTTCAGGATCTTTACCGAAAAGAAACCAACTTCGAAGTCTCTCTTGCTTATAAAAAGAAAATTGGTTCGGCTTGGCATATTAATGGCCTTGTTGCTGCCAATAGAATGTATCAGTATAGTACCTTTTTAGATAATACAGCAGGAGGTTTAGTTCTTCCTGCACTATTTACGATCTCAAATGGTATTCCTGGTCAGGTAACTTATAGTAGTTCATGGACACAGAAAGCTATTTATAGTGTTTATGGTATGGGATCGCTTGACTATAAAGGGATGGCTTTTTTGGATGTAACCGCACGTAACGACTGGTCGAGTACCCTTCCTGTTGAAAATAGATCTTATTTCTATCCATCCGCTTCTTTAAGCTTACTCCCTTCTGTGATGTTTAACATGCCTAAATGGATCTCTTATTCTAAGGTGCGCGCTGGTCTTGCTCAGGTTGGTAGTGACGTTGCCCCTTATTCGTTGAATCAAAACTATTCTGTAGGAAATAACTGGGGTTCTGCCATGCAAATTTATATGGGCGGTCGACTAGGAAATCCTACTCTAAAACCAGAACAGGCTATTTCTAAAGAGATCGGAGCTGAATTTAAGTTCTTTAATAATCGTCTTGGATTCGAAGTTACCTATTACGATGTTCAGAATAAGAATCAGGTGTTAGGTATTTCCACTCCAGTTGAATCAGGTGCTACAAGCAAGTTAATTAATACTGGATTGATTCAGGCTAAAGGATGGGAAATTGGATTGTCAACAACGCCGATTATTTCTGGAAGTTTCAGATGGGATATGAATTTTAACTTTACAAGAAATGTAACCTATCTAAAAGAATTAGCTGCAGGGCTTAAGAATGTTGATTACTTTATGGGCATTCAAGGTCTTTTGATGAGGACTTATGTAGGAGGTAAAATTGGTGATATGTATGAAAATCCGATGTTAAGAGTTACGGATAAATCATCGCCTTACTACAATTATCCTATTATCTCTGCAGCAGGTAAATATCAAAATGATAATGATCCTACTCATGTTGTTAAGATTGGCAATTCTAATCAGGATTTTGTGTTGGCTTTCCAACCAACGCTAACATACAAAGCATTTTCGTTATATGCTAATGTGGAATGGAATCAAGGAGGACAATTTTATTCTCAGACCAGAATGTTTATGAATAATAACGGTGTTAATATTGACAATAGTTTGCAGGGCGCAGCTTATGATAAGAACTCAGATATCGTTGGTCAGATCAAAGCTAATCCGTACGATTTCTTCGGAAACTGGGTTGGAGGTCGTCTTCCTGAATTAGGTGGTTTTGCTTGGCCAGTTCCTGCAAATGGAATTCCATTAACTCGCTATGCGGATGCTAGTTTTAACCCTGGAGTAAAAGCTAAGACAGTTGGTGGAGTGACTACTTACACTGAAAACTTAGGTGGCGCCGGAACAGTATGGTTAGACCCATTCAATGCCAATCAGGCTGCAAATAGGTACTTCGCAAATAGAAATACTTACAGTGCAACTTATGTTAAACTAAGAGAAATCGCCTTTACTTATCGTTTTCCAAAGAAATTGTTGCAGCGAATTAATATTCAGAAAGCATCTATTTCTGCTGTTGCAACAAACATCTTTGAGTGGACAAAAGCAGGCGTTCATGTTGATCCCGAAAGAGCATACAAATCCAATAACTCTGTTTGGACTCAAGGGGTTGAATATTACAACATGATGCCTTGGACAGGTTCTGTAGGATGTAAGTTAAACGTTGACTTCTAAAACTAAACAAATGAAAAAATTCCAAATAAATATAATTCTTGCATTAATCTTAATTATTCAATTGACAGCTTGTCAAAAATTAACTGACCTTAATGTAAATCCGAATTCCCCTGTAAATGTTTCATCTAACTATATTCTGACTTATGTCCTTCTTCAAACTAGTTCAACTTATGCTGCTCTAGGGGATGTTGGTTCTGATGTTTCAGGTGCGATGCAATACGGTCAGAGTGGAACCAACCAGTCTGCTCCTACATTGAATCAATTGCTGTGGACTCCTTCATCATGGGCTGCTGAATATGACGCGTTAAGGAATATTGAACTTATCCATGCTAATGCAATTGCTAGCGGCAACAAACTCTTTGAGGCTATTTCGTTAGTTTTGAGAGCTTTTAACTTTGGCTTAGCTACTGATTTATTCGGCGATATCCCCTATTCGGAAGCTTTATTAGCTGGCAAAACGGGTCTTTATTTCCCAGTTTATGATAAGCAAAGCTCGGTATACAAAGGTGTTTTGGCTGATTTAAAAGCGGCGGATGCTCTTTTAGGTGATCCAACGATATCTAAGTATGGAATTAGTGCGTCTGCCGATCTATTGTATAAAGGTAGTGCGGCTGGCTGGCGTAAATTTGCCAACTCTCTGCGTATGCGCTATGCGATGCGTTTAATTAACAAGAAAACGGATATGTCAGCTTTGGGTGTGGATGTGATTGCTGAATTTAATGCGGCAGTACCAAATGCTTTTACTAGTACTACTGATGAAGCTTTCATCCCTTACCTTGGAACAGCTGCGAATACTTCTTATCCAGGTGGACTTTTGCGAACTGCAAATCCTAACTTCACAGTTAAGCCTTGTAAGACAATTGTCGATTCATTGCAATTAAAGAAAGATCCACGTTTGTATCGTTGGGTGCTTCCAGTAACTTCTAAATGGGATGCTACTTTATCAGGCGCTAAAACCTATACTAATCCTTATAACGAAGTACAGACGGTTACTTATGCTATTACAACAAACTTTGCGTTGGATACCACCTTATTTGTTGGTTTAGCTCCAAATCTTGCAGTAATCGATTTAGGAAACTATAACAGAGGAACGGCTGCCTTGCCATCACCCGATAACCCAGAAAAAAGACCTTGGGTATCATTCTTGCATGGTCGCTATCGTTTAAATAGTGATCCTTTAATTCGTATGGATTTAATGAGTTATAGCGAAGTTGAATTCTTGCAAGCGGAAGCTGCACAACGTGGTGGATTTGCTACTTCTGATCCAGAGACGCACTTCAAAAATGGTATTATTGCTTCAATGAAAAGATGGGGTATCACAGATGGAGCAAGTGGTTTTAATTTTGCCAGTTTTTACAGCAATCCAACTGTTAGTTATGCGCTTGCTTCTAATAAATTAGAACGAATTATTAATCAGAAATGGGTATCGCTATGGCTTAATGTTGAGTCTTGGTTTGATTGGCGCAGAACGGGCTATCCAAATCTTAAGACTGGACCTGTTACTCAGTATGGCGCAGCATTACCTTTACGCTTTATGTATCCATTGCCAAATTTAGATCCAGCCTATTTGGTTAATTATAAAGCAGCGGTTGCTAATCTTGCACCAACTAGTTATGTTCCAGTTGGCCAAAGTGCAGATCATAGCTATTCTAAAATGTGGTTATTGCAAAATACAGGATTCCCGTATTAATCAATTTAGACTAAAATTTTATACAGGCTGTTCCCATAGGGAGCAGCCTTTTTTAAATTGTAAAAATCAAGAACTAGCGAGACGGTCATTTAATCGGAAGGGTGAATTCATTGTTTGGGATATACGATTGTGATAGCCAAAATCGAAACCAAGATTTCTCATCAAGGATATTGCCGGCTGAGGTTGTTTGTAACCATACAGCCAGATGTACTCTAATTTTGAAACTGCCATAGCTTTGGAATTTATATATTAAAAAAAAGTATATAGTAAAATAGGAAGAATACTATTGATTTCAGAACAAAAATGAAGAAGAATTACTTTGTTTAAAAAAAATAATTTTTATTTTAATTAATTTTATGCATAAAATATAAACATTCAATTTAAATAATATATTAATTAAATTTCATAAGAATTGATTCTCAATAATAAGAGGAATAAAATTTTGATTAACAGTTTAGATCTATATTATAGAATTAAAAACTAGGGAACGCTTAATAAGCGTGAGAGCTGATAGAATTATTTATTTCTTGATACCAAAATAGGTTTCTTCCTTTGCGACAGAAAGTTGTCATATCTATTTCTATGATTCGCATTTGGCTTCAGAACTAACGCGGTGCGCTTTGCCCATCAGTCGGCGCTCAATGAGGAGTTAAAATGGAGTTTCGGGAGTTTACTTTTTCAGCTAGATGAAAAGGTGAAAAAGTACTGGTGAATTATAAATTCACCCCATTCCTATTTTATTTATTTTTGCCCGCGCGATGAAATTTAATGGTAGAATGTATTGAATTAAAAATTACCCTAGCGGCTTACTCATTCATTAGGCAGAATTGATTTGATTAATCTAAATTTGGCTGCTATTTTTCAAACGGCCTAGTTACGTGATGAATTTTTTGGGTAACTTCTATATACCCATTTGAATCAAAATGGATCCTACCAATGTGTATCCTGCTTTTCAATTTCTACTGGCTTTTTTTGTTCGTTCCTATTTTTTTATTTTCTTACCGCATTTAGGACACTTGCTTTCTTTGGCACTTTTCGGGTCGTGATTCATCGGACAAGTATATGGATTCATTATTTCATATTTCATTTTTTCCTTTACAGAAAGATTCAAAGGCATTCCACAAAACTTGCATTTACCAGTAATTTTACGGTGCTCTTTTTGATGCAACTTGATTGAATAAGAGCTGTCTGTTTCATTGATTGACTCCTGTTTTGATTTTTCATTTTTCACTTGTGCATTCAAGCATAAAAATGAGAAGACCATGGTTGCAAAAACGAATATTTTTTTCATACTTGAATTTTTCGGTTGAAGAATAATTTAACGGCAAATCAATCATGCTGGTCAGGAATTAGAAAAAAATCCACCTTTAAAATTGATCTTTTAATTTCCAATACAAAAATATTGACTTTTGTCGAAAAATCATACTCAAAATTCTAAAAAGTAACTGCTAGACTTGTGGTCAATGCCTGACCGCTTTTGCTCGGATCGCCGTTTTTATTTTTATATATTTCTTTGAAAGAGAAGAAATTGCGATTTTCGAAACGAAGTAATATATTTTTGTCGATAGCATAATTGAGCCCTAAGGTAAAGCTTCCAGCCGCAAAACCACTAGATAAAGGATTGATTGAAGTGATTTGCACACTTTTGGGGTCATTAAAATACTCTAAACGGCTTGATAATGACCAAGATGGCGTAAATCGGTATCGCACCGAGGAATTAATTTGCCACCAAATTCGATCTTCCTTTTCGTTGATTTGATTGACAGACTTTTGATTGCCGATATAAGCGCAAACCGTACTCGAAAATTTGCCATCCGGATTGTAAACCATGTATAAATCTGTGAAATAACGCATTCGAAAATTAGGAGTAGCTAACGAACGTTCATCTCCAACATAAATATTCCAATTAAACATCAGTTTTTCTGCAGGTCGAAATTCCAGTTGCGAAGTGATTGATTTTTGGGTATTAAGGTCTTGGATTTGCTGCCAGCCATTCAAGACCCAAAAATACCAAATTAATTTGCTGCTCAAGGGCAAGCTCAGCTTGGCACCCGAAACATAATAGGGCACGTACTCGGGGGCATAGGAACGGGTATAGCACAACTGCTTCATCGAGAGGGCATTCTCATCGGTAAAAGGCGAGCCCATGACACCCATATCGAGCCAAATTTCCTTTTTATTGGACAGTTTGATGCCTACGTTTGCCTCAACCAAATTTTTGAGCGTTTGTGGTTCACCTGCATAATTCGAGTTCATGTAGGTGCCAAAACCGGGGGTCAGCTTGGCCCGAAATCGCTCGCTTTGATAATGAAAATCAATATAGGCCAAATTGACAGTAAATTCATTGTGCCGCCCCGAAGACACAAAATAAGGCTTGTCTCTACTTGGAGGATTGCTAACATCGTAACTGAAATAGGTATCTACATAGCCTCCTACTTCCAACTTTTTCATTTTTTCAGGATTCTTCGCTTCTTGTGCCAAGCTTAGCTGGCTCCAACACAAGAACAGAATACCCAGTGTATTTTTTTTCATGGAGTAAAAAGTCTGTTAATTAGAATAATTTTTTTCTAAAAAAATGTTTAAATTAATTCAGTTTCATAGCCAATAGTCTAAAGATAAAAGAAAAGAGCCTTGTTTTTAATTCTAGGTATTGAAATAATTAAAATTAATTTATATAAATATTATTTTTAATATTAATATCAAAAGTATAAAATGTGATTGCGGTAAAAAATATCTATTAGGCTTGGGTCTATGATTTAAAAATCCGGTCCATCAAAATCCACTTTTCTCCATTCTTTGCCCATGGCAAAGGCTTTTGAAATTTCCACATCAATTGCTCCCATTCCGCAATTTTAGAATTAGTTGAATCAAACGCCGCCTTCTGCTCAAAAGTAAATTCATCTACCGTCTCTAAAATCATGAACATCCTATTCCCCGTTCTAAATATCTCTATATTCAATACGCCCGCATCGATGTCATGCTGGGTTATCTCCGGCCAAGCATTGCCCTTGGCATGATACTGCTCATATTCTTTAATTAATTCAAGATCGTCTACTAAATCTAATGCCAAACAAAATCGTTGCATAATTTAAATTTTAAAATATTGTTTAAAAGATTGGATGGTTTGGGCAGCTGCTTCCTGAGAACTAGGCCAAGGAAATGCCTCAGCAGAAACATATCCATTATAGTTGATTTCCTTTAGGGCTTTAGCTACTCCTATAAAGTCGCTATGTCCATTCCCCACAGGTCGTCGATTGCTGTCTGCAAAATGTACGTGAATGATGAAATCTCCATAAGTTCGGATGCTCTCCGCCATATCTGCTTCCTCGATGTTCATATGAAATAAATCAGCCAATAAACCCACGTGCTGAATTTGATGTGCATTTAAAAACTGAACTCCATCCGCAATGGTATTGATTAAATTTGTCTCATACCTGTTGAGCGGTTCGTAAATTAATTGAACGCCCAGTGATCCAGCATGTCTGCCTAAATAGTGTAATCCATCTGCAAGCCATTGCAATGCCTGACCCCGATCTACTCCTGCTACTACATTTCCCTGCATTGAACCAATAATTGCGGGGGCTTGAAATGAAGCGCCAAATGAAATCATCTGAGCTATAAATTCAATTGCCTTTTTTCGTATCGCTTCATCCGGATCTGTCAATGTTAACCCTTGTATTACCTTTCCAGCACCGGTTCCTACCGCGGCGATTTGAAGGGTATATTTTTCTAATA
>JBIIVV010000100.1:0-11351 GCA_044339235.1 Ferruginibacter sp.
ACCAATAAAAACAGAAATGATGGAAACAATTCCTAATGAACCAATGCCGATATCCACGCATTGGCGCATGAATTCTTTCCAATACATTTTAGTGTTTTCCGGCTTGGTAAACATCCCCCTGAGCATTATTAGGTATCGACCAAAATGTGTAAAAAAATCCATAGTACAAATTTATTGAAATTAAAGAGTTGTTCGGTTGATTATTTTAATAGCTTTTTGTAATGCGCATTTAGGCCTTTATTACAGTAGCATTGCTTTTATTTCCTATCTGAAATCAATAATTCTTTTAAGTGTTGGTACATTAGTTGGGGCATCGTAGTGCATTTTAAAAAAGCTGGATTATTATCGTAATGCAGCGATAGTTCGGCAGCAAGTTGCTTGATTTTAGGTTCGGTTGACAATTGATCATCTGCAGCGGCTACCCTCAGATCTCTAAGCCGTTGTCGTTCAGATTTGATACGGCGAATAATATGCGACCGTTCTTCTTGTTGATATTGCTTGATTACTTCATTGTTGAGGTGTGTCTTCACCAATTCAACAAAAACATGGTTTTCTTTAAAAAATTGCGGTAGATAATTATTTTTATTTCCTTCGTACGACTGCTGGTCAAAATCTATCGATCGGATCTTAAATTGTACATCGTCAAAATCTTGGGTGATGTCGAAGATGAAATTGTAGCTACGCATATCTCCTAACAATCGTATAAAACATCGTTCATTGAATTTCACAAACTCTTTGGCAATTCTGATTGGATTAAATTCGGGTCTTTGCAAATATTGGGAAATGAACATATCGCCCGGTACGCCTGAAATATGCTCTTCCACAATGGAGTTTCCATCAACTAAAAAGTTCAAAAAATTAGGAGACAATAAATGCTCTAGTTCCATTCCAAAGATGCGAGAAGAATCGGCTACTTTAATGTAGAAATAGTCATACACTTCATTGTAGTTGTTTACAATTTTAATTCTGAAGGGTTTTGAATTACCAAAGAGACAATAGTCGATTCTTTCAATATATAAATGTTCTTCGGCTTGGGTATGTCCGCTAGATTTAAGAATGGAATAAGTTCTTTTGAGTGATGCATGTATTTCATCTGTTAAGGAGGGATTGTAAAAAACAGATTCCCACAAAGTGTCTTTACCAGCATTATCAACAACAGGTATACTAAAATTATAGTGCTTGAGTGTGTCGTAGGAAATAGGCAAAGGGATTTCTCTGCCATAGCGCTTCAGGTATTTCCTGAAGGGTTTGCTGATAGCAAAAGAAATTTTCTTTTTGCTGACCTGGTTATTGTTGTCCATGGATTGGTTAAACATTACTTTGCTACTTAAAATAGTTGGATGCTACAGTTCCTTTGATTTATTTTTAAATTGATTCCAAAATTTACTTGCTTTGATAGCTGATTTCGTGTCAGTTTTGCTTTTCATTTGAGCATCTACCACTGCTATCAGCACCATATTAAAAATGGACCGGATTGAACTTCCTAGTTGAAGTACATGAACGGGTTTCTTTAATCCCAATAAAATAGGTCCGATTGAATCGGCACCACCTACTTCTTGTAATAAATTATAGGCGATGTTACCCGCAGCAAGATTAGGAAAAATAAGGGTATTCACTTCTCCATTCAGTAATTCTGTGAATGGGTAACTTTCTTTTAGAATTTCTTTGTTAAAAGCTAGGATTCCCTGTACCTCACCATCACAGATTAGGGTAGGGTCCTTCGCCTTTACTATTTCCCTTGCTTTACGAACTAGGTTTGCTTCTGGCGAATCGCTGCTTCCAAAATTGGAATAGGAGAGCATGGCAATTCGAGGAACAATATTAAATTGTTTCACTTCTTTGGCGGTAAGTAAAGTGATCTCTGCCAACTCTTCTGCAGTAGGATTAAAATTGATCGTAGTATCTGCTAAAAACAGTGGCCCGCGCTTTGTTAATAGGATGTACATCCCGGCTATTTTTTTTACGCCTTCTTCTGTACCGATGGTTTGAATGGCAGGTCGTATTGTATCGGGGTAATTTCTGGTTAGTCCACTGATCATACAATCGGCTTCTCCATTTTCTACCAGCATGCATCCAAAATAGTTGCGGTATTTCATCAGCTTATTGGCTTCGTGCCAATTGACTCCTTTGCGTTGCCGCTTGGCATAAAAAATGTCTGCAAATTGTTTTCTCAACTCCTCCGTATCATCCGCCTTGGGGTCTAAGATGGGCATATCTTCCAGGTCAATGCTGTTTTCAGCAGCCAGTTGCATTATCTTCTTGGTGTCGCCTAGTAAGATTGGATAGCCAACACCTTCGTCTACCACCATTTGCGCAACTTTGAGCACCTTAATATTTTCCGCATCTGCAAATACCACCCGCTTTGGATCCTTTCTGGCTTTATTGCCAATAACGCGGCTTAACTGATTGTCTAATCCCAGTCGTTTATTTAATTCTAGTTTGTACCCCTCCCAATCAGTAATGGGGTATTTGGCAACACCACTTTCCATGGCTGCCTTTGCCACTGCAGGTGCAACGGTAGCGAGTAAACGCGGATCCAGCGCCTTTGGTATAATATAATCTGGCCCAAAGGAAATTGTTTTTTCGTTGTAGGCGAGGTTTACAATTTCTGGAACGGTTTCTCTTGTTAGATCTGCGAGGGCTTTTACTGCCGCCAGCTTCATGGCTTCATTGATGGTGGTGGCTCTTACGTCTAAAGCACCCCTGAATATATAAGGGAAGCCCAGCACATTGTTTACCTGATTGGGATAATCACTTCTACCAGTAGCCATGATTAAATCCTTACGGACTGCTACGGCAATATCATAGGCAATCTCAGGGTCAGGATTTGCTAATGCAAAAACGATTGGCTTTTTAGCCATGCTTTTTACCATTTCAGCAGTTACCACATTACCCGAACTAAGTCCTATAAAAACATCTGCATCTTGTAAAGCTTTTGCGAGATCGTATGACTTGTATTTTGCATCTACACAAAAACTTTTTTTCTGCTCATCGACACCTTCACGACCGTTGTATAAGATTCCTTTTCTGTCGAAAACCATAAAGTTGCTATGCTTTGCGCCCAAGGATTCATATAATTTCATACAGGCCATGGCTGCAGCTCCGGCTCCATTTACAACGATCCGTACATTTTCAATTTTCTTTTTCTGCAATTCCAATGCGTTCAACAAACCAGCAGCGGAAATAATAGCGGTTCCATGCTGGTCATCATGCATGACCGGAATTTTTAGCTGCTTTTTTAATTCTTGTTCAATGTAAAAACATTCAGGCGCTTTGATATCCTCCAGATTGATTCCTCCAAAAGTGGGCTCCAATGCTTTTACAATTTGTACAAATTTTTCAGGGTCTGTTTCATTGATTTCAATATCAAACACATCAATGTCTGCAAAGATTTTAAACAATACGGCCTTGCCTTCCATAACTGGTTTGCCTGCTTCGGGTCCAATATTACCTAATCCTAATACAGCGGTTCCGTTACTGATGACACCTACTAAATTTCCTTTGCTTGTGTATTTATAAACATCTTCAGGATTAGCCGCAATTTCGAGGCAGGGCACCGCTACCCCAGGTGAATAAGCAAGGGAAAGATCTCTTTGGGTTTTTGATTCTTTGGTAGGAATCACTTCAATCTTTCCAGGCCTTCCCTTTGCGTGATACTCTAGCGCTTGTTCTTTGCTTAATTCTTTTGACATGATTATTTTTTTTAAGCTCCGCATTTTTGAAAAAAAGCAGCGCAATAATATCAATTATTCTGCATTGGTGGCACCCAATAAAGCCATCATTCCCATTCCTATTTCGATGGCTTCCTCATCAATGTTGAAGTTAGGGGTGTGAACGCCGGCGGTAATGCCTTTAGCAATATTTCCTGTTCCAAGTCTGAAAAAACAACCTGGTATTTTATGTGAGTAAAATGCAAAATCTTCTGCACCCATTCTTAATTCAGTTTCTTCTACATTGTCTTTGCCAATAAATGATTCAGCCTTTGTTCTTGCTGCTGCAGTGAGTGTCTCATTATTGAGTACAAATGGATAGCCAATATCTATTTTGATATCAATGGTGGCGCCCATACTTTCCACCAATTGGGTAGACAGGTTTTTTATTAATTCATGTGCTTTAAAGCGCCATTCCTCATTCATCGCCCTGAAGGTACCCATGAGCTTTACCTCCGAAGGAATTACATTGGTGGTATTGCCTCCATGAAAAGAAGTAATACTGAGAACGGATGGATTAAAAGGACTATTATTTCTGCTGATGAGCTGTTGTAAACTGACAATCAAATTGGATGCAATCAGGATAGTATCCGCTGTGAGCTGTGGCGCGGCCGCATGGCCACCTTTTCCTTTGATGGTGATATAAATTTCATCGGCACTAGCCATTACCATGCCACCCCTAAAACTAAGTTTCCCCTTTTCTAAAGTAGTATGCACATGCATACCAAAAATGTTTTTGGGAGCGGGGTTTTCCAGTACACCTTCTTTGATAAGGATGCTAGCACCACCCGGGTTTTTCTCTTCACCCGGTTGAAAGATGAACTTTACAGTTCCTTCCCATTGCTCCTTCAATTCGCTTAATATTTTTGCTGCACCCAGTAAACAGCTGGTATGCACATCATGCCCACAAGCATGCATCACACCAAGATTGGTTGACTTGTAGGGAATGTCATTTTCTTCTATGATGGGGAGTGCATCCATATCTGCCCTTAGTGCAACCACCCTTTTTCCTGGATTCTTACCTTGCAGCAATCCAATTACACCAGTAGTTGCTTTTATTTCAAATGGAATATTGAAAGCAGTCAATTGTTGTTGAATAAATTTGGAGGTTTCAAATTCCTGGTAACTTAATTCTGGGTGAGCATGCAGGTGATGGCGAATTGAAATAAATTCGGCTGCATATTTTTTTGCAAGGGTCTTTATTTGTTCCTGTAATAATTCACTCACGTTATTTGATTTATTGATAGAAGTAAGGTAAGCATTCAAAAATTAAATTGACAATTTAAAATCGGGCATTCATTTTCTTATTCTTTATTTTTCTCTGTTTTAATTTCAATTATTTCTGGCAATAAATAAATTTCGGTACTAACCAGTTTATTGAGGATGATTTCTTTTTTGTATTGTTCTGCTTCCGTTTTTTCTAGAAAATTTCCCAGCTTAACCTTAATATGGGGTGGCTGAAAACTCATGTATATTTTCTGCTCAGGAAATAGTTGTAATAACCTTGCCCTCAAATTCATTGCCTGCGTGCGGTCATTGGTACTCAATACCATCAATCGAAACCCTTTTGCAAATTTCGGCCCGTTTGCAATCGCATCATTGAGTTCTGCCTCTTTCTTTGCTAAGAGCTCTATGCGACTGTCCATAAAAACCGTGATATTTCCTATAGAAATCGTAGTGTCTTTGCTTATGCTGGCTTGTGCATTTATTTTAACCGCATAAAATAAAAGAGCTAAAATAAAAAACATTCGTTTCATCTGTATAAAATTTATTGCTTAAAAGTCATTCAATTTGAAAACATTCAAATCGTGTTGGTATGGATAAAACATTAACAACAACCTTTGTGGTTATTCAATTTACAAAAAATATTCCATTTAATTTTGCTCGGTTGCTTCGTTTAGGATGGATATGCTGCTGCTGCATCCTAACCTGTTTGCGCCGGCGTCAATTAACTGTTTGGCAAAAGGATAGTTTTTTATACCACCGCTTGCTTTAATGCGCACATTGTCTGCCAGGTGTTTGCGCATTAATTGAACCGCTTCCACTGTAGCTCCTCTCTCGGCATATCCGGTAGAGGTCTTAAGAAAATCAACACCCGCAGCACCATACAAGTCGCAGCATTTAATAATCTCCTCATCTGTAAGAATGCCCGATTCGATGATGACTTTAATTAGCTTGTTTTTATTTTTAACGATGGGTAAGATTGCATTAATCTCATTTGCTAAAAACTGCCAATCGTTATTTTTTATCGCACTGATATTGATTACCACATCTAATTCATCTGCACCATCAATAATGGCTAGTACCAGCTCCGCCACCTTGGCTTCAATGGCAGCGTATCCAAATGGGAAACCAATTACCGTTGCCACTTTTATAGAGGAGTCTTGAAGCAGTTCCTTTGCTTTTTTTACATAGAGCGGCGGAACACAAACTGCTGCAAATTGGTATTTAATTGCTTCGGCACAAATTTTTTCAACATCCCCAATGGTGGTAGTTGGTTTTAAAACAGTGTGGTCGATGTAGGCCGCTATATTCATGATTACAGTAATGAACTACAAATTTACAGCTTAGCTACCGTAAAATGCTGTTTGTTATTGGTAAAACTACTGGTATATACTAGGGATAGTTAGTAATTATTCAGTATGAGTCTAACAAAAATGCCGGAATTAAGATCCGGCATTTTTGTTAAGTTAATTATTTAGTTAGGCATCTTTTCCGTGGCAGTTTTTAAACTTTTTGCCACTACCGCAAGGACAGGCATCATTTCTGCCAATCTTTGGGTCTACCCGAATGGGTTCCTGCTTAATGGCTGGAGAAGGATCGTTGTAATCATTCTCATTTGATATTTGCTGAGCTCCACCCGAAACGGCTCCGGCAAACTCCTCCTTGCGTTGACGCATTTTACTCATGTCCGTTTTTTGTTCGCGGCCCTCCTTAATTTTTCCTCCATTGTTATCTTCCATCGGAATGGCGCAGTGGCAAAGGAAACTTACGATATCCTTATTTACTTGGTCATCCATTTGTTTGAATGCACCAAAGGCTTCAATTTTATAAATTACCAATGGGTCTTTTTGCTCGTATCCTGCAGTTTGAACACTGTGGCGCAAATCATCCATTGCCCTCAAATGCTCTTTCCAGGCATCGTCAATGAGTGCTAGGGTAATACTGCGTTCTAGGGCATTGGGCAATTCTGCGCCTTTGCTTGAAAGTGTTTTATCCAGGTTGGCCAGGGCTTGAATTACTCTTCGTCCATCCGTAAACGGTACCGCTACATTTTCAATATGATTGCCCTGTTCTTTACGAATATTTTTGATGATGGGTAAAGTCTGTTCCGCTACTGCAACCACTTTGCGATTGTAATTTGCTTTGGCTTCATCGTATAACTTTTCTGCCGTTGAATTGATTGCTCCTTTTTCAAGTTCTTCGGGCGTGATGGCGGTATCAATTCCAAAGTTCATAATGGCTGAAAGTTTAAAACCTTCGTGGTCATTGCTTTCTTTAAAAGAATTGACCAGCCCTTCTGCTACCGAATAAAAGGCATTGTCAAGATCCAATGCAAGTCTTTCTCCAAACAAGGCGTGGTTTCTTTTACTGTACACTACGTTGCGCTGCTTGTTCATTACATCATCGTATTCCAACAAGCGTTTGCGTATGCCAAAGTTATTTTCTTCTACTTTTTTCTGCGCCCTTTCAATTGATTTGGAGATCATGCTGTGTTGAATCACTTCTCCTTCCTTGTAGCCCATTCTATCCATCAGCGAAGCAATACGCTCACTACCAAACATACGCATCAAATCATCTTCCAGGCTAACAAAAAATTGGGTACTACCTGGGTCACCCTGGCGTCCTGACCTTCCCCGCAACTGCCTATCCACCCTTCTGCTTTCATGTCGCTCGGTACCTACAATGGCTAGTCCACCCGCTTCTTTAACACCTGGCCCAAGCTTAATATCCGTACCTCTACCGGCCATATTGGTGGCAATGGTAACAGCTCCAGCAAAACCCGCTTCTGCTACTACTTGGGCTTCCTTGGCATGTTGTTTGGCGTTCAATACATTGTGTGGAATATTTTTTTGCTTCAACATCCTACTCAGCAATTCACTAATTTCTACCGAAGTGGTACCAACCAGTGATGGCCTACCGGCAAGGCGTAAACGCTCAATTTCTTCAATTACTGCCTTGTATTTTTCACGTTTGGTTTTGTATACAAGATCCTGCTCATCTTTTCGGATGGCAACCAGATTGGTAGGGATGGTTACTACATCTAGTTTATAGATATCCCACAACTCTGCTGCTTCTGTTTCGGCAGTACCTGTCATCCCACATAATTTGTGGTACATACGGAAGTAGTTTTGCAGCGTAACGGTTGCATAGGTTTGGGTACTTGCTTCGATTTTTACATTTTCTTTTGCTTCAATGGCTTGATGCAAACCATCTGAATACCTTCTGCCATCCAGTATACGGCCGGTTTGTTCATCTACGATTTTTACCGATGAATCCATTACCACATATTCTGTATCCTTATCAAATAACGTGTAGGCTTTCAGTAATTGCTGAACCGTATGGATGCGATCAGCCTTTAATGAGTAATCGTTTAAAAGGGCTTCTTTGCTTTGTAATTTTTCTTCTGCGGATACCGTGCTTTTTTCAATTTCTGAAAGTTTAGTGGCAATATCGGGAAGAATAAAAAACTCGGTATCTTCTCCGGATTGGGTAATCAAATTAATACCCTTATCCGTAAGATCTACCTGGTTGTTTTTTTCATCAATATGGAAAAACAATTCAGCATCTACTTTCGGCATTTCTTTTTGTTGGTCAGCCAAATAGTAGTTTTCTGTTTTTTGTAATTTCACGCGTATACCCGGTTCGCTTAAGAATTTTATTAAGGCACTGTTTTTGGGTAATCCTCTATGTGCTATCATTAGCGATAGGCCACCATCTTTTGGATCGTCATTGCCTTCAGCAATTTTTTTCTTAGCATCAATTAAGTACTGGTTGATTGTTTTTTTCTGTTCATCTACCAGTTTTTCGATACGTGGTTTTAGGTCAAAAAATTGTTGGGTATTATCACTGTGACCAACGGGACCACTGATGATTAAAGGAGTTCTGGCATCATCTATCAATACACTATCCACTTCATCCACCATGGCAAAATGGTGTTTGCGTTGCACCATTTCGTCGGGGCTGTGCACCATGTTGTCTCTTAGGTAATCAAAACCAAATTCGTTGTTGGTACCGTACGTAATATCGGCGTTATAGGCCGCCCTGCGGGCATCTCCATTGGGTTCGTGCTTATCGATACAGTCTACGGTTAATCCCAAAAATTCAAAAATGGGTCCGTTCCATTCGCTATCCCTTCTTGCCAGGTAATCATTTACCGTTACAATATGCACTCCTTCGCCCGCCAATGCATTTAAGTAGGCGGGTAATGTGCTCACCAGCGTTTTACCTTCACCGGTAGCCATCTCTGCAATTTTTCCGGAATGCAGCACTGCTCCACCAATTAACTGTACATCATAGTGAACCATGTTCCAGGAAACTTCTCCGCCGGCTGCTTTCCAGGTGTTGGCAAAAAAGACCTTATCACCCTTAATGGTTATATGGTCTTTTTTAACGGCTAATATTTTGTCTAGTTCGGTAGCGTTGCTTTCCAAACTTGCATTTTCTTTGAATCTACGGGAGGTTTCTTTTACTGCGGCAAAGGCTTCTGGCAAAATTTCCTGCAGCACCACTTCTATTTGCTGGTCTCTTTCTTTTTTGAGCACATCAATTTCTTGGTAGATGACATCTTTTTCATTGATGTTGGTAACCGGTAAATTTTCAGCAAGTTCCTTTTTGGAATTAATTTGTTCATCAATAACAGTGAGGTGTTGGTTGATGCGTTGTTTAAATTCTGCTGTCTTGGCTCTCAATTGGTCATTGTTGAGCAATTGGTATTGCATAAAAAAACCGTTGATTTTAGCAACTTGCGGCGTGATTTTTTTTACATCTTTTTCACTTTTGTTGCCACCAAATATTTTCGATAAAAAGCCTATCATATAATTCTGGGTTATTAGGTATTGTTGATTATGGATGAATTCAATTTCTGTGATTTATCAAATATGGTGCTTCATTTTTGCGGAAGCCATATTGACATGGCGCCAAAGGTAAGAATTAGTTGGCAGTTAACCCTTGCGAGTTAAACGCCCTAATGTAGGTAAAATTGGGGAAAGAACCCGCGGGCACAAATTCTAAATACTTATTATACAAAGGGTTATAATTAGTGAAGGCAGAAATTTCTCATTGGGGAGCAGGGGATTTGCAACCCTTGTCAATTACGCTTGTTCGTTTTGTATGATTTCCTGTTTTTGCTGAAAGATCTCCATATCTACGGGTACGAGTTGGGTAATAAAAAAACTTAGGGTATTCGCTAATAATGCTAGGGTAATTGCCTTTTTCCAGTTGCAGTCCAATAGTACATTAAATGCGATCGCCTCGCCTATTGCCAGGCCAATCGCTACATAAGACAGGGGCAAGTCGCTCGAAAAAAAGATAATATGGGCGATTGACCAGGATACAATATTAATCAGCACCGCCATCAGGGCTGCTTCTTTTCGTTTCTTCCTTTTAAAGAATAATACAATAATGGGCAGTTCTATGAGCAGGGTGAGTAAAAAATTGAAGGCAAGACCCATTTTTTGTGACTTTAATTGGTGGTAAGCGAAACGGTTCTATGGTCAGCAAGTCATGCTGCTATCCATATAATAAATTAAATATATTAAAAATAGTTAATTTATTCGGCTTTTGATCAAAAAAAGTTATTTTTTAAAATCAATTCTGCCTGCATATCCCAGATAATGGTGAATGGTCAATTGTGAATGGTGAAATTTGGACATCTAATGCCGCTGTTGGTCTTCCCAGCAACGTCTCCCGTTCATACCCGCCGAATTAAATTTCTACAATCGGGGACGTTGCGTCGAATCCTTGAACAGTTTCAACTCGAAAAATTAAGCTCTTTAAAATCAATTCTGCCTTCATGGCCTAGATTATAGGCCAAGAACTGAGGGAAAATATTTACTAATTAAGTTGTCTTTTCGGACTACTTTTGTAACTTTGCTTTGTGGGTGAATGAATGAAATTTAGGACAATCGTTACTTACAAAGATTACTTTGAAGCGTTTCTACTGAAACAGCGACAAAAACTAAGAGAAAAGATTGTTTGGACATTTTTGCTAATTGAAGAAATACAACAAGTTCCAGCAACCTATCTGAAGCACTTAGAAGGTACAGAAGGACTTTATGAAATCCGAATTCAACTTGGAACTGACATTTTTAGAATTTTTTGCTTCTTTGACGATGGGAAATTAGTTGTATTAGCAAATGGTTTCCAGAAGAAAAGTCAAAAGACGCCTAAAAAGGAAATTGCAAAAGCTTTAAAAATAATGGAGGAATATTATGAAGACAAAAAATAACATCAAGACGCTTACCCAGCTTGTTGACGAACAATATGGTAAAAAGGGAACAGGGAAAAGAAACAATTTCGACAAAGGATATGAAAGTTTTAAATTAGGTGCAATGATACAGGAAGCTAGACTTGAAAAGGGTTTGACGCAAGAACAACTTGCTGTTAAATGCGGTACCAACAAATCATATATTTCAAAAG
>JBIIVV010000324.1:0-3238 GCA_044339235.1 Ferruginibacter sp.
AATATTTCAAATACGATACAATTGTATAATTCGCCCCATTGCACCATTTCCAATTGTGATTTTACAATGGTAGGAATTGGTATCGCTACTTTTACCGGTTCAAATTATACCAATATCACGGGTAATTATATGCACAATCTAAGAATGGTTCGCAACACACCATCTTACACTAAAAACAACGACGATTACGGTGCTGTACCGATAGTAATAGGAAGTTCATATAATAGCATTACCCACAACCGATTTGAAGAATGTTGGGGGAAAAGTTACGATTATGGTTATGATGGCGGAGCAATTGAATTTTTTGGAGATGATATGAATAATAATTTAATCGCTTACAATACCGCCATCAACTGCAATGGATTTATGGAAATTGGAAGCAATTCAAAAGGAGTGGCCAATAATAATATAGTGGCGTATAATAAAATCATTAACTGTGGAATGCTGGGTGTTTTTCAAAATGGTGGCGCATTTGCTTGTAACATCAATAATCTTCAGTATTACAATAATACCATTGTTGAAACCGTAAAGCAGTTTTCTATTCCAGGAGAACTCTTTTATATGGCCGGCAGTAAAGGACCAGCAGGTATGGTCATATTGAAAAATAATATTTTTTGGTGTTCCAACGGAACAGTCATTGCTGGGAAAAAATTCAATACTAGTGCAATGGTCAGAAGCAATAATATTTACCGGATGCAAAGCGGAGGCCTTGGCAGCATTTCACTCGGGGCCAAGGAATACTTTAGTACTTCTGCCAATATATTTACTGTTGAAACTGGTAATCCTGCTACATGGAAATACAGTTTGCCGATGGGATCTATCGCCATCAATTTTGGAATACCGGTTGGTCTCAACGCCGACTTTAATGGCAAGCCAATCATGGGCAATCCTGATGCGGGAATTTATGAATATGCTCCTGTAAATTCATCCAAATAAGGCTTTAGAAAAGCTAAAAAAGACTCCCTCGAAAGGACAGTTCAAGTGTCCGAAATTCCGTAGTGGCTTCCCTACATAAGATCTGCAGCCAAATCACCTTAGTGCTATACAATAAATTAGGCAAGTTCTTTTTATATAATACCTTGCACAAAAGAAAAACACCCTGAAAGCAATTCATTCAACTTACCATACATTAAAAACAATGAAAAAAGGGTCCTTCCACTTATTTTTTATTTCTTTTCTACTTTTATTTTTGGAATCAAAATCTCAGGATCATCAACAAATACGAGTGGATGATATACAACGGGATTATATAATATACTTACCCAAAAATCTTCCTAATAACGCCCCATTGGTTTTTGCATTTCACGGATATACCGGAAATGCACAGGACATGATGACTGATTTTGGAATGAATGAGATCGCTGATAAAAACGGTTTTGCAGTCTGCTATCCACAAGGATTGATTGACCAAAAGGGAAATAGCTTCTGGCAAGTAGGCTACTCTTTTCATAAAGTACAGAGGGTAAATGATGTGAAATTTATTTGCTCCTTAGCATCTGTTCTTCAAAAGCAATACAAATTAAGTAAGCAGCATACTTATATTACTGGCATATCCAATGGAGGAGACCTTTGCAATATGCTAATTTGCAAAACATCGGGGGTTTTCAAAGCAGCCGCACCATTGCTAGGCTGTATTATGAAAGTCATTTATGATTCCTGTGGCCACTCGAAACCATTTCCGGTATTGCTTTTAAACGGACTTAAAGATGAAACAACTTATTGGGCTGGAGACATGAAAGATGAGCAGGGCTATGGCCCTTATTTGCCTTCAAAAGCAATGTTTGATTTTCATCTTGCCAAAAATGAATGCACCATTTCAACGAAAGATACCCTGATGGGGAATGCTCAAATCAAAGATGATTTTATTGTTAGAGAAAAACACAAAAACAATTCAACCGCTAACCAGGTTTGGATCTATACTGTTCAAAATGGAGGACATTCCATTCCTAAATATATAAATATGGCTGGCGACATTTGGAGTTTCTTCTCTTTGTATTTAGACTAATCGAAAACGATAATTAACATATTTCAGTATCACAAACCAACACCTAGATGATATACCATATAGTACTAAAATCAATTTTATGTCTAAAAAAATAATTTTGTATTTATTCATTCTAGTGTTGTTAAATAGTTGTGGTTATACTACTCGTAAAGGAATTGCTTCTTATTATGCTGATTTTTATGAAGGTCGCACTACAGCCAATGGAGAAATATACAGGCAAAATAAAATTACAGCAGCACATAAGACCCTTCCTTTTGGCACTAAAGTGGAAGTTACCAATCTTGCAAATAACAAATCTGTGTTAGTACGAATCAATGACCGAGGGCCTTATGTGAAAGGGCGAATCATCGATTTAACTAAAGCAGCTGCAAAAGAAATAGGCATGATAGGCGCAGGTATTGCTAAAGTAAAAATAAGGTATAAAAAAAAATAAGCCCATGATAAAATGTAAAAATATATTTGCTGCACTTGAAAGGGTAAGGCAAATTAAAATAATATTTTTTGTATCAGTTTTGTTCAATACAATATGTAATCTAGCCGCCTGTTGTTTAATATTGGGGGCAATCTCAAACAGCGTATATGCACAGGCTGGCTCAACTGGGAATAAAGTAAGTACTGTTTATAATTCAAATCAAGAAAACAATAACGCAACTTCTTCTTCGAGGGGTATAACTATGGATATTCAAGGAGAAAGCCTTGTGCTCGCTGCTACCAAACCAGGAAGACTTTGCTTCGATTCATTGGTAAATAGAAGTGTAATTGTTCGGAGTACCTATCAACGATATAATACTAATAGTAAAATTTATTTAGAAGGAATTGATTACACCGTTGATTACGAAAAAGGCGAGATACAGCGTACATTTAACTCAAGTATTCCTGATTATGCTAAGCATATCCTGTATGGCAAAAAAGACTTCGATCATACAAAATTTACTGATTTTTCTAATCATCCTTATTTTATCTGGGTAGACTATGTAACGAAAAATGGCGAACGCCTTGCACAACCCAATGACCAAAGTAAATATTTGGTAAATTTTAGAAAAAAATTAGAGACTGGTAAGCCGGTCACAATCGTTTCATATGGCAATAGTATTACTGCGGGTGGCGAGGCTTCGACTACAGAACTACGATTTCAATTTATTTATGGGAACTATTTGAGAAGCATTTTCCCTAATGCGAATTTTAAAATTGAAGACGTTTCAATACCAGGGTATTCTTCTAAGCAAGGCATTG